>CAMWQE010000071.1 GCA_947176335.1 uncultured Porphyromonadaceae bacterium | reverse complement strand
CTCGAATGTGAGCGAGGACTGCGAGATGGGCGTTAACTGAAGCTGTATCTCCCTCGAAGATTTCAAGATAGGCTTCGCGAGTTGGTATGCCAAGTCGAATACGCTCATCATCGGTAATGGCATTATCGAAGACAGTCTCAACTCCATGACTTTGGCCGTTGTTAAGCAGATTCATCTTTTCCCTTTTGCTCTCATCGTCAAACTTGACATACTTCATCATCATCCCGGCAGTGGTGTGTCCGGTCACGGCTCGTATATCCTCTGGAGACATACCCTTGCGCAGACACAATGTTGTGAATGTGCGACGACCACAATGAGAAGCCAAAACTTCATACTTCTTAACTGTCTTCCTTGTTCGAGTTCTGCCGTTTTGTGTTTCTATAATCCAATCGCCCGTCAATCCTGCCAACTTACCCACTTCCTTCATGTGCGCATTGAATTTCTGATTAGAGATTTTAGGGAATAGAGAAGGATCTTGTTCATCCGGAGCCGGAGGATATTTCGACAATATGCGCAACGCATCTTCGGCAAGTGGTATGCGCTTTCTCTGACCTGTCTTTTGTGCCGTAGTATCAAGAATATCACCGTCGAGATTAGACCATTTAAGAGCTATAACCTCGGAAAATCTCAAACCTGTAAAGCAACAGAAAATAAATATATCTCTTGCTCTGTCAATCGCCTCTCTATGGGTTGGGAAAGTCATAATCGATTGCAGCTCGTCCGGTGTAAGTGCGAAATGGTTTACAGCGGTGTCGGATGTGGTTTCATCATGGAAACGCTGCTGATAACTTTGGTATTTGAGATTGCGGTTATAACCCTTTTTGGTAGCCCAATTTAGAAAGGTCTTTATGTCTTTCATTGATTTGAATACATAGCCGTTGGAGAGCCCCTTTCCAATCAAGAACAATTCAAATTTAGCAAGCAATTCATCGTTGATGTCCTCAAAATACAATGTTGATCTGAATTTTGACAGATGTTTCTGCATCGTCTTGTGCTTTGTAAGCGTACCTTTCGACCACTGAGCAGTTGCAGGAGTTTCTTTCAACTCCTTTTCCCTTTCGTCAATAAGAAGCTGATAAGTCTGTTCGACCGTCAATCGAGTGCTTTTCTCTTCGTCGAGTATTCTTTTGAGTTCTTCACGTACTGTAGTAGGCGTTACTTCTTCCTCTCTCAACTCCAATTGTGCGAATGCTTCATCAACGGCAGAGGTTATCTTGACAAGCCGCTGATTGATGTCGGAAGCCGAAATATCGTCAGAATTGAAATTGTTTCGCTTTACCCTTTGAATCTTTTCATCCCACTTACCGGGAGCAATACGGTAGCCGGAATAATACCATATGCGTTTGCCGCCAAAAGTGATGTCGGCATTAATAGGCATCTCTTCAGGAAAGTTGCCATTCTTATCTTTTCGCTTCTCCAACCGGAAGCTGACACGGTGCTTGTATTTATCCATAACCAAGATTTTTGTATGAGGAAGTAGGTTGTCTCAATTTTACACATACAAAATTACATACAAAAATCCGATTAATCAAGGAAAATCCAATTTATTTTTCTTTACCGACTATTTGGTATAAATAACTAATATTATGGCTGTAATAGTAAAATAGAGATTCGCTGCAATAGCGTATTTTACAATGGTTTCATATCCCTCTCTCTCCGCCAAAAGCAAGATAAGGCGCTGTAACTGAATAAGTTGCAGCGTTTTTCATACTAAGATTTTCACCACTATTCTTTTATGAGAGAAGACATAATTTCAATTATCATAATCGGTATTTATACCCTGTCTATGCCTGCAGTAATCCGCTATCTTGGAAAACATATTTCCCAAAAATGGCTGGCTTATGTTGCTGCTGTTGTAATCGGCATCATCTACTTCACAATCCTCAGCACAATATTATCACTCCTCGGCTACAAATTAATTAGCTAAGACATGGACAGTTAGTGGGAAATAATTGAATAAATAACGTTGAAATATCACAACATAAAACGCCGTTCGGAAATTGTACAGCGTTCTGAGGATTTAATTTAATGTCCGTAAATTTCTGGTTATATCAGCTCAAATATCTTTTAGAGCATCATGAATCTTCGTATCCAAAGCTTTCACCAAAGTATAATTTAAGTCAAGAAGATTTGAAAAAGGAAGAAACACGTTAGTTATCTTGCAGATTCTCAACGTGTTTCCTTGCGGAGTGAGGGGGATTCGAACCCCCGATACGCTTTTGGCGTATACACGCTTTCCAGGCGTGCCTCTTCAACCACTCGAGCATCACTCCTTTGTGCTTGTTCCGTGATTGCGACTGCAAAGGTAGGCGTTATTTTTCAATTAGGCAAGTACGTTGTCATTTTCCTTGCCATTTTCACTGCAAAAGCCATCCAAAATCCAACCGAAGCATCAACCTTCGTTGTGGTGGAATATCTGCGAGAGGCGCTGCTCAAGGTCGGCAGATGAAAGGCGGGTGGTAAGCACTCCTCTATATGCCACAGAAATACCGCCGGTTTCCTCCGATACAACAATAGCGAATGCATCAGTCGCCTGAGAAATGCCAAGGGCAGAACGGTGACGCAGTCCAAGAGCCCTCGGCACATTCCTGTCATGGCTCACCGGCAATATGCAGCCTGCTGCAACAATCTTGTCACCGGCAATAATCATCGCGCCGTCATGCAAGGGGGAGTTCTTGAAGAAAATGTTCTCTATAAGGCGTGAATTTATCTTGGCGTCTATTATATCGCCTGATTTCTCATAATTATCAAGAGGTATATCATTCTGAATCACTATCAGAGCACCTGTCTTGGATTTAGCCATATTCATGCAGGCATACACTATCGGCAATATGTATTGCCGCGTATGGTCCTCTTGGTTGCCGCGGGAGTGATGGAACAGTTTCTTCAAAAAGCGCCATCGCTTATGGTCGCCCAGTTCCACCAGAAACCGCTTAATCTGGTCTTGAAACAGTATTACCAGCACAAGCAAACCGATACTCATGAATTTATCGAGGATTGTGCCTATAAGTTTCATTTCAAGAATCTGCGATGCGAGCACCCACACAACTATAAATGCAAGCACACCGAAGAATATATTGATTGTGCCGCTCTCCTTCATAATCCTGTACAAGTAGAAGAGCAACAGTGCTGCTATCGCGATATCAAGCGCGTCTCTTATTCCAAATCCGTCCATACTTCCTTATTATTTTGATGTAAGTCCTGCCATGCGGCACACTTCAACGCATTGTTTTGCCGCCGCAACATCATGTACCCTCAAAATTGCCGCCCCTCCCAACAGAGCTATTGCATCTGCGGCGACTGTAGCCGGAAGGGCTTCGTCTGCTGTTATGCCCATTGGTCGAGTGAACATTGATTTTCTTGACATACCAACCAATACAGGGCGCATGAAAGTATCGGCAAGCATCGGCAGATTGCGCAACAGTTCATAATTCTGTTCTACTGTCTTGGCAAAACCGAAACCGGGGTCAACAATAATATCCGCAATTCCTGCAAGAGCTGCTGCATTAATACGCTCCGACAGCTCCTTGATTACTCCCGCAGTCACACCCTCCGGATAATTGCACATCTGCTGCATCGTAGCCGGGGTGCCGCGCATGTGCATCAGAACATAAGGCACCTTAAGCCGTGCGACAACTGCAACCATATCCGGGTCAAGGAGTCCTCCGGAAATATCATTGACAATATCGGCACCATACTCCGTCACCGCCCTTTCAGCGACTTCAGCACGGAATGTGTCAATCGACACTAAGGCCTTGTCGGACACTCCCCTCACCTGACTCAGGGCAGCCCCAAGCCTCTCCATCTCTTCATCAGCGCTCACATCATCAGCTCCTGGACGTGATGAATATGCTCCAATGTCTATTATGTCCACTCCCTGCGCAATCATAGCTTGCGCCGCGGCTGCTATCTCGTTGCCTGACTGGCGCGACGGCTTGTAAAACGAATCAGGAGTGGCGTTCAATATGCCCATTACCAACGGGCTATCGAAATGGCGCAGTTCTCCCTTGATATTTAAAGTAAATGGGGTCAAGTAATCTCTTTTTAGAGTTTCTCTGCGAAATTAGCTATTATCGCCCGTTCTGCCAAAACTATATCACCCCGATGGAGTTCAAAAACACCAACGCTATGCCCGCAGGAGCAATATATCGCAGGCAGAAAACAACTGCAGGCAAGAGGTAGCTCCTGTAAGAGCCGTTATCGGTCATCTGGTTCTTCACAAACCGTTTGTCAACAAACCATCCGACAAAAATCGCCGCAATCATTCCGCCAAGAGGAAGTAACACATTGGAAGAGATGTAATCCAGGAAATTAAAAATCGTTAGCCCGAAAATTGTGAAGTCAGACAACACTCCGAAACTCAACGCGCACAGCATCCCTACAATCATTGCGATGGATGTATTGATTATTGTCGCTGTCCTCCGCTTCAACTTCCACTCCTCCACCATAAAGGCTATTGAAATTTCGCTCATCGATATGGTTGATGTCAGTGATGCGAGTGTCAGCAGCAGGAAGAAAAGCGCGGACCATACCACTCCACCGGGAAGATTGTGGAATATCGCCGGGAGAACTTCAAAAACAAGCGTAGGACCTGCCTGCGGAGAGAAGCCGAAAGAAAAAACAGCCGGGAAAATTATCACTCCTGCGAGAAGAGCAACCACCGTGTCAAGTACCGCAGTAGTCAAAGCTGTCTTGCCGAGCCTTGTCCTGTCTCCGAAATATGACGCATAGGTTGTCATGCATCCGAGTCCGAGGCTGAGAGAGAAGAAAGCCTGCCCCATAGCCGAAAGAAGCACCTTTGGAGTAATTTTGGAGAAATCAGGATGAAACAGGAAAGATAAACCTTCCGCAGCTTTATCAAGAGTCAATGAATTGATGCAGAAAATCACAAGCAGCACAAACAACAACGGCATCAAAATATTTGACATACGCTCGATGCCTTTTGTCACACCGTTGACAAGAATAAGGAAATTAAGGGCAAGGAAGATAAGAGTCCACACCACAGGGCGAAAAGATGAGGTGGAAAACTCGTCAAACGCCTGGTGGTATTCCTGCGTGGTTGCAAGCTCTATCCCTCCTGTCACCGACTGCACGAGGTATTCCAGAATCCACCCCGCAACCACAGAGTAGAAGCTGAGAATGCACATGGAAGCAAAAATACCCATAAAGCCGGCTATGTACCATTTCCCTCCCGGTGAGAGTTTGCGGTATGCGCCGAAAATATTGCTCCTTGTACCTCTGCCCATCATGAACTCCGCACAAATCACCGGTACACCTATAATAAATATAAACAGGAAATAGCAGAGCAGAAATGCTCCTCCCCCATTGCTGCCCGCCTCATAAGGGAATCGCCATATATTTCCAAGTCCTACTGCCGAACCGACCGTAGTGGCTATTACTCCGATTTTTGTTGCAAACAGCGCCCTCTGCGCCGTGGTTTTCTTGTTATTCATCTATCGGTTCTGCTAAATAATCTCTTTTTTTACCGTCAGGTCGGCGCGAAACTTTCCTACCGGATTTTTTCTTTATATTGCTTATGACTTTTGCTACACTTGCATTGCTATCTCTGTGCATCACAATTGAATCGTGGGCTGCGACAGCGGCAGTTGGTATTGTCTTGGGTTCATTGCTACCGCACGTTTTTGACATCAAAACCCATGCGATAATAACGCACATCCCCGCGAGAAGCACAATGAGCCCCCGGCGCTCGCCGGATGTAAAACCCTTCTCCGCCATTAATTCAGGAAATAGCTGATCAGCACAAGAGCGATGAGCAGCGGAGCCACATACCTTACTACAAAACGGATTGCTCCTGTCGGATGAGAACTTACCGACCCGTAATTGGATATTTCATCACGCATTATGTCTTTAGGAGCGAACCAGCCCATATACACGCACACCCCTATTGAAACTATGGGGAGGAACAGATTTGTCGCCACATTATCAAGGAAATCAAACACACTCATCCCGCCGATGCGGAGCGAACTGTCACCGGAGAGTGACATCGAGCATATTGTGCTGAAAACAAGTAAGGGAAGCATAGTCCATAAGCAAGCCTTTACCCGTCTTATCCTGAATCGGTCTGTAACGAACGCTACCGTCACCTCCGCGATAGATATTGTGCTTGTGATTGCCGCAACTGTAAGGAGCAGGAAGAAAAGCACTGACCATAGGCGGGTCCACGGCATCATCTGGAACACCTCCGGCAGAGTCACAAAAACAAGGGTAGTCCCCTCAAGCGAAGCGTCTTTAAGATTGAAAGTTGCGATTGCGGGAAATATTATCAGTCCCATCATCACCGCAACAAGCAGGTCAAGCAGGCTCACTGTCACTGCTGTCTTTGTAAGCTTCGTGGAGTTCGGGAAATAAGAGGAATAAGTGATAAGGATTCCCATGCCGAGGCTGAGTGAAAAGAACGCCTGACCAAGAGCATTCAGCACCACCGAAGAATTAATCTGGCTGAAATCCGGAGAAAGGAAACTTTTTATACCCTCCGCAGCCCCGTCAAGCGACAGCGACACGCAGCACATTACTATCAGCACCAGAAACAGCAGCGGCATCAGAGTGTTGCTGAGGCGTTCTATCCCTTTCTGCACACCGATTACCAGCACTGCCATATTTATGAATATAACAACATATGTTGCTATCAGCGGATTGACACTACCCTGAATCATGGTGTGCATCTTTTCAGTAAACACTCCCTCAAGCGAAACAGTTGAGCTGAAATCATAAAGACTACCGGTCAATGAGGACCACAAGTATTCAATAGTCCACCCGGCAACCACCATGTAGAAACACAGAATCATATAGCTCGCGCAGATGGCAAGCCCTCCTACAATCCACCACGGCTTTGGAGCGCCTATATTCTTGAAAGAACCGATAGCATCGCTGCGCCCTGCCCTGCCAAGAGCAAACTCGCTAACCATCACAGGAACTCCAAGGATAAACACGCAAGCTATATACACTATCAGAAACGCCGCTCCACCGTTTGCCTGCGCCTCAGCCGGAAAACGCCACACGTTTCCCAAACCTACCGCCGAGCCTACAGTTGCCGCTATCAGACCTATCTTTGAGCCGAACTGTGCTTTTTTACTCATTTTGACGTCAGTACTTATACTTCATTACTATATGAACGGCAAAAGTAAGAAATTATAACCATACCACCAACTTCCGCACTAACAAACAATTAATATCATACAAAATAGCTGTATGCAGTGGGCATTTCAAGCATCGCCTCCCTAAGGCTCAACATTCATGCAGACACTCTTCCACAGGCTTCCTGATTGTTGCCAGTGGCTATACGCAGAATCACGCGCCCCGGCTCTACTTACACACAAACAGATCCGGAGTAACGTCTGCATAACAGCGTAGCATCAGTTTAATGGATAGGAAACGACATGATACCGCTCTTCCTCCCCTTTGATATCTGCAACAATACAATATAGTTTAGAATCAGCACTTATTGCATAGGCTCCTGAGCAATCCTCCGGAAATTTATATGCGTTCAGCAAATCACCATTCCAACTATACTTAACCAAATATGAATCAGTTTTCTTTTCGTCTATAACCTTTGTTACCTTAACATAACAAGCATCTTCGGTTGCGCAGGGATTGCTATGAAGCCAATACTCACCGGCATTTTTGATAAGCTCACACTCTTCTGTCACATCATTACTTTCCCTATTGGTTCGAATCAGTTTTCCATCTGTGGAATATACAGCCACCGCATCAAAATAATAGCTGAAAGCCAATATCCTGTCTTTCCTTGAATTCAATGCCAGATTATGACGCATGATCATATCAAACGAAGGACCGAGTTCATTCTTTAATTCGTTAGACATCGTAAGGTAATATTCCACCGGTATTGTTTCGCCATCAACATCTGTAATCACAAATAAACCAGTCGAAGACACAGGATGTCCTACTAATAATGAATCGCCTATACAAAGTTCGCCAACATGAATAATATCCTTGTTTTCTTTATAAGAAGTGGAAAATCCCGGATTGTATTTTGCAGTTAAGATCTTACCGATAGAAGCATCGTAGATAACAAAGTTACTATCATTGTCATTCACACACGTTTTCATAAATGAGCCCTCAAGTAAATCAAGGGGACCGGCTCCATGCATTATCGTATCCTCTATACCTTTACAATCCTTGTCCAAAAAGATGATATCGATTTTATCATTTACATTTTTAAGTGCAATTCTCCCATTCTTGATATCTATATTCTGAATGAAGTACTCATCTGTGGTATAAACTGTATCAGCATCAGCAAGAGTTTCCGCACTCTTCACAATAGAGGGGAGATCGCTTATATTTTGTTCCTTACACCCGAACAAGACAATAGCAAGTAGCAACAATGACGTTAGTTCTTTCTTCATATATATTAAATGTGTTTATGCGACAAAAATAAAGAATTATTACTTTTCATACAACAGCGGAAGATTCTTATCACCATTTTATCTTTCAATAGTAATGCAGGATGCCTATGGGAAGAGAAGATGCGCCTCTGTCATGCACCTTATCTTCCTACTCCCGTCAACCAATTGAGTATCATACCAAGAAAACATATTTATGAATATTAAGCACTGAATATCACCGCAAAGTTTCCCAAAACCAAAGAAACAACCATTGATTTTCAACACTTTACAAATATAAATATCTATCAAAGTTTCCCAAAACGAAAATTTTTCATAAAATTTTCTGAACTTTATTGCCGCATTTGATATTAATTTCTAAATTTGCACCCTATAAAAACATAACTTATCGCACTCACAAACTTTACCCTATGATTCAGGTAGTTGTAAAACGCGACGGCAGAGTCGTCGGCTATAATGAGGAAAAAATCAAAGCCGCAATCCGCAAGGCAATGCTTCAGACTGAGAGAGGCGAGGATGAAGCACTCATACAAAAGATTGCTGACCGCATCGGCATAACCGGCAACGAGCGCATGAGCGTGGAAGAGATTCAGGACCGAGTAGAGGTGGAGCTGATGAACAGCCCGCGTCAGGAAGTTGCGAAGCGTTACATCGCTTACCGCGACCAGCGTAGCATTGCCCGCCGCGCCAAAACCCGCGATATGTTCCTTGAAATCATTGAAGCTAAGAGCAATGATATTACCCGCGAGAACGCGAACATGAACACCGATTCTCCGGCAGGAATGATGATGAAGTTTGCCAGTGAAACAACAAAACCTTTTGTTGACGATTATCTATTATCGCAGGAGGTACGCGATGCCGTGAAAAACGGTTATCTCCACATCCATGACAAGGACTACTACCCTACAAAGAGCCTCACTTGCGTGCAGCATCCACTCGACAAAATTCTCAAATTCGGCTTTTCGGCAGGACACGGCGAATCACGCCCTGCTAAACGCATTGAAACAGCAAGCATCATTGCCTGTATATCGCTCGAGACAGCCCAGAATGAAATGCACGGAGGTCAGGCAATTCCGGCATTTGATTTCTATCTCGCCCCATACGTGCGATACTCCTTTATCGAGGAAATAAAGACACTTGAAAATTTTGAGGGCAAAGATTTGTCACACCTATATAATATATATAT
>CAMWQE010000070.1 GCA_947176335.1 uncultured Porphyromonadaceae bacterium | reverse complement strand
CGCCGCAACTATATATTCTCCACAATACGGGAGGTGTTCCAACTTTTCGGTTTTTCACCTATCGAAACCCCTTCCATTGAAAACCTCTCAACCATTATGGGCAAATATGGAGAAGAGGGTGACAAGCTACTTTTCAAAATCCTTAATTCAGGCGAATGGCTTAAAGAACTTGAAGGAGATACTTTCACCGCGGCTGATTCAGCAAAATTCACTTCTAAAGTCAGTGAAAAAGGTCTGCGCTATGACCTTACCGTACCATTTGCCCGGTTTGTTGTACAGCACCGCAACGACTTGACCCTTCCGTTCAAGCGCTACCAGATTCAACCTGTATGGAGAGCGGACCGTCCTCAAAAAGGGAGGTACCGTGAGTTTTACCAGTGCGATGCGGATATTGTCGGCAGCGATTCACTGGTCAACGAGATTGAGCTCATCCAGATGATTGACTCTGTTTTTAGCCGCCTTGGCATCAGGGTTACAATCAAATTGAACAACCGCAAAGTACTTGCAGGGATAGCTGAGATTATCGGAGCACCTGAAAGGCTCACAGATATTACTGTGGCTATTGACAAAATAGACAAAATCGGTATTGACAATGTAAAAGCTGAACTTGCAGAAAGAGGCTTATCACAGGAAGCTATTGAAAAACTCGTACCTGTCCTGACAATTTCGGGAACAGCTGCCGAACGCCTAAGTCAGTTAAAGACTCTGCTTGCTGATAGCGAAACTGGTTTGCTCGGAGTCGCGGAACTTGAAACACTGCTTGACGCGTCCACACAACTGGGCACAAAGGCAGATGTTGAACTTGATGTATCACTTGCCCGTGGTTTGAACTATTATACCGGAACCATCCTTGAAGTCAAGGCGCGCGATGTGGAAATAGGCAGTATTTCCGGAGGCGGAAGGTATGACAACCTTACCGGAGTATTCGGTATGCCGGGGCTAAGCGGTGTAGGAATTTCGTTTGGTGCGGACAGAATCTATGACGTGCTTACTGCCCTGAATCTATTCCCGGACACTGTCACATCCGCTCCCACAGTGATGTTTTCCAACTTTGGCGAAAAAGAAGCCCTTGCGGCGATGAAGATGCTGAAAACCTTGCGCGATGCCGGAATTGCATGTGAGGTTTACCCGGATACGGCAAAAATGAAAAAGCAGATGACCTATGCCAACTCCCGCGCTATTCCCTTTGTAGCTCTTGTTGGAGAAGAGGAGATTGCACAGGGAAAAATGACTTTGAAGAATATGGCTGAAGGAACTCAAACCCTCGTTACTCCTGAAGAAGCGGTCAAAATTATAGGTGAAATATGATTTTCACGTTAAAACAGCTACAAATCATAACTTTTTCCAGCGATTTTGGTTGCAATTAGAAATTTATCACTACATTTGCACATATAAACATTACCAGATGACCCGATTTAGCACATATTATTATTCGTATTTTTATTTTACCAAAAATAAAAACGGGATTTTATGTGCCTGAACCATTAACTGAATACTACATAAGTTAACAACATGATAAAATCCCGGCGCCTATTCTTGACGACGGGATTTTTTATGCCACTTGAACAAAATGAAACGAAAGGTAACAATACAAGGAGTCGCCGGATGCTACCACGACGCTGCAGCAAGAGCCTATTTTCATCCTCAGGAAATAGACACAGTGCCATGTGACACCTTCAACTCCATGTTTGATATACTTGACACCGATGCCTCGCTTTTGGGGATTCTTGCTATTGAGAATACCATTGCAGGCGCGCTGCTTCAAAACCACGAACTCCTCAGAAAAAGCAATCTGACAATTATCGGTGAGCACAAAATGCGTATATCCCATGTACTTGCGGCTCTGCCCGGACAAAGCATTGACCAACTTACGGAAGTAAACTCACATCCCATGGCATTGATGCAGTGCGAACAATATCTTCGCCGTCACCCGAACCTAAGGATAGTTGAGAAGACCGATACTGCCGGCAGCGCCAAAGACATCGCCGAGGAATCACTTCTGGGACATGCGGCGGTGTGCGGTGAATTTGCGGCAAAATTGTACGGACTGGATATTCTTGACAAAGGAATAGAAACCAACAAAAGGAATTTCACAAGATTTCTTATACTTGCCGACCCCCTCGTGGCACAGGAGCTAAAGCCTAAAGATGAGGAGCTGAACAAAGCATCCGTAGTATTCACTCTCCCCCACACTCAGGGTGCTCTTTCAAAAATTCTCACTATCTTCACTTTCTACGATATGAACCTTTCCAAAATACAGTCAATGCCTATTATCGGCAGAGAATGGGAGTACAGGTTCTATGTAGACATAACATTTGATTCGTTTGTCCGCTACCGTCAGGCACTGGATGCAGTGCGTCCGCTTCTGAATGATTTCAAAGTGCTTGGCGAATATAAAGAATGTAAAAATGAAATCTGAACCAATTATCACCCCGGCTGACAGAGTTTCATCTGTCAAAGAGTATTATTTTTCGCGAAAGCTTCGCGAGGTCGCCGACATGAATGCCCGCGGACTCGATGTTATTTCACTCGGCATTGGAGGCCCGGACCGCATGCCCGCACAAGAAGTCATTGACACACTTGCGCAGGAAGCGGCAAAAGAGGGCAACCACAGTTACCAGCCCTATGTTGGAATACCGGCATTGCGTAAGGCATTCGCCGAATGGTATAAGAAATGGTACGATGTGGTGCTTGACCCAAATACCGAGATTCAGCCTCTCATAGGCAGCAAGGAAGGAATCCTCCATATTTCACTTGCATTTTTGAATCCCGGCGACGGAGTGCTTGTGCCAAATCCGGGCTATCCCACCTATACTTCGGTAAGCAATCTTGCCCAGGCTGAGATTTTCACTTATGACCTGAAGGAAGAGAACGGATGGAAACCTGATTTTGATGAGCTTGAAAAACTACCCCTTGATAAAATAAAACTCATGTGGGTAAATTATCCCCACATGCCAACCGGCACTCCTGCTGACAAAGAATTGCTTGCCAAAATAATTGAATTCGGAAAGAAACACAATATTGTCATTGCGCATGACAACCCATACAGCTTCATACTGAATTCAAATCCCACAAGCATTCTTTCCGTACCCGGTGCCAAAGATATCGCAATTGAGCTGAACTCACTCAGCAAAAGCCATAATATGGCAGGATGGAGAATCGCCATGCTTGCAAGCAATCCCCGGTTTGTAAACTGGATTCTGAAAGTCAAATCCAATATCGACTCAGGAATGTTCAAACCACTTATGCTCGCAGCTGTCAAAGCGCTCGAATGCGGAAGCGAGTGGTATGATGAACTTAACAAGGTGTATGCGGAGCGCAGGAAAGCCGCTGAAGATATTGCCACCGCCCTTGGATGCACCTTTGACCCCGGACAAAGAGGGCTATTCCTTTGGGCTAAAGTGCCGGACAGCTGCGAATCAGGAGAAAAGCTTGCTGATGAAGCGTTGTACAAAGCCCGTGTTTTCATTACACCCGGATTTATCTTCGGCTCAAACGGCGACCGGTACATACGCATATCACTTTGCGCGACAGAAGAAAATATGCGCCGTGCACTTGACCGCCTTAAAGAAGCGAATCTTACAAAAAAGTAAACATACAATAACAAATTAAATAAACACAACATGGAAGATTTACAGTCAATCATACCCGAAGGATACCCTGCTGACCGTCCTCTAATCATCGCCGGTCCTTGCAGCGCCGAAACAGAAGAGCAAGTGCTGTGCACCGCACGCGAACTCGCTGATAACGGAATCCGTATTTTCCGCGCCGGAATATGGAAACCGAGAACCAAACCGGGAGGCTTTGAAGGTGTTGGCGCACCGGGACTCGAATGGATGAAGGAAGTCAAAGAAACCACCGGCATGCTCACTGCAACAGAAGTTGCGACCAAACAGCATGTTGAGGAGGCTCTCGCCGCCGGAATCGATATCCTTTGGATTGGAGCACGCACCTCTGCAAACCCATTTGCGATGCAGGAGATTGCCGATACATTGAAAGAGAATAATGCCGATGTGACAGTCCTTGTCAAAAATCCGGTCAATCCTGACCTTGAACTATGGATTGGAGCAATGCAGAGAATATATAATGCCGGCATAAGAAAACTCGGTGCGATACACAGAGGATTCAGCACCTACGGCAAGCATCTTTACCGTAATATGCCTAACTGGCACATCCCCATCGAGCTCCGGCTTCGTTTCCCCAACCTTCCTATCATCTGTGACCCCTCGCATATCGGTGGCAAACGGGAACTTATCGCACCACTTTGCCAGGAAGCGCTTGACATGGGTTTCAACGGACTCATAATCGAAAGCCACTGCGACCCGGACAAGGCTTGGAGTGACGCTTCACAGCAGGTGACACCAGAGATTCTCAATTTCATACTTAACACCCTTGTTGTACGCGATTCAAAGCAGAGTACCGAAAACCTGACACTCCTCCGCCAGCAGATTGACAAAGTTGACAACGATCTCCTTGAAATACTCAGCCACAGGATGAGAATTTCCCGCGAAATCGGACAATATAAAAAAGAGCACCGCATGAGTGTCGTGCAGGCAAACCGTTATAATGACGTTATGCGCACACGTGTAAAACTCGGTGAAGAAATGGGCATGAGCGCGGAATTCATGAAAACAATACTCCTTGCAATACATGACGAATCGGTTCGCCAGCAAATCGAAGTGCTTAACGACAGAATAAAGAAGTAATGAAGATACTCATTATGGGAGCCGGGAAGATGGGCTCATTTTTCAGTGACCTCCTCTCCTTTGACCATGAAGTCGCTGTCTATGACCCGTCTCCCGAAAAACTCCGTTTTGCATATCACGCACTCAGGTTTGAAAGCCTTGACGAGGTAGATGCTTTCAACCCCGACCTTGTGATAAATGCAGCCACTGTAAAATACACCATTGATGCTTTCAAAGCGGTGCTGCCTCACATAAGCCCTAACTGCATTCTTTCAGACATAGCATCTGTCAAAACAGGATTGCCGGAATTCTACGCAAACTGCGGTCATCCTTTTGTCAGCACCCATCCTATGTTTGGACCCACGTTTGCATCGCTGAGCAATCTTGCGAATGAAAACGCTATCATCATCAGCGAAGGTGATTGCCTCGGCAAAGTCTTTTTCAAAGACATATACAACCGCCTTGGGCTTCATATAGAGGAATATACTTTTGAGGAGCATGACCTTACCATAGCCTACTCACTCTCAGTGCCATTCGCATCGACCCTTGTCTTCGCATCGATAATGAAGCATCAGGATGCCCCGGGCACCACTTTCAAACGCCACATGAACATTGCAAAGGGATTGATGTCGGAAGATGACTTTCTGCTGAGTGAAATCCTCTTCAACCCGAATACTCCCGAGCAACTTGACCGCATCACAGACCAGCTGACACTACTGAAAGAAATTGTCGCCGCCCGAGATTCCGAGGCTATGAAAGCCTATCTGGAAAGAGTGCGCGAAAACCTCAAATAATTTGGGGATATCAAGGGGAATATATACCTTTGTATGCGATGAGCGACGACAAGATTAAAACAGCCGCTATGGGTGCGTTTACCCGATATCTTACGCAACATAAGTTGCGTAAGACACCGGAACGCTACGCCATACTGGAAAAAGTTTTTGACATTAACGACCACTTCTCGGTGGAGTCGCTCCATGCCGCACTCCATGCCGACGGCTATCATGTCAGCTGCACAACAGTTTACAATACCCTTGAACTTCTTGCAGATGCCGCATTGGTGCGTCGGCGCACTTTCGGCAGACAACCCGCGCAATACGAAAAAATCGCCGGGCTTACCAATCATCACCACCTTGTATGCACCCGTTGCGGCAAGGTCAAGGAAATCAAAGATTCAGCTATAGACACCATACTCTCCTCGCTTCGGTTCGGCACATTCCGACCGGCTTATGCCGATTTATACATTTACGGGGTGTGCTCCAGATGCGCCAGAAAAAGCCGCGCAACTACCGAAAAAACCACACAAACTAATAAAAATACCTCAAAAAAACAGCACAAGTGATTATGAAAGTCGATGTGTTATTAGGGCTCCAGTGGGGCGACGAAGGAAAAGGAAAAGTAGTAGACGTGCTAACACCGCGTTATGACCTCGTGGCGCGCTTCCAGGGTGGTCCGAATGCAGGCCACACCCTTGAATTTGAAGGAAAGAAATATGTTCTCCGTTCAATTCCTTCCGGAATATTCCAGAAAGGACGCACAAATATCATAGGAAACGGCGTAGTCCTTGACCCCGTACTATTCAAGGAGGAGGCTGAAGCCCTCCTCGAATCAGGCGTAGATATCCGTCCTTTGCTCAAGATTTCAAAGAAAGCACATCTCATCCTCCCCACCCATCGTCTGCTTGACGCGGCTAATGAAAAGGCAAAGGGCGGTGCAAAAATCGGCACTACCGGCAAAGGCATTGGTCCCACATATACTGATAAAATCAGCAGAAACGGTCTGCGTCTCGGCGACACCCTCGCACCCGACTTCATGAGCCGCTACGAAGCTGCAAGGAACAAACACCTTGCCCAACTCAAAAATATGGGTGAGACTCCCGATATCGCGGAGGCGGAGGCTAAATGGCTTGACGCTATCGAATATCTAAAGACCTACGACCTTGTTGACAGCGAATTTGTCATCAACCGCGCACTCGCCGACGGCAAAAAAGTGCTGTGCGAAGGAGCACAGGGCACACTACTTGATGTGGATTTCGGCTCATACCCGTTTGTCACATCCTCAAATACCGTGGCTGCAGGTGCTTGCACCGGTCTGGGCGTGGCACCTAATAAAATAGGTGACGTTTACGGCATTTTCAAAGCATATTGCACCAGAGTAGGCAGCGGACCATTCCCCACAGAGCTATTTGATGAAACCGGCAAGAAAATCCGCGACCTCGGTCACGAATACGGCGCCGTTACCGGCAGGGAACGCCGCTGCGGATGGATTGACCTCGTTGCGCTCCGCTATGCAATCATGATTGACGGTGTTACAAAACTCATCATGATGAAGAGTGATGTGCTTGACGGCTTCGATGAAATCAAAGCTTGTGTTGCATACGAAATCGATGGTGAAAAAGTCACCGATTTCCCCTACTCAATCGAGAGCGAGACAATTAAACCTGTATATGTAACCTTGCCCGGCTGGAAAACCGACATGACAAAAATGAAAAGCGAAACTGAATTCCCGAAAGAATTCAAAGACTACATCGCTTTCCTTGAAAAAGAACTCGCCACACCTATTACTATAGTGAGCGTGGGTCCGGACAGGGAACAGACCATTGAAAGACAAACCAAATAATATTCCCTTATAATCAATACCACTAAAAAAACATTGCGCTATGGCTAAAGTAAAACCCTTCAAGGGAGTCCGCCCCCCGAAAGAAATGGTAACAGAAGTTGCTTCAAGACCGTATGACGTGCTTAACTCTGAAGAAGCACGCTCTGAATCTGAAGGCAATCCCAAATCACTCTATCATATCATTAAGCCTGAGATTGACTTTGAGCCGGGCACTGACGAGCATGACGCGAAAGTTTATGACAAAGCTGTTGAAAATTTCAACGCTTTCCAGAAAAACGGTTGGCTCGTGCAGGATGACAAAGAGCACTACTATATCTATGCGCAGACAATGGACGGCCGCACCCAGTACGGCATTGTCATTGCAGCAAATGTCGATGACTACATGAACGAGCGCATCAAGAAGCATGAGCTTACCCGCCGCGACAAAGAGGAGGACAGGATGAAGCATGTCAGAATCAACAACGCCAATATCGAGCCTGTCTTCTTTGCTTTCCCCGACAATGAAGTCCTTGAAGACATTATCAAAAAGGTCACAGCCGGCGAACCGGAATATGACTTCACGGCTGCTGACGGTTTCGGACATCACTTCTGGGTGATTGACGATGATGACACCATCGCTACAATCACAAAAGAATTTGAGAAAATCCCTTACCTATATATCGCCGACGGACATCACCGCACTGCGGCTGCCGCACTCGTTGGAAATGAAAAGGCGAAAAACAATCCCGACCATAAAGGAGATGAGGAGTACAACTACTTCCTTGCAGTTGCATTCCCCGCATCTCACCTCAAGATTATCGACTATAACAGGGTTGTCAAGGACCTCAACGGGCTCACACCTGAGCAGTTCCTCGCTGCACTTGAAAAAGATTTCGTTGTTGAAGCTGTTGGAGAAGAAATCCACACCCCTACCGGGCTCCACAATTTCTCACTTTATCTTCCGGGACAATGGTACAGCCTAACCGCACGCCAAGGCCGGTATGATGACAACGACCCCATCGGAGTGCTTGACGTTACTATCTCAAGCGATTTAATCCTCAGGGATATTCTTGGCATACATGACCTGCGCAGTGACAAGAGGATTGACTTTGTTGGAGGCATACGCGGACTCGGAGAACTCAAACGAAGAGTCGACTCCGGCGAAATGGCTATGGCGCTTGCCCTCTATCCCGTGTCTATGAAGCAGCTTATGGATATTGCCGACTCCGGCAACATCATGCCACCGAAAACCACTTGGTTTGAACCTAAACTCAGATCAGGGCTCGTTATCCACAAACTTGAAGACTGAAACTGAAAATACAGCCGCATCCTCCGTCTGCATCTGCACGACGGAGGATTTTGTTAATCCCGGAAAGGTTATCGTCACCTCTCCGTTCAAATCATCATCGGCGGCATATACTGCAATCGCACTTAAGCAGGTCGCACTAAAATGGTGGTGGATAATTGCCCTCCCCGTTTTGGTTTTCTGCACGTTCGCTTTAGCGATTGATTTAAAGTGGTTGCTTGTAGCGCTTATATTCTTGTTCCTCATAGCCCCGTTCCTCATTGCGCATGCATATTTTTCACGGTTGCTGACACATGAAGCGCGTCTCGCGGTGCTCACCAAAGAAATGCAGGTGATTCCGGAGGATAAAATCACCGTTACTTACCTCAACGAGGAGGGAGAGCCGATTTCCTCTGAAATCATCCCGTGGGAGCAGGTTCGTGAAGTCACCCAACATGGCAACGGATGGATTATTGAGCTAAAGGCATCCCCTATCGTAGGCATAATAATCCCCCGCAGCGCAATTACTGGAATATATGAGAAACAAAAATAGCCACAAGTCGCGCCACTCCGCCATTTTTTGATTAATTTTGCATTTTCAAATCAACCCTATCACCAATCGTTACACAGAATGGTAGTATTCTTCAAAAAGGGAACTTCAACGGTGATTGCCGTAGAAACCGACCACAAATTCTCAGAACAGGAAAACGAAAAGCTATCCTGGCTATTTGATGGAGCTAAACCTCTCGTATCCAAATCTGTAAAAGGACTCTTTGTCGGTCCTAGAAAAGAAATGACTACACCGTGGAGCACCAATGCGGTGGAAATCACCCAGAATATGGGCATCCATGGAATAACCCGCATAGAGCAGTATACTCTCGCCAAAGAGAATCCTCCAAAGCACGACAAAATGCTTGAGAGGGTTTACGACGGACTCAATTCTCAGATTTTCAATGTTGGACGTACTGCCGAACCAATTGTTTACATTGAAGATATCGCTGAATACAACAAGGCAGAA
>CAMWQE010000069.1 GCA_947176335.1 uncultured Porphyromonadaceae bacterium | reverse complement strand
ATCTGCGGTATGTGCTCGCTCTACATAAACGGTCATCCCCACGGACCGGTGCAGGGCATCACAACCTGCCAGCTCCACATGCGCAAGTTCAACGATGGTGACACAATCACAATCGAACCATGGCGTTCAGCTGCATTCCCGGTTATCCGCGACCTTATGGTTAACCGTAACGCATTCGACCAGATTCAGCAGGCAGGCGGCTATGTGTCATTCAACTGCGGCGGTGCTCCTGATGCAAACGCAACTCCTATCTCTAAGGAAGTCGCTGACATCGCTATGGACTCAGCTACCTGCATCGGCTGCGGAGCTTGCGTGGCAGCATGTAAGAACGGTTCTGCAATGCTCTTCGTTTCAGCTAAAGTCAGCCAGTTTGCTCTCCTTCCCCAGGGACAGGTTGAACGCAAGCGTCGTGCACGCGCAATGGTAAAGAAGATGGATGAACTTGGATTCGGCAACTGCACCAACACCGGCGCATGTGCTGCTGAATGTCCGAAGAACATTCCTCTGAGCAATATCGCACGTCTCAACCGTGAGTTTATAAAGGCAAAATGCGCGGAGTAATCCGTTAGCCATAAACAATATCGAAGTCCCGGCATTTCCGATGGAATTTGCCGGGATTTTTTGTGTATATAGGTCTGTTTGGCAAATAAAACATAGCTGATTTGTTCGCAATCCGTGCGAAATGGTTATATTTGCCAAAAATAAATTTAATACCTATGCTAAAAGAACTTGCAGCCGCGGTAATGATATCCGCAGGCATCAGTGCTACAGCAGCTCCTGTTGAGGTTGCGTGGCAGAATCTCATGAATCGTATCGGTGCTGACGGCAAACCGGAATATGTGCAGCGATTTATCATTAAAGGTGACTTGTCCGGTCTTTCCCGTCTTGCGTTTAACCAGTTTGACAGAAAGATGACAGCGGTTAATCCCGCCGATACTGTTGCCCGTATCATTCCGGGATATTATTACATCGCTTCACCCCGTTTTGCAGAGGGTGCGGACAGTGTGGTGGTGGATATTGTCACATCAGGCACTTTGACCCAATACAGTTATGGCGCGGATGGTGTTCATGGAGTAAATGCTGCCGGCGAGCCGTTTGATGTGGATTTCATACGCCTCAGTGGCACAGAACGTCCTGAGCAGTGGAGTCTTCCCGGTAAAGACCGTATGCTTCCCGCTGACAAGTTCTATGAGATAAACGAAGCCTTGAACAACGGTGCAAAGGCAGGTGCTTACGATATCGTACCCTCTTTCAAGAGCGTTAAATTAGGTGAGGGTACCTATACCGGCGGTGATAAGACTCCGAAACTTATCAAACACGACAATCCGGAATTTTACCGCCTTACTGTAACCCCGGAAGGAATTACAATTGAAGGAGCGAGCCAGAAGGCGCTGTATACAGCAAGCCGTACACTGGAAAGGTTGCTTAAGATGAATGGTGGACAACTTCCCGCCGCTGTTGTTGAAGACTGGCCTGACTATGGTTACCGCGGAGTCATGATTGACATTGCGAGAAACAACCAGTCGCTTGACCAGATGAAGAAATTTGTCGATGTAATGGCAGACTATCGCCTGAACCATCTCCAGTTCCACTTCATTGATGATGAAGCATGGCGTCTTGAGATTCCCGGATTGCCGGAACTTACCGAATATAGCAGCAAGCGTGGCTATACCACTGATGAAAAGGATTTTCTTGCCCAGATTTATGCCGGTGACGGACGTGCAGAGACAAAAGGTGGCACTGCAAACGGTTATATCACCCGTGCGGAGTTTATTGATTTCCTTAAATACTGTGCTGCACGCGGAGTGGCAGTGATTCCTGAAATTGAAACTCCCGGTCATGCCCGCGCGGCACGAAAGGCTATGGAAGCACGCTACCGTAACACAGGTGATGCCACCTACAGGCTTATCGAGGATGGTGACACATCGGTTTACCGTTCAGCCCAGGACTTTGGCGACAATGTTATTAATCCCGCGGTTCCAGGCACATATAAATTTATGGAGAAGGTGTTTGATGAGATAATTGCCATGTACAAGGATGCCGGTGTGCCTCTTGAAACAATCCACATCGGCGGCGATGAAGTGCCGCACGGAGCATGGAGCGGCTCACCTTCTGCAATCAAGTTCATGAAAGAGAACAATATGCAGAGTGAGAGTGACCTGCATGCATACTGGGTAAAATGGATGGGCAATGCGTTGAAAGAGCGTGGTCTCAAAATGGCTGGTTGGCAGGAAATCGTACTCGGCAAAGAGGAGAATACCGCCAAAAGCATCTCACCATACATTGAATTTGTAAATCTGTGGGTTACCTGGCCACAGGGTAAGGAGACAGTGCTTCCGGCAATCAAGGCTCAGCAGGTAGGTGCTCCTGTTGTGCTCTCTACCGCCCATGGTTTCTATTTTGACCAGCCTTACAGCGGACATCCTGATGAACATGGACTTGGTTGGGCAATGATTACAGATGAGTTCAATTCTCTTGATGCCTATCCTTCAGTGCTTGCGCCTCAGCAGCCGGGCGGAAAAGTTGTGGGCGTTCAGGGTCAGCTTTGGAGCGAAACGGTAAGAGGACCGGAAATGATGGATTTATACCTCTTCCCGAAGATGCTTGGAATGGCGGAACGTGCATGGAACTCCGACACAACCTACACTCACGCTCAGTTTAATCAGGTTCTTAATAAACATGAGCTTCCTTTCCTTGCCGGCCGTAGAGTCAATTTCCACATGCGTCAACCAGGTGTCAAGGTTGAAGGCGGCAAGATTTTCATGAATTCACCTTACGAAGGAGCGGAAATCCGTTATACTCTCGATGGCACAGATCCGAACAGCAATTCTCCGCTTTACACTGCTCCAATCGATGTGCCCGCAGGAGCTAAACAAGTCCGTGCGCGACTTTATTACC
The DNA here is from genome assembly GCA_947176335.1 of uncultured Porphyromonadaceae bacterium. Taxonomy (GTDB): domain Bacteria; phylum Bacteroidota; class Bacteroidia; order Bacteroidales; family Muribaculaceae; genus Paramuribaculum. Next base: position 6,751 of record CAMWQE010000069.1, on the reverse strand, counting down.
TCAACAAAGAGAGCGTGTCAAGCATGCTGCCTTTGGATAAATAATGGTTGTTGAAGAGAAACAGTTAAGCGATTATAGCGAGCCTGTCAGGCAGTTGTTCCACAAGTGGAGGGATTATATGTACTCCGCTGTAAGGTACAACATGCCTGACAGCGCGGTTCATGGCATGCCCCATTATGAACGTGTACTTTTGTACGCGTTACTTATAGCGGAGCAGGAGATGCCCGGTGATGCAGAGGCAATGGACATCCTCGCACATGCAGCTGTGTGGCATGATTCCCGGCGCATGGATGATTATCTTGACACCGGGCATGGGGCGAGAGCTGCTGTTTACTATCACGATTATTGTGGGAAGCATCCGGAAATACATTTTCATCCTGAATCGGAACTGCTGATGCGTTTCCATGATATTGATGACGCAAAAGGATTTGACAAGATAGCAAAACAATTTGCCGACCGGAAGGATTATGTCAGTACGCTTTTCCGGATATTCAAGGATGCTGATGCGCTTGACCGTTGGAGGTTAGGCGATACCGGACTTGACCCTGCTTTTTTGCGGACTGAAACAGCAAAGGGCATGGTGTCGTTTTCTAAAGGACTTGTGGAATCCACGATGGATAAGAAGATTCTTGATGAGATTTCCAGGGAGGTAAAAAAGACTCAAAAAGAAAACAAGTGGAAAAAATGTTGATTATAGTCGACCCTCAGGTTGACTTTGTTGATGGTACTCTTCCGTTGAACGGAGCCAAGGAGGCAATGTCCACTTTGGGAAGGTATATTGAGGAGCATCACGGAGAGTATGCGGTAAAACTAATCACAGCCGATTCTCACCCCTATGACCACTCTTCTTTTGAACCGTGTGGTGGAATGTGGGTGAGGCATTGTGTCCGCGACAGCATTGGCGCGGCAATTGTTCCGGATGTTTTTGAATCCGTGTTCTCTACCTCCGGCGAAGTGGCAGTGATGCATAAAGGGGAGGATAAGAATCACGAAGAGTACTCCATATTCCAGACACCCGGTGCGGTGGATAAGATAGAAGCATTGATAAAGAAGCATCAGATTTCGGAAATAGATATCTGTGGTCTTGCCGGCGATGTTTGCGTGCTGTCTACTCTCAGCGACGCATTTGCACTCTTTCCGGATATAAAGTTCAATGTCCTTGTTTCTTTTTCTCCGAGCCTTGACGGCGGTGAGAAACTTTCACAGTATATAAATGACAATCCAAGAATATGCGCCAGATAATAACTCATTTTACAGACGACGACTTATATAAGTTCACCATGTGCTGCGCGGTAATAGACAACTACCCGCGGGCACAGGTCAAGTATGCGTTTACTGACAGGGACAATACCGTTTATCCCGTCGGTTTTGCCGCAGCATTGCGTGAACAGATAAAAATGCTTGAAAGTGTGGTGATAACCGATGAGGAGGTGAATTTCATGAAACGCCGCTGCCCGTATATACCTTTCTGGTTTTACACGTACCTGAAAGGCTTCCGTTATAACAGTGACTGGGTGCGTGTGGAGCAGGACAATGACGGGCACCTGTCGGTGGAGTTTGAAGGATGTTGGAGTGCAACGATATTGTTGGAAGTCAAAGTCCTCGCAATTATTTCAGAATTGTATTACGAAATGACCGGTGAGATTAAAGACATTGACATCGATTATTGTTATACAAAATCAAAGGAAAAGGCACGAAGGCTCATTGAGGCTGGCTGTTGCTACAGTGATTTCGGCACAAGGCGCAGGGCATCTTTTGCCGCCCAGGACACTCTTGTCAGGGCAATGGCTGAATGTGGGAAAGAGATTGCAGGTCCAGGACGTTTCGTCGGCACAAGCAATGTGTACTTTGCCATGAAGTATGACCTTATTCCGGTTGGAACAATGGCGCATGAACTTATATGTGCTATTGCCGGAATGTTTGGGCCTCAGATGGCTAATCATCTTGCGATGGGGGCGTGGTCAGCAACATATCGCGGAGCGCTCGGCACATTCCTCTATGACACATACGGCTGGAATATTTTCAGCCTTAACTTCTCCGAGGATTACGCCAATATGTTCAAAGGGCTTAGGGTAGACAGCGGGGATAACTATGAACAGCTTGAAAAAATCGGGGCTAAATACCGTAGTCTTGGCATTGACCCCGCAACTAAACAGGTTGTGTTCAGTAATGCGCTGAATACCGATGAAGCGATCAAGCTGCACGACTATGCCCAGGGCAAATGCATTCCTTCGTTTGGAATAGGCACACACTTCACTAATGATTTCCCGGGAGTGAAGCCCCGCAATATCGTAATCAAACTTACGGAGGTAAAAATTACCGAATCGTGGGATTTTTATAACGATACATGCAAGCTGAGTGAGGACAAGGGGAAACACACCGGCAAGCCTGAGGTCGTGAAGATGTTCAAGGAGATACTGCATATCTGATATAGCGCAGCTTGAATTTACGGCATCTGGCGCATTCCTTGACAGATGCTTTTGGCTGGGCTGTGATTTATTACTACTTTTGCAGATATTTCATAAAATTGGATAAATATGGCAACTAAGAATATTCTTGAGCTGAGTGAGCAGGAAATTGTGCGCCGGGGCAGCCTTGAGGAGCTCCGCAATCGTGGTATTGACCCGTTCCCTGCTGCCGAATATAAGGTGACAGCTCACACCGATGAGATAAAGAAGGATTTCTCGGATGATGCTCCACGCCGCGAGGTGACTATCGCCGGCAGGGTAATGAGCCGACGCATAATGGGTAAGGCATCTTTCCTTGAAATCCAGGATTCCGAAGGCAGAATCCAGGTTTATGTGAGCCGTGATGACTTGTGTCCTGGGGAGGATAAGGAGTTTTATAATACGGTAATCAAGAAACTTCTCGATATCGGTGATTTTATCGGTGTTGAAGGATATGTTTTCCGTACCCAGATGGGTGAAATCACCGTCCATGCCGAGAAAATCACATTCCTCGGTAAATCTCTCCGTCCGTTGCCTATTGTAAAGGTGAAGGACGGTGTGACATACGATGCTTTTGATGACCCCGAGCTGCGTTATCGCCGCAGATATGTTGACCTCGTGGTTAACGATGGTGTGAAAGAAATTTTCATGAAGCGGACAAAAGTGTATAACTCCATGCGCGAATTTTTCAATAACGCGGGTTATACCGAGGTGGAAACCCCGATTCTCCAGTCTATTCCCGGTGGAGCATCGGCGCGTCCTTTCATCACCCATCACAATGCTTTGGACATTCCTCTTTATCTCCGTATTGCTGATGAGCTCTACCTCAAGCGTCTTATTGTCGGTGGTTTCGAGGGTGTGTATGAATTCTCTAAAAACTTCCGTAACGAAGGAATGGACCGTACACATAATCCGGAATTTACCTGCATGGAGATATATGTCGCTTATAAGGACTATAACTGGATGATGGACTTTACTGAAAGGATGCTTGAAAAGATTTGCCTTGATGTAAACGGCACCACAGAGGTGAAAGTAGGGGACAACATCATTAGCTTCAAAGCTCCTTATCCGCGTGTCACAATGATTGACGCAATCAAGCATTTCACAGGCATTGATATCAGCGGAATGGATGATAACCAGTTGCGTGAGGTATGTGCCCAGCTTGGTATTGAAACAGATGAGTCAATGGGTAAAGGCAAGTTGATTGATGAAATTTTTGGGGAGAAATGTGAAGGCAATTACATCCAGCCAACATTCATTATAGACTATCCTATCGAAATGTCCCCGCTCACCAAGCGTCATCGCAACAATCCGGAGCTGACAGAGCGATTTGAGCTGATGGTTAACGGTAAGGAGCTTGCTAATGCTTACTCGGAGCTTAATGATCCGATAGACCAGTATGAGCGCTTTGTTGAGCAGATGCGCCTGAGCGAGAAAGGCGATGATGAGGCTATGATTATCGACCATGACTTTATCCGCGCCCTCGAATATGGTATGCCCCCCACATCAGGCATGGGTATCGGTATGGACCGCCTTGTCATGCTTATGACCGGTCAGACAACAATACAGGAAGTGCTGTTTTTCCCGCAGATGCGTCCGGAAAAAGTGCAGAAACGTGATAATGCGGAAGCATTTGCAGTTGTTGGAGTACCTGAAGAATGGGTAGCTCCTCTTCACAAACTCGGTGTGCTGACTGTAGCACAGCTTGCATCTGTTGCCTCTGCAGGAAAACTTCAGCAGGATTTGTGCGGTCTGAACAAGAAATTTAAGCTTGAACTGGCAAATCCGACCGTCGATGCAGTTAAAGGTTGGGTAGCGGCGGCAGTAGAACAGAATCCGGCGACTGAAGATTAAACTCCGGCATTACCTTAATTGTTATACCACCATGAATTTCCCCGGAACAGTAGCAGTGATGGGCGGTGGAAGTTGGGCAACCGCGCTTGCAAAACTTCTGCTTGACAACTGCGAGACAATACTATGGTATATGCGCCGTGACGATCGCATAGCCGATTTCAAGAGGCTGCGCCGTAACCCCGCGTATCTCAGCGATGTGGTGTTTGATATTGAGAGGATTGAATTTTCGTCGGACATAAACTATGTATGTTCTCATGCCGACACACTTCTTCTCGTAATGCCTTCACCATATTTTAAGGACCATGTTGACAAAATCAAGGTTGACATATCCAATAAATATGTGGTTTCAGCTGTAAAAGGAATCGTTCCAGATGACAACCAGATTATATCCACCTATATGCAGGAGCGGTTCGGTATAAGGACTCAGAATACCCTTGTTGTCAGCGGTCCCTGTCATGCCGAAGAGGTTGCGCTCGGTCGTCAGAGCTACCTTACTATAGGATGCAACGATATTTTCATTGCTGAGAAATTTGCGAATTGTCTCAGCGGAAAGGCGCTTAAGACCATTACATCTACTGATGTCAACGGTATTGAATATGCGGCTGTTTTGAAAAACGTGTATTCCATAGCGGCAGGAATTGTCCACGGGCTTAAAAGCGGAGATAACTTCCTTGCTATGCTTGTTAGCAATGCAATTAGGGAAATGGAGCGTTTTGTAAATACTGTATATCCTCGTCCGAGGCAGATATGTGACTCCGTATATCTCGGTGACTTGCTTGTCACCTCCTACTCCCGTTTCAGCCGCAACCACAATTTCGGTTCTATGATTGGCAGGGGATATTCAGTCAAAGCCGCCCGCATGGAAATGGAGCAGACTGCAGAAGGGTATTACGGTACAAAGTGCATCCATGAGATAAACGAGCACTATGATGTGCCGATGCCTATTCTTGACGGGGTATATGATATCCTGTACCGTGGTGTGAATCCGGCAAAAGCTATACATGATATGGCAGATACATTCATTTGATTATTAAACTAAAAAATATACGCCTATGAAGACAATTGAAGTAAATGTTTCGTCTGTTTACCAGACCGTAAGTGCCGACAGTATAAAAGCACTTGATGCCGAGGCTCAGAAATGCCTCGCTACTGTTGATGAAGGTACAGGAGCCGGAAATGACTTCCTCGGTTGGGTGGATCTGCCCACTGCAACTCCGCAGTCACTCCTTGAGGACATTGAAGCTACAGCTGCAAAATTGCAGAAAAGCTGTGAGTACGTTGTATGTATAGGTATCGGCGGCTCATATCTTGGCGCAAAAGCTGTTATTGAGGCACTCAGCGATTCTTTTGCAGCATATAAGCTCCCTGCCGGCAATCCAAAGGTGATTTTCGCAGGGCAGAACATCGGTGAGGATTACATGTTTGAGCTCATGGATTTGCTTGATGACAAGAAATTCGGCATCATTGTTATTTCAAAGAGCGGCACAACTACAGAACCAGCAATTGCTTTCCGTCTGCTTAAGGATATGCTTGAACGCAAGGTCGGCAAGGCACAGGCAGCTGAACGTATCGTGGCAATCACCGATGAAAAGCGTGGAGCGCTCCGACAGCTCGCTACTGAAGAAGGTTACAAGACATTCGTTATCGCAGACAATGTCGGCGGACGTTTCTCAGTGCTTTCTCCCGTAGGTCTCCTTCCCATCGCGGTTGCAGGTTATGACATCAAAGCCCTTATGCAGGGTGCGGCTGAAATGGAAAAAATTACAGCACAGCCCGGGGAGCAGAATCCCGCTCAGCTTTATGCCCAGACAAGAAACGCGCTTTACCGTGCGGGAAAGAAAATTGAGATTCTTGCTAATTATTGCCCGAAGCTCCACTACTTTGCAGAATGGTGGAAACAGCTTTATGGTGAAAGTGAAGGCAAGGACGGAAAAGGTATTTTCCCTGCATCTGTTGACTTGACAACCGATCTCCATTCTATGGGTCAGTGGATTCAGGATGGAGAGCGCACAATCTTTGAAACTGTCCTCACTCTTGAGGAGCAGGCTCATGAAGTTATCGTTCCTACAGACAATGCAAACCTTGACGGTCTTAACTTCCTTGCAGGTAAGAGAATAGACAAAGTGAATAAGATGGCTGAACTCGGTACCCGTATTGCCCATATTGACGGCGGAGTGCCTAATATTGTAATTACTCTTCCCGCGCTCCGTGAGGAATATATAGGTCAGCTTATTTATTTCTTTGAAAAGGCTTGCGGAATCAGTGGATATATGCTTGGAGTTAACCCCTTCAACCAGCCCGGTGTGGAAGCGTACAAAAAGAATATGTTCGCGCTTCTCGAAAAGCCCGGTTATGAAAAGGAAACCGAGCAGATGAAGCAGCGTCTTGCCGGCAAAGCATAATATTCATCCTCCAACTTTATATGCCCTTCGCAGATTTTTACCTGCGGA
>CAMWQE010000068.1 GCA_947176335.1 uncultured Porphyromonadaceae bacterium | reverse complement strand
GATAAATACCGTAAAGCTTTTTAAGCGGGCGCCTCCTATCGTCGACAACATGTTTTTGCTGCCGGAGAGCACGTATTTTCTCAATTATGCCTAACTTTGCAGCTTCAAAAATCAAGCGGACGGCATCAGCCGTGCGTCATCACATTTTTTACTTGCAAAGTTTATGCTTCTTTCAGGACCAATTGATTTCAGACCCAAGCTCTTCTCCGCGCTGAAACATTATGATGCAAAGCGCTTTAAAAGTGATTTAATCGCAGGAATTGTTGTAGGTATCGTAGCGCTTCCCCTAGCTATCGCATTCGGTATTGCCAGCGGAGTGAGCCCGACAGTAGGACTTATCACAGCGATTATCGGCGGTTTTCTCGTGTCGGCACTTGGAGGATGCTCCGTTCAGATTGGAGGACCCACAGGCGCATTCATCGTAATAGTATATAACATCATCGCCACTTACGGGCTTCAAGGACTCGCTATCGCAACACTCATGGCGGGGCTTATCCTCGTTCTGTTAGGTCTGTTCCATCTCGGCACAGTCATCAAGTTCATCCCCTATCCTATTGTTGTAGGATTTACAGCCGGTATTGCGCTCACCATTTTCTCCACGCAGATTAATGACTTCTTCGGTCTCGGCTTGAAAAATATTCCGAGTGAATTTATTCCTAAATGGGGAGAATATTTCAGAAATTTCGGAAACATTGACCTGACAACACTTATTGTCGGACTTGTTTCACTTCTTATTATAATAGTGACTCCGAAAATCTCAAAAAAACTTCCCGGAGCGCTTATATCCATAATTATAGTTACTGCTGCGGTATGGTTCCTCAATTCAATGTCCGGCTTCCATATCGAAACCATAGGTGACCGCTTCGGCAACCTTCCCACAGACATTCCCCAGCCCCACGGTTTCGAGCTCAACATGGCAACTATAAACCAGCTTCTCCCCTCGGCATTCACCATTGCCATACTCGGTGCTATAGAATCCCTCCTCTCATCTACAGTTGCCGACGGTGTGACAGGCTCACGTACTAACAGCAATACCGAGCTTATCGGACAGGGCGTGGCAAACATTGTTGTTCCATTCTTCGGTGGCATCCCTGTTACCGGAGCAATCGCTCGCACAATGACCAATATCACCAATGGCGGACGCACTCCAGTTGCCGGAATCGTGCATGCTCTTGTGCTTCTGCTTATTTTCCTCTTCCTTATGCCTCTCATCAACCTTGTGCCTATGGCGACCCTCGCCGCTGTGCTTATAGTCGTGAGCTACAACATGAGCGGATGGCGCACTGTAAGGGGAATAATGAAGAATCCTAAGAGCGATATAACGGTACTTGCTGTAACATTCCTGCTCACAGTGATATTTGACCTCACCATTGCTATTGAAATAGGTTTGCTCCTTGCAATCATCCTGTTCCTGCGCCGCGTGATGGAGAACACCCAGATTCGTGTTTACTCCGAGCAGCTTGATGTTGCGGAAGGTAGCGAAGCAACCGTGCACGAAGTGCTCAATGTTGAACCCGGAGTCGAGATTTATGAGATTGACGGTCCGTTCTTCTTCGGCGTTGCCACCAAGTTTGATGAACTTATGCGAACATCAATGGCAAACAAGCCTATTGTACGCATCCTGCGTATGCGCAAGGTGCCTTTCATCGATGCTACCGGAGTGCATAACCTTGAGATTCTCATCAAGTCCTCGCAGTCAGAAGGCATCCATGTGGTTCTCAGCGGTGTCAATGAAAATGTACATAAGGTATTGGAACACGCCAATATAGAGAAACTTATCGGCGAGGATCATATCTGTGACCATATAACCAAAGCGGTTGCTATGGCAAACTCAATCGTAGAAAAAAGTCGTCAATAAGCCATTGAATGTTAAAATTCTGACTATACGACTACAATAATTGTGGTTTTTTAAAGAAATTTCTGTCTTTCACGAAAAAAAAAGTAAAAAACGCTTGCAGAGTCATAAAGAAGTATTACCTTTGCATCGTTTTTGAAGCTAAAAATTGTTTTAATATTAAATCAAAAAGTAAAATGAAAAAGTTAGTTTTAATGCTTGCTGTTCTTTTCAGCGTTTCTCTTTTCTCTTGCGGTTCTTCTGACAAAGCTGCTGAGGCTACTGATTCTGCTGCTGTTGTAGAAGAGGTTGTAGCTGTTGAAGAAGTTGCTGTAGTTGCTGACAGCGTTGCTGCTGACAGCGTTTGCGCTGACTCTGCAGTTGTTGCTGAATAATAGTAGGCATAATCAAGAGATAAGAGCCGAATCTGAAGATTCGACTCTTTTTTTTACCCTTTCCATTCATTAATCACACGCAAACCACTTTTGATTATCCATAAAAAAACTCCCGAGGGTGCGCATACCCCCGGGAGTTTTTTTTAGAAATATCTTTACGATTTACTTTGACGCAGCTTCAAACAGTGAAGTATATGCGGCAGAAAGTCCTTCGGAGTCCTTGCCGCCGGCCTGGGCAAAGCCAGGCTGTCCGCCACCACCACCTTTTATAGCTTTTGCAGCTTCTCTCACCATCTGAGATGCATTATGACCGGCTTTTACCAAATCTTCAGTAACCATAACAGTAAGTAACGGCTTTCCTGATACATCACTGGTAGCACCTATGAATATAGTGCCTTCGGGAGAAGATGCACGAACAGCAAATGCCACTGCCTTTGCCATATCCGGGAGACGGACACCACGGAGTGAAACTATCTTAATTCCATTTTCAATCTTTGCCGATGCAATAGCTTCAGCAGCAAGAGCGGCAGCGCGTTCATTGAAGTAATCTTCAGCCTGTTTACGCAAATCGGCATTTTCATCAATTGCCTTCTTGAGTGCAGAAACCACATCGGGAGCATTGTTGAGCATCCCTCCTATCTGGCGCATGGTATTGACCATATCGTCAAAAGTCTTTTCAACAGCTTCGCCGGTAATAGCCTCAATCCTGCGGATGCCGGCGGCGATGCTGCTCTCAGAAACAATGCGTATCATACCTATGTTGCCGGTATTATCAACATGTGTTCCACCGCAAAGCTCAACACTATCACCATAGCAGATAACTCTCACTTCATCACCGTACTTCTCTCCAAAGAGCGCCATCGCACCCATATCCCTTGCCTCGGCAATAGGAACATTCCTGTGCTCATCGCGGGCAATTGCCTGACGGACCATTTTATTAGCAAGTTTCTCTACCTTGGAAATTTCCTCGGGTGTCAGTTTCTGGTAGTGCGAGAAGTCAAAACGGAGGACCTCAGGTGATACAAAAGAACCTTTCTGTTCCACATGAGTACCGAGGACCTCTCTGAGGGCACGGTGCAGAAGGTGTGTTGCCGTGTGGTTGCATGAAGTTGCCATGCGCGCCTCCTTGTCAATAGCGGCAGTAAAAGTGTCGGCGACATTTTCGGGCAACTTGTGGGCAAGATGCACACCCATGCCGTTCTCGCGCTTGGTATCATAAATCTCGGTAACACGTCCCTCGCTGTCGGTCAGTGTACCGCGGTCGCCGGTCTGTCCTCCCATCTCAGCATAGAAAGGCGACTTGTCGAGAACAATCTGGTAATATTCCCCTTTTTTCTGCTTTATTTTACGGTAACGGAGAATCTTCGCAGGAGCCTCAGTGAAATCATAGCCGATAAATTCCGGCTCTCCTTCATTGACAACCACCCAATCCGCAGCCTCGATTGCAGCGGCATTCCTTGCGCGTGCTTTCTGAGCCTCCATCTCCTTTTCGAAACCGGCATGGTCAAGGGTCATGCCGTTCTCTTTAAGGATAAGCTCGGTAAGGTCAAGAGGGAAACCGTATGTATCGTATAAAACAAATGCCTCCTTACCTGATATTTCAGTCTTACCGGCTGCTTTTGCCACCGCAATAGCATTTTCAAGCATCTTAATGCCGTTTTCCAGAGTACGGAGAAATGCTTCCTCCTCCTCTTTAATGACTTTCATTATGAGGTCACGCTGCGCCTTGATTTCAGGATAAGCCTCACCCATAGTGTCAATCAAAGTGTCGACGAGCCTATACATGAATGCCTGCTTCTGTTCAAGGAAGGTGTAAGCGTATCTTACAGCTCTGCGGAGTATTCGGCGGATAACATATCCGGCTTTGGCATTTCCGGGAAGTTGTGAGTCCGCGATAGAGAATGCGATAGTGCGTACATGGTCGGCAATCACACGCATTGCGATATCAACCTTGGGGTCATCACCGTATTTCTTTCCGGCAAGTGTAGCTATAGTGGAAATAAGCGGAGTGAAAACGTCGGTGTCATAATTGGAAGTCTTACCCTGAAGAGCCATGCAAAGGCGCTCGAAGCCCATGCCGGTGTCAATAACCTTTGCGGGCAGCGGTTCAAGAGAGCCGTCAGCCTTGCGGTTGTACTGCATGAACACAAGGTTCCATATTTCGATTACCTGAGGGTGGTCATGGTTCACAAGGTCACGCCCAGGCACCTTTGCCCTCTCCTCATCACTTCTCAGATCTATGTGGATTTCCGAGCAGGGACCGCAGGGACCTGTATCACCCATCTCCCAGAAATTGTCATGCTTGTTGCCATTGATTATATGGTCGGCGGGAAGATGTTTTCCCCAATATGAAGCAGCCTCATCATCGCGGCTAAGTCCCTCCTCAGGTGAACCCTCGAACACAGTTGCATACAGACGTTCCGGATCAAGGTGAAGTACATCAACGAGGTATTCCCACGCCCAATCAATAGCTTCTTTCTTGAAATAGTCCCCGAAAGACCAGTTTCCGAGCATTTCAAACATGGTGTGGTGGTATGTGTCCATGCCCACCTCTTCAAGGTCATTATGCTTGCCGCTCACTCGCAGACATTTCTGCGAATCGGCGACACGGGGATATTTCACGGGGGCATTACCGAGGATTATATCCTTGAACTGGTTCATGCCTGCGTTTGTAAACATCAATGTGGGGTCATCCTTTACCACCATCGGGGCGGAAGGAACGATGCGGTGATTCTTGGATTCGAAGAAATCCTTGAATGACTGGCGGATTTGCTTTGCTATTAGCATATTAAAACATAAATTGAATATACTTATATAATATTGTACGCGCTTGCGCGCGAAACGAGTACAAAATTATCCATTTTTCCGTAACTTTGCAAACGTCAAAAATATGGATTCCACAGAAAAAAAATACTATAAAATCAGCGAGGCTTCCGCACTTCTGGATGTTCCTCCCTCAACCCTGCGCTTCTGGGAGAGCGAGTTCAGCAACTTGCGACCCAAACGCAATGAAAAAGGCACAAGGTTCTATTCCCAGGCTGACATGGAACGGCTGCAGATGATAAAATACCTTGTGAAAGACAGAGGTATGCACATAGAAGCGGCTAAAAGGGAAATCAGGGCTAATCCCAAAGGAATGGACAATACCGCACGTGCCGTGGCAAGGCTTAAAGAAATCCGTGCGAGCTTATGCAGTATGCTTGAGGCATTTGAGCGGCGCCGCTAATTTTTTTTCGGGACTATGTAACTATTTCAGCACCTCATTGCGTCAAATAGTATAAAAAGTTTTCCCGAATATGGTCTTATACCCCGACATTACATTGCAAACAGGCATACTGATGAATTTTGCCGCTGAAGTCATCGGGCGCGAAAAAGCGCAGCCGGATGCTGAAGCGCGTTTCATGCAGATTGTCTCCACCCACAGCGGCATAATCAACCGTATCTGTTACTCCTATGCACGCAATCCGGAGGATTTTGACGACCTCAGGCAAGATGTGCTGATAACATTATGGCGTGGTCTCGATTCCTTCCGGGGCGATAGCTCAGTTATCACATGGATTTATCGTGTTGCGATTAATACCTGCGTGTCCGCGGCACGCAGAAATTCTTCACGGAAAGACATCTATCCCCTCGCGGGAATAATTGAGCCTTCTGAGGAGGAAAATGCTGAAAGCGACAGGGTTATTATGCTGCATGAAATGATTGCCGCGCTCCCCCCGGAAGAGAGAGCTCTTATACTCATGTGGCTTGATGAAATGCCATACGAAGAAATTGCGGAAGTTATGGGTTATCCGCGAAACACTGTGGCGGTAAAATTACACCGGATAAGGGAGAAACTGAAAACAAACTTTCAAAAACAGTAAATCATGACAGACCAGGAACTCAGAAGCGCATGGCTTGACACACAGGCTCGACTTGACAGAATCGAAAAACATCTTAACATCACTGAAAACAGCAGGTTTGATTTCAACCGCAGGACATCCCTTGACAACCTGATCAGGCGATACAAATTATTTGCATGCTTAGGCGGTGGAATGGCTTGCTGCTCATTCGGCTGGATGAACGCCCGCATCCTGCCGGCTCCTTACGACCACATATTGCCTTTTCTTATGGCGGGATATTTCCTGCTTGCTGCTTTAATGGATTTATTTCTTATGAGAGAGCTAAAAGCTATTAACCTCAATACAATGAGCGTCAGCACCGTATGCAAACTGGTTGCTAAATCGAAGAAAATACACCACAGGTGCATGGCAATCCTTATACCTATATGCGCAATCATATTAGCTTTAATGATAAGTGCCTTTGTCAGCAATACTTACATGATTGTGGGAATGAGTGTCGGAGCTGTAATCGGGCTTGCTATAGGCATATTACAGTACCTCAAATTCATGGATGACTACAAGGTGCTGTCCGAGGACTAACGTTAATTGTAGTGAACAAGGTATATATCTGAAACATAAAGTGATTGCGTCTTTGCAAATTATTAGTACCTTTGCCACAAATTTTCAAAATATCTTCACATACTAATTTCATAAAAAACAGTATGAAACTTCCTAAATTTTTCACTGCGGCTGCGCTTGCCGTCGCCGCACTTCTGCCCGGACTGGCATCTGCACAGATGATTCCCCAGCTGCCGACAGATAAAGAGGTGCGCATTGGCACTCTGCCTAACGGTCTCACCTACTATATCAGACACAACGAGTACCCCAAAGGACAAGCGGACTTCTACATCGCGCAAAAGGTCGGCTCGATTCTTGAAGAGGACAACCAAAGGGGTCTTGCCCACTTTCTGGAACATATGTGCTTCAACGGCACAACTAACTTTCCAGGCAAAGACATCATCAACTGGCTTGAAAGCGTAGGTGTTAAATTCGGCGCTAACCTTAATGCGTACACAAGCGTTGACGAGACAGTCTACAACATCTCCAATGTTCCTGTGGCACGCGAAGGTGTTCAGGACTCATGCCTGCTGATTCTCCATGACTGGGCAAACGACCTGCTACTTCTTCCTGAGGAAATCGATGCTGAAAGAGCCGTTATCCATGAAGAGTGGCGCCGCTCTAATGTAGGCCAGATGAGAATCATTGAAAAATTGCTTCCGATTGTATATCCTACCGACAAGTACGCTTACCGCCTGCCTATCGGCACAATGGAAGTGGTTGACAACTTCCCCTATCAGGCTCTCCGCGATTATTATGAAAAATGGTATCGTCCCGACCAGCAGGGTATCATTGTTGTAGGTGACATCGACGTTGACCGCATCGAAGGCAAAATCAAGGAGATGTTCTCCGATATCGAAATGCCGGAAAATGCAGCAGAGCGCGTTTATTTCCCTGTTGCTGACAACAAAGGCACTATTTATGCCATCGGTCACGACCCCGAGCAGAAAAATGCTCTTGCATTCATGATGTTCAAGGATGATTCTTTCCCCGATTCACTGAAGAACACTCAGGCATATTATGTTGCCGATTATATTCAGGACATGGTGCAGCTCATGCTTTCACACCGCTTGAATGACATTTCATCCAAACCTGATGCTCCCTTTGGTTCTGCATCTCTGGACTTCGGCGAATTTTTCCTTTCCAAGACAAAAGACGCCCTCTCGCTATATGTGCTCGCTAAAGACGGAAATCTCCCCTCCGCAGTTGCAGCCGCTTACCGCGAACTGCTCAGGGCACAGCGCGGAGGATTCACTGTCGGAGAATACGAGCGCGCAAAGAGCGAGCTTCTCAGCCGCATGGAGCGCACATACAACAACCGCCGCCAGCGTGAAAACGGCAGCTTTGTAAATGAGTATGTACAACACTTCCTTGACAAGGAGCCTATTCCCGGAATCGAAGTGGAATGGCCTATGTACCAGCAGCTCGCAGCCATGATTCCCCTGCAGGTAATCAACCAGTTCATGGCACAGAGAATCACCCCGGACAACCGTGTGCTCATGGCTATGCTCCCCGAAAAAGAGGGCATGGAATATCCTACAGAGCAGAACTTTGCTGACGCGCTCGCCGCTATTGACGCCGAGACCATCGAGCCGTTTGTCGACGAAGTGAAGTCTGAACCTCTCATAGAAAATATCCGCCCCGCCGGTAAAATTGTATCAGTGAAACATAATGACCAGTGGGATGCGGAAGAGTGGCAACTGTCAAACGGAGCTACCGTAATTGTCAAGAAAACCGCTTTCAAGGATGATGAGATACTCTTCAATGCGGTTGCTAACGGCGGATATGCAGGGAAATTCGGCGATAATTACGCAAACAGCGTTATTTTCAGCCAATATGCACTCTCTGAATACGGACTTGGCACATACACCCATTCCGACCTCCAGAAATACCTCAGCGGCAAGCAGGTAGGCACAAGCTTCGGATTCGGCCCCACAAGCCGCGCTGTCCGTGGCAACACTACCCCCAAGGACCTTCCCACCCTCATGGAGATTATCTACATGACTTTCACAGACTTCACTCTCAATGCTGATGAATTTGAAGCTTTAAAGAAAACATATCTCGGTCTGATGCAGAACAACGAGAACGATCCGCAATATATTTTCGGTTGCAAGCTCTATGAAAGCATCTATTCAAGCCCGTTCATGCGCGAACTCACCACTGCTGCAATCGAAGGCGCGAACCGTGAACAGATTCTTGAAATAGTAAAGGCTATGACCGCAAATGTAGCTGACTTCAACTTTGTATTTGTCGGCAACATGGATATTGAGGCTATGAAACCGCTCGTTGAGAAGTACATCGCATCACTCCCCGGCGACAATGCTACCGCAAACCGCAAGCTTCAGACTCCTCCCGCTGGATTCACACTTAATCCCGGCACAGAGGTCAACACCTTCACCACCAAGATGCAGACACCTCAGACTATCTTCAATATCATCAGCTGGGGCAAAGAACCCTACGATATGCGCAACCAGCAGGTGGTTTCTGTTGCCGGTCAGATTCTTTCAAAACGCCTGAACGACCTTGTGCGTGAAGAAATGGGTGCTGTTTACTCTATCGGTGCATCCGGCTCACTCAGCAGAAGCTCATCACAGGCAACCATGATGACAGGCTCACCCATGAAACCCGAACTCAAGGAGGAGGTGTTCAAGGCTATCCGCGGACAGTTTGAGGACATGACCCAAAATGTTTCAGACGAAGAGTTTGCCAAAGTAATTGAATATATGGTGAAGAGTTACACCGAGGCTAAGGAGAAAAAC
Organism: uncultured Porphyromonadaceae bacterium; assembly: GCA_947176335.1. Classification (GTDB taxonomy): domain Bacteria; phylum Bacteroidota; class Bacteroidia; order Bacteroidales; family Muribaculaceae; genus Paramuribaculum. Next base: position 240 of record CAMWQE010000068.1, on the reverse strand, counting down.
GGACCGTGGCTCAACGCTATCGCTGGCTGGTGCAGCGACGGTATTGACACGTTCAACGGCAATATCCAGAGCATCCAGGCAATCACCACCGATGACATTCGCAAATTCATGAAAAATATGCTTGAGCAGAAGAACTACCGCACAATAGTTCTTGACCCAGCAGAATAAGCATAAACCTGGTATAAAATTCCAACGGAAGGCGCGACTATCCGCAGCCTTCCGTTTTTTTATGTTTCTTCC
>CAMWQE010000067.1 GCA_947176335.1 uncultured Porphyromonadaceae bacterium | reverse complement strand
CCGCTTCTCGGCATTATAATACCCCAGATAGAAAAGCGACTGCGCCTCAAGGCTGTCGCCACGTCCGGCATAATACTCCGCCGCAAAGGAGATAAGCGAATCATCCTCTACCGGCTTGTAATTCTTTACTTCCGCTTTTGTCCGCAGCAGGGCATAGCGCGCCCGCTGACCGCCGCCAAGACTGTCGCCACAGATTGCCTCCAGCAGGGTCAGGGCGGAGTCCGGCTCACAGTTCATCACTGCGTCGGCTTCATCGAGCCGGCGCTCAACATCGCGGCGTCCGCCGCAGGCGGTGAAAACCGCCGCCAAAAGGCAAATATAGAGTATCTTAGCTTTCATACCGCAAATATAAGCAAAGTCGGCAATATATTCAGCTGTCAGCGCGCCGCGAAAAGAGCAGTGTTGCTATGGCGCAGCCGCCTCTGCCGAAAATGCGTACACTTGCACCGGCTAAACGGAGTTTGAGGCGGCGCTTCCACCCTTTATGGCGGTTAAGCGCTTTTGCTTCAATCCTTTTTGCGGCGGCATTCCCGCCCTCCCGGCGGCAGAGCGCGCCGAGAACCATCCGTTTTGTATCGGTCCATACAAGGTAATCCTCCTTGCCACGCGCACGGAGGGTTAGTTCCATCTCCTCGATTGCTTTTTCAAGTGCATCGGCTCTTGCGGCATATCCGGCTGCGCTGATTGAGTCTTCTGAAGGGTGCACAATCACTCCCGCATCGCCGTGGAACACCATTGCCGAATCGGCGTTTACGAGAAGGCGCACCCCCGCTTCAAGGTCATTCCATTGCAGGAGTTCCTCGTTCCAGGCGCCGCTGTTCCTCACAAGTTCAGTTTTCGCAACGTATCTCTGCGTGGCGAAGGTGGCATGCAGGATATGTCCTCGCAGCAGGTCTGAATCGTTCACGCTTTTCAGTGTGGTCCATCCGTCATCATCCCTCTCCGCGATATCGAATCCTATCAGCTGTGCCTCCGGGTTTGCGGCTATGCACTCCGCAAGGCGCTGAGTGTGCCCCGGCAGCATCTCGTCGTCTGAGTCAAAAAACATGACGTAGGGGGAAGCCACCTCTTTGAGCCCGCGGTTTCGCGCGGCGGCGGCTCCGGGTTTCTCTTCACGGAGGAGCGTCACCTCTATTCCTGCATCGGCGGCATCCTTGCTCCATTTCTCCAGAACCTCCCATGTGGAATCGGTGGAGCCGTTGTCAACGGCAATCACCATGAGCGGGCGGAGCTTCTGTGCGGTGATGGAGCGGAGGGTGCGGGGCAAAAGGGTGGCGCGGTTCCTGACGGGGAGTACTATTGTTATCAGCGGGCTGTCCATGGTGCGGTATGTATATGGTTCGGGCGGCATTGCCGCGCTGTGGTGCGTCGGAGCATTGCCGCCCGTAAGGGTTTGAGCTATGGGTAGTGATATTGTTATTTGTCTTCGCTAACCTTGTTGTAGCGGGCGTTAAGTCCTTTTACAACCTCATCGGTGATGTCAAGCGCGGGGTTGAAGTAAACGCCTGCCGCCTTGAGGAGGATAGCGTCGTAGCCTTTGGTCTTGTTGTAATCCTTGATGAATGACTCGATGGAGTCGGTGAGCTGCTGCTGCTGTTGCGCGAGCTCCTGCTCGGTGTCGCGCTGGAGCTTTGCGAGGTAGTTCTGGGCGTCCTGCTGCATTTTGTTGAATTTAGCCACGTCAGCCTCGTAGGTAGTCTGTGAGATGTAGCCGTTGCTCTTGGCTTTCTCTTCAATCTGCTGTCCGAAGCGCTGTATTTCGGCGCCTTTAGCCTGCTGCGCGTTGTCGAGCTTGCTGTAAGCGCGGAGCGCGTTTTCCTTGAAGTCTTTGGCAAGGTTGTAGTTTGCCGAGATGGAATCAAGGTCGATGTAACGTATGTTTGATGTTGCGGCGAGGGTCTTCTCGCTTTCTGAGGGTTTGTTTTGCGTAGTAGCGTCAGCAGACTGGTTGCCGGAGCAAGACGCTGCTGCCAAGCCAAGGAGGAGCACTAATGAAAATGCTGTTTTTTTCATGAAAAGTGTTTGAAGTTTATATGTTTCTGTTTATTTCTATTTCATTTTCCGGACGCATCCGATACCTTTCTTGCGCAATGCGGGAATATCCGAGGCATGCCCGGATGGAAACCTGCCGCCTTTGACAAAAAGTGCCTTTACGCCCAGAATCACTACTGCCACAAGGACAAGAATTATAGCCGGAAGCACTGTTGTCATGGTTCAAATGCGGTTTTGCGGTGCAAATATATGAAAGGAATACTAATTTTTTGCCATGACTCAATTTTATTTTGTAACTTAGTCAGCGCATAAGCGAAAATTTAACAATATTTTAAAGTAAACGCTCATCTAATCATCTAACACCTTATATAATTATGACAGTAAAGGAACTTGAACCGAAGAGAGTATTCGAGATTTTTGACGAAATCACAAAGGTGCCCCGTCCTTCTAAGAAAGAGGGCAAGATAAGGGAATTTCTCATTGATTTCGCGAAGAAGAACAACATCGAGTACAAGACCGACAAAATCGGCAACGTGCTTATGAGCAAACCCGCTACCCCGGGACATGAGAACGCTCCCAAAATCATTCTCCAGGGACACATGGACATGGTGTGCGAGAGCAATGACAAGAGTTTCGATTTTGAAACAACCCCTATCAAAACCATCGTTGACGGCGAATGGGTGAGGGCTGACGGCACCACCCTCGGAGCTGACAACGGCATCGGCGTTGCAGCTTCCCTTGCAATCCTCACCGAGCCTGAGCTCGTCCACGGATCTATCTCCGCGCTCTTTACTGTTGATGAAGAAACCGGGCTTACCGGTGCATACAATATAGGCGACGGAATGATTGACGGCGAAATCCTGCTCAACCTTGACTCTGAGGATGATGCCGAAATCTTTGTTGGCTGCGCCGGCGGGGTTGACACAACCTGCACATTCAGCTACAAGCGCTCTTTCGCTCCCAAAGATTTCACATACTTCAAGATCGACATCAGCAAGGGACAGGGCGGACACTCCGGAGGCGACATCCACCTCGGCAGAGCTAACGCAAACAAACTCCTTGCGCGCTTCCTCTTCAATCTCTCGCGCCAGTACGAAATCAGCATCTCAGAAATCGACGGCGGCAACCTGCGTAACGCCATTCCCCGTGCTGCACACGCAATCGTAGGCGTTCACACTTCGCATAAAGAGAAAGTGAGAGTTGCGCTCAACCATTTCATCGCCGATGTTGAAAATGAATTCAAGGGCGTTGAACCCACGCTTGAAATCACAATGGAGAGCGTTGAGAATCCCGAATACTGCGTTGATTCCGAAACAACCCTCAATCTCATCCGTGCTCTTTACAGCGCTCCCCACGGTGTAATCTCGATGAGCCGCGACCTTGAAGGTCTTGTAGAGACTTCGACCAACCTCGCATCCGTGAAGATGAAGGATAATTCAGAGATTCTTGTAACCACAAGCCAGCGCAGCTCTGTCGAGTCCCGCAAATGGGATATCGCCAACCAGGTTGAAGCTCTCTTCTCCCTCGCCGGCGCAAAGGTTACCCACGGAGACGGCTATCCCGGTTGGCAGCCCAACCTCAACAGCCCGATTATGAAGATTGCTTCCGAGGCGTACAAGGATCTCTTCGGCATCACTCCCGCTATCAAGGCTATCCATGCCGGACTCGAATGCGGCCTGTTCCTTGAAAAATATCCTCACCTCGACATGGTTTCTTTCGGTCCGACCCTCCGCGACGTTCACTCACCCGCAGAACGCATGCACATCCCCGCGGTTAAACGCTTCTACGAGCAGCTCAAACTCACTATCGAGAAAGTCGCTGACATCAAGAAGTAACTGATACACCTAAGTATGTCTGCTGCCCTGTGGCTCCTTGAGCTGCAGGGCATTTTTTAATCTTTTACGTTGAAAAAGTTGTTAGTGCTATATATTTGTTTTATATTTGCAATCAAAGTGATAGCATTATGGAAGCGGCAATACAAAAGAAAGCAACGATGTTTCGTCTGAGCGCGGAATTGATTGAGCGGTTGAAAGTGATGGCGAAGCGGGAGCATAGAAGCCTTAATAATTTCGTCGAGTGTATTTTGCTTGATGTGGCGTATAATGAGCCGAACGATGTGACTAAAAGTGCAATCGAGGAGGCTCGTAGTGGTAAATTGAGAGATGTGCCGGCAGTAGACACATCTTCGGCAGAGGCAATGTTCAATTACTGAACAATACAATCCTCATAGATTGATGAATGATTATGCAGGATGTATGGAATGCCATATTCAGGGGGATTTTTTGCTTATATGGATAGATGAGGAAACTGATGACATAGATTTGGTGCGTCTTGGCTCCCATTCGGAACTGTTTGGGAAGGGAGTGAAAAGATAAATCCGCTGTCAGAATTTAAAACCAATCCCAACAGCGGATTTTATAGCAGGGAGGTGTTAATTGTGGATTGAAAGGGTGATGAGGACGGGCCGGTGGTCAGAGGCGGTTTCTGCCGGAATAACTTCTGCTTTGCCGAGAGTGAAAGATGTGCCTTTGCTAATCATGATGTAATCAATCCTCTCGTTTGGGTCGTTTGCCGGAAAGGATGGCGCATCGGGAGATATGATTGTGAAATCGCGTGACAGTTCCTTTATTACCGGTGAATCGGGATGCGAATTGAGGTCACCCATTAAAATGACCGGTCTGTTTTTCTCCTCTCCAAGCAGCTCTCTTATTATGCCCACTGATTCAAGGGCGTCCTCCGGGGTGAGGGACAGGTGGGTGTTTGCAATCACATAATCTTTGAAGTATCCGACAATGAGTGTGCGTTGCTCCTCGCGTCCCGGCAGGGGAATGCTTTTTATGCTGTCCGGACGGTTTTCTGACAACAGCCCGATGCCATACAACCCGCCGTCATATTTGATTGCCGGGGCGAATGACGGAACCATTCCTGCGGCATCGGCTATCTCACCCAATACATATGCGCGGTTTGCGCGGTTTGTCATGCTGTCAACCTCCTGGATTCCCACAAAATCCGGTTTCCGGGATTTGATGACTCCTGCTATCCTCGTATGGTCGCGCAGTCCGTCAAGTCCAACGCCGTTGCGCACATTATAGGTCATGACGGTAATATTTCCATCGGCTAATGCCGCATACGGCACGGCAAGAAGCACCATTAAAGCGATTGTTTTAAATATCCTGTTCATAGCATCAAAAATACAAATAATTGCCCATACGGCAATAGCCTTTTTGTATGCCATGATTGTTATAGAGTAAAGTAACTTTTAAATTCAATTGATTATGGCTATGAACAGACTGCATCCCCAGGATGATGTGAGAATAGAACTTTATTTCGACGGCAAACTGAAAGACGCTTACCAGGGTTCGGGATACGGGAATATAGAAGAGGCAATCCGCACCGCTTTCGAGGGCACGGATGGCAATCTGAATATTGAAGATTATGTGTTTGAGGTGAAAGACCTTACCACCGGCACATCAGGACGCTACCGCATCAATGCCGGTGGCAATGTGACTTTGCTACCGCAGGAAAACAACGGCTAACGGGTCTCGGGAGATATTTTCTTCCTGTATTCCGCCGGTTCGGAAATGAGACGTAGCGCTTCGTTGTAAACAGGATTGAGTCTGTTTGCCACGAGGTAATAGGTGCTTTGCTCGAAAAGATCCCTGCCTATGAGCGCTTTGATGTAGACCCTCAGCGCCGGCTCGCTGGTGGCGAGCATCGTGGAGTCGGGGGCGATTCCCTCTTTTGAGGCAAGCGCCACAAGTCCTTCCATCATGCCGTCTGTCACCTTGAAGCGGTTTACGAATGATGCTTCTGTAGGATATTCTTTCTTAAGCTGCGGGCGGAGGGAATCGATGTAGTTGTTGCAATAGCGGTGGAGGACTCCTTTTGCAAGGATGTCGCGGTAGTATGTTGAGTAGAAGGAGGTGTCTATGGGCACGAACTGGTCGGGCATTATGCCTCCTCCGCCATACACCCGGCGGCTGTTCTTCAATGTGTGGCGCAGCAGGCTTTCATCAAAATGGACGCTGTCGGCGCTCATGAATTCTCCGGCGAGATAACGATGGAGTATTTCCGCGTTATAGTCCTCCTCATCTCCTGCGATATATGGTTTTTGGATGCACCTTCCGGAGGGTGTGAAATAGCGCGCGGTAGTGAGGCGTATCAAGGAGCCGTCAGGGAAGGGGAACGGACGCTGCACAAGCCCTTTGCCGAATGTGCGGCGACCCACAACGAGGCCGCGGTCTTGGTCCTGGAGCGCGCCGCTGACAATCTCGCTTGCCGATGCGGAATATTGGTTCACGGTTACAATCAGTCGTTCGATGCCGTCTATCGGCTTGCCATTGTTGGTATATCGTGCCGGTGCGGCATGGGTGCCTTCGGTGTACACGATAAGTTCGTCAGGTTCAAGAAACATCCCGGCGATTTCTGTCGCAGCCTGGAGATAGCCGCCTCCGTTGTCCTCAAGGTCGAGGATAAGATGCCTCATTCCCTGTTTCTTGAGTTTTGACACTGCCGCCGATACCTCGCTGGGAGTTGTTTCTCCGAACAGAGTGACTTTGATATAGCCTACGCTGTCAGATGCCATGTAGGTCGCCGACACGCTGTAGGTAGGGATATCGTCGCGGGTAATGATGAAGTCAATCGGCTCCGCGACTCCTTTGCGCGCAACCTTTATCGCCACTTTTGAGCCCTTCGGACCGCGCAAGCGCTTCATCACATCCGCCTGCGGCATCTTCACTCCGCTGATAAGGGTGTCGTTGGCGCTGAGAATCCTGTCACCGGCAAGAAGCCCCACTTTTTCGGACGGTCCTCCGGCAACAGTCTGGATTACGCGGATTGTGTCGTCAAGCATATTGAACTGGATGCCGATGCCGCTGAAATTGCCTTGCAGCGGTTCGGTGAGTGCCTTGGTAGCTTCCGGGTCGGAGTAGGTTGAGTGAGGGTCGAGGGTTTTGAGCATTGCGACTATCGCTTCGTTTGCAACCTTGTTGCCGTTTACGGTGTCAACATAGTACTGCTCGATGATTTGCTGCACGAAAGCGAGTTTGCGTGCCGGCGGCAAATCCATTTTCTGCGCGGCGGCTCCCAGGGCTGTCGCTGCAAATACCAGAAGGATTATGATTTTTTCTTTCATGACTATTCCAATGTGTTAAGTTGTCAAATAAATATATGTGTAGTGTTGATTCAATCATTATCGGGGAGGAACCGGCTGACATCATGCCCGTAGCTGCGGAGTTCGCGCACTGCTGACGAGCTCACAGCCGCAAGTGCCGGGTCGGCGCACAGCATCACGGTGTCTATGCCCGAAATGGCGCGGTTCAGGTCCGCGAGGTTGCGCTCGTATTCAAAGTCGGCGACACTGCGGATGCCTCTGAGGATAGCGCAAGCACCGCAATTTTTGGCGGCATCTACGGTAAGCCCGCTGTATTCCGTCACTTCAACTCCCGCAAGGGCTTTGACGGCGTTGCGGATATCCTGTACTCTTTCAGATGCCGGAGTGCCCCCTTTCTTGGCTGAATTGATGCCAACCGCAATGACTATCCGGTCGAATATCTTAAGCCCGCGTTCAACAATATCCATGTGTCCGCGGGTAAATGGATCGAAGCTGCCCGGAAAAATTGCCGTGCGTACTTCAGGAGATTTCGCTGTCATCTTCAATCACAAGGTTGTCTATAATGAAATTCTGACGCTCGATGGTGTTCTTGCCCATATAGAAGCGTAGCAGTTCGCTCACACCGTCCTCTTTGTGGAGCGCCACGCGGTCAAGGCGGATGTCTGGACCGATGAATCCGCGGAACTCTTCAGGGGAAATTTCGCCGAGACCTTTGAATCGGGTAATCTCCGCATTTGTGCCGAGCCTGTCTATTGCCACAATGCGCTCCTGGTCGGAATAGCAGTAATAGACCTCATCTTCCGCGCCTTTTTTCTTGGAGGCGCCGCGCTTGGAGCTTTTTTTGTTGCGCACCCTGAAGAGAGGAGTCTGGAGGATATACACATGGCCTTTCTTGACGAGGTCGGGGAAGAACTGGAGGAAGAAGCAGAGAAGCAGCATGCGTATGTGCATTCCGTCCACATCCGCATCGGTAGCTATGATAACCTTGTTGTATCGAAGGTTGTCAATGCTCTCCTCGATGTTCAGCGCAGCCTGGAGCAGGTTGAACTCCTCGTTTTCATATACCATTTTCTTGGTCTTGCCATAGGTGTTTTTCGGCTTGCCGCGGAGCGAGAACACGGCTTGCGTCTCCACATCGCGGATTTTGGTTATTGAGCCTGCTGCGGAATCACCCTCGGTTATAAATATGGATGAAGCGAGTTTTTTCTCCTCGTTGCCTTTATTGTCGGTGAGGTGTACCCGGCAATCCAGCAGCTTCTTGTTGTTCAGGCTTATTTTCTTGTTTTGTTCCCTTACCTTTTTTGTGAGGCCGGACATTGCCTTGCGTTCCTTCTCGTTGGTTTCGACCTTATGCTTTATTGCATCGGCGACAGGAAGGTTCTTATGCAGGTAATCGTCAAGCTCTTTTTTTATGAAGTCGCCGATATATTTGGCGATGGTCGGTCCGTCAGGTCCCATGTCCCTTGAACCGAGTTTTATTTTTGTCTGTGACTCGAATACCGGTTCCTCCACCTTGATTGACACTGCCGCGACCATGCCGCTGCGCACATCGCTGAACTCGATATTGCTCTTGCCGATATAATCTTTTATAGTGCGGGAAACAGCCTCCTTGAACGCGCTGAGATGCGTGCCTCCCTGGGTTGTGAACTGGCTGTTGACAAATGAATAATACTCCTCGCCATACTGGTTGGCATGTGTAAGCGCAATTTCAATATCCTCTCCTTTGAGATGGATAGGGGGGTAGAGAGGCTCGTTTGTCATGTTCTCGGCGAGCAGGTCAAGCAGACCGTTGCGGCTTGAATAGCGTTTGCCGTTGAAAACAATAACCAGCCCGGTATTCAGGAAAGTATAATTCTTTATCAGGGGGATTACAAACTCCTCGCGGAAGCGGAAATCGCGGAAAATCGTATTGTCCGGAGTAAACTGTACCATAGTGCCACCCGGTTCATCGGTGGGTACAATCGGTTCATCGGTGGCGATGATTCCGGCGCAGTACTGCACCCTTTTCATCTCGCCGTCACGCACGCTCTGCACCATAAAGTCAGAGGACAGCGCGTTTACAGCCTTGATGCCGACACCGTTAAGACCTACGGAACGTTTGAACACCTTGGTGTCAAACTTTCCGCCGGTATGAAGCTTCGACGAAGCGTCCACGACACTGTTCAGCGGAATTCCACGCCCGAAGTCGCGCACAGTCACCGTGGTTTCGGTCACATCAATGACTATTTTTTTGCCGAACCCCGCCATATACTCGTCAATGCTGTTGTCTATCACCTCCTTGAGAAGCACATAGATACCGTCGTCGCTATAGCTGCCGTCGCCTAACTTGCCTATGTACATGCCCGGACGCCGGCGCACATTCTCCGGGTACTCTAGAGTACGGATAGCGTCGTCGCCATACTGCGCAAGCTGCTCCTCGGTGGGTGCTGCTGCGGTTTCGGCTACATCTGTTGTTTCAGTGATTTCCTCCAGTTCCTCTGCCATTGCTATGGGTTAAAAGCTATTATATGTGCAAAGATACAAAAAATCCCGGATAATCCTTCCATTATCCCGTAGTCCGGAGGGTAGAGTCAACAAGCAAGTGCAAAATTAATAAAGGGAATTGAAGAACACATCC
>CAMWQE010000066.1 GCA_947176335.1 uncultured Porphyromonadaceae bacterium | reverse complement strand
AAGTGGCAGGCATGGCAGTGGGCAAATACCCGAAAGGGGTACTGGCACACTGTTCATAGCCCGATACTCACGCGTGCCATATCAAATGAGAACTTGAAACGAGCGCACTATCCCACACTTACGGAATATTACGAGAAACTGCATCCGCGTTAAGAACCGCCGTATGCCGAACGGCACGTACGGTGGTGTGAGAGGTCGGTAAACACGAAAGTAGGAGATAAACACCTATGATTAGTGTTTACCTCCTACTCGATTGATTCTTGTGCCGAAATCAGAGACCTTTGATTTTGTCTGCTGCTTTCTGGGCTGCATTTGCAGCGGCATCTTTAGCCTTCTGTGCTGCGTCGCTGACTTTTTCTTTAGCTGCGTCAGTAGCTTCTTCTGCTGCTTCTTTAGCTTTTTCAACTGTTTCAGTAGCTTTTTCGCTTACAGCTTCCTTAGCATCCTCAACTTTTGCTGAAAGGCTGTCGGTAACAGATGCCTTTGCGCTGTCAACTGCATCGGCTGCCGATGAGGTCAATTTGTCGATAGAAGATTTCACAGTTGCGAAAGTGCTGGCAAGTGCGGGTGCTTTCTGCTCAACAACCGGCTGAATCTTTTCAAGGAATGCTTTTGCTTCGTCAATTTTGCCTTCGCTCTGGAGCTTGACGATGTAGTCTTTAGCTTCGTCAACGTACTTCTGGATGCTGTCTGTGTTAGTGCAGTTCTCAATCTTGGAAGCGAGTGAAGATTCTTCCTGCTGAGCTTTTTCAGAGCTGCTGCATGCTGAAAATGTTGCTACGGCAGCAATAGCTGCTGAAATAAAAAGTGCTTTCATTTGAAATGAGTTTTAGTTAAATTTGTTGATAATAAACACTAAATATAAAACTAACGCAGTACTTAAAAAGTTTAGATGCCGCCCGAATTTTTTTTTAGCGACATCTAAAAAAAGTTTATTTGCGGATGTCAGAATGAGTAGCTTAGACCTATAGATGGTGTGAAAGCATGTACTTTATAATCGGCTGTGAAGGTTGCTTTCGCAGGAAGCTGCAGCATAGGCATTTTTGCCGCAAGGAGGTCATCATAACTGCATTCCGCGTTTTTAGCGCCTGTTCCGGCAACATACATGAAGCTGAAATCAATTGATAATGAAGGAATAGGTCGGAAAGATATGCCTGCTGCAGGACCGATTTTTGTCATACCGGGAGTTTCAGGGTTATAGTGCTTCTTGTTTACAGGAGTAGTGTCAATCATCAGACCAAGTCGTGCGTCGAGCCTGTTTGTAACGGCATATTCCGCTCCCAGACGAAAACACCATGCATTGCTGTAGTCCTTTATAAGTTTCTGGTCATAGGTTTCCAGTCTTTCATCAAGGAAATCAATCTCAAGGGTCTTGTAGGTTTTCCATCCGGTAAGTTGCGCATCTGCTGCAAGTGTAAGTTTACTCACCGGTTTCCATGACGCACCGAATGTAAATACATACGGGCATGGCATAGATGCCGCGAAGTTGGCAGAGTGAATTATATCAAGATCTTTCTCAAGGATACCTTTTGCTATGTCATTGGCATACTCGACGCTTGCATCACCGCTCTTGACTTTCATTTTCATTTTTGTGCGGAAAGATGCTCCGATAGTTACATTTTCAGATATTTGATACATCGCGCCTATATTCGCGCCGAGTGCAACCTGGCTTTCACCCTTAAGATTCACGGATGCAGGAGATGTATGGCCGAACTTATATTCCGAGCCGGTAAGAGTAAGTATCGCATCAAGCGTGGATGGTGAAACAAGGCTTTTATTGAGGTTGACCGAGCCCCAGCCGATTGTCAGTCCTGCGCCAACACTGAGTTTGGGAGTGATACGCCAAGAGACTGTAGGCTGGATTGTGTACACTTTTAAATCAACATTTTGGTTGAGTACAGCACCGGGCCAGTTTTTTGTCCAGTCAATGCTACTGCCGTAAGGGGTATAGAATGAAACTCCCACCTGTACATTGTCATACACTCTGAAAGCCGCATTGAATGCAATAGGTGTGCTTATACCGTTGTCTGTTTTGTAGGTAGCGCCGTTGTGAGTTGCCTTTGCTATTGCCTTGATTCCTGTGAATGAGCCTGATATATCTAATGTTTTATTAGAAAAACCGAGACCGGCGGGATTGAATATCATGCTTTCTGCTCCAAGCTTAAGAGCCACACCTGTATGTGCCATTCCAAGCTGTTTTGCACTCAGGGTGTTAATCTGGTACCCCTCTGCAGCGGCATAAAGGGCTGATACTGCGCACAAAGTGCATAAAAAAAGTTTTCTCATACTATGTGTATAAAATTATTGTGAGTCAGCAAAGGTAGGGTAAAATTCACAATAAACAACTATATGAGGTATATAAATATAAAAAGGAGCTAACCAATAGCTCCTTTTTATGAGTTTTCGTAAGGTATAGCTTGTTAAGGTAAAAAAGATTGTTGTTGGTTTGTGATGCAAAGGTATGCCTAAAAAGCGGGGGGAAATAATGTTTTTATATGTTGTGCAACAGAGTTTATTAACTGTTTTAATGTAGTAGAGGGATTAATAGACTGATTTATAGTAATCTAAGCGGACGGTGTTGGATGTAGGTTTTAATTAAAGAATGTTAATGTAGGGTTATTCTTATATTTTGTGTAATGCAAACTCTTTGCCGTCAAAGCATCCGTACGTCATGTTGACAAAGGCATCTCCAAGCACTATCAGGCGCGTGTCCGGGAGAATTTCCCGATTTACGGGGAGATGCAGATGGCCGAAAACAAAGTAGTCGACGTGTCCTGCTTTTTGCTCGTATTCTTTTGCGAATGCAACGAGCTTATGTGAGTCCGGCAGGTCGACCAACGTGTTTGTTGCAGTCGCCCTGCTGTGTGATGACCACCTGTGGGCAAACGGAACTGTCCAACGCGGATGGATTGCCGAGAATATCTTCTGACAAAACCTGTTTCTAAATACTGCTCTCATCCTTCGGTATGAAGGGCGTGTTTCTCCAACTCCGTCACCGTGTTCGAGAAAAAAGCGTTTGCCGTCTATTACTGTATCCAATGCGCCATCAACAACCGTTAGCCCGATTTCATTAGGGATATAGTCAAAAATCCAGATGTCGTGGTTGCCTTTGAACCATACAATGTTCACTCCGCTGTCGGCAAGCTCAGCAAGTGCTCCGAAAAAACGCACATATCCCCGAGGCACAACTTCACGGTATTCGTACCAATAATCAAGAATATCTCCGAGCAGGTAAAGATTCTTGGCATCGGGTGCGATTTTGCGAAGCCATGCGGTAATAGCACGCTCGTGAGCTTTGCGGTCATTTACACATCGTGCGCCTAAATGTATGTCGGATATGAAATATGACTTATCGCGTTTCATTATCCTGTAATGTCAATCAGAGGAACCCGAGGTCAAGCTTTGCCTCCTCGCTCATCATGTCCTTGTTCCATTCGGGTTCAAATACAATGCGGATTTCAACAGACTTCAATCCTTCTATGCTCTCGAGTTTGATTCTGGCATCTTCAACAAGGAAATCTGCCGCAGGGCAGTTGGGTGCGGTAAGGGTCATGTCGACTTTAAGGTTCGCCTCATCGTCAATGTCAATCTTGTAAACGAGCCCGAGGCTGTATATGTCAACAGGTATTTCAGGGTCAAAGACTGTCTTGAGCATTCTTACAGTCTCCTCTTCCAGATGTAACTTTTCTTCAGGAGTTATCATGAAATTCTTTTTATGCTGTAAAGTTAGAAACTTCTTGCAGTATAAACAAACGAAGATACTAAGTTGCGGCACATCTTATTGTGCTTCCACTTGAGATATATCACCACAATGTTGAAAACAGTTAGCTCTGCAATAGGATAAATTAGCGGCATATCAGCGAGTATTGCAGCAAAAAGGAAGAAAGAGCGCCAGTTGAAGGTGAGGAAGTTTTCCCATTTGCACAGCTTACGGCTTTCATTCAGGAATTCCTCGCGTAGCGACGGGTCAATAGGAGTATGGGTAATAACTGTAAGGAGCTTAACAAGATTATGGTTTCCAAGCCACTGCACACGTGTGTAAGCGATATATAGTTTATTGACGAGGCGTCTTAGGATACTTTTGCGGGCTTTTTTGTCCTCCTCATCCTGCTTTACCAGTTTTTCAACTGTGTCAAACTCTCCTCCGCCGGAATTTTTGAGCACATAAAGGTGAAGCTGGCGGAAATAGTCCGCGACTGCCGCCTGATATAAATGGCATATTGCTGCGCATACCACTATTGTCCACACCAACCATGACGGAAAGCCGAATCCGTTTCCTCCGCCAGTGCACCTGAATATAATAGCAAGGTAGATTGATGCAAACCATAAATCACCGGCAATGCCGTCCAGTATCCTGCCGAGGTTTGAGTATTGTCCGGTCATACGTGCCAGTTGCCCGTCCGCACTGTCATAGGAGTTCGCCCATATGATAAGGAGTATTCCTATAATATTTAGCGACAGGTTTGCAGGATAAAGCATAATTCCTCCGCCCACACCTAAAAATATGGACAATATCGTTACTACATTCGGGCTTATACCCAGAAATGCAAAAAATTTAGCCCAGACAAAACCGATAGGGCGGTAGAAGAACAAGTCAACATGCTCTTCAGTGTCCTTGGACTTGAGAGTGCTTTTGTATTCTGCGATTAAAGAGTTCAATGTCTTTTTATAGTTGGTTCGGTTGATAGGTCAGTTGGCGGAAAGAAATTCTTCAGCAACACTTACATCGTGCACACAGTCCACGTCGAATGCTTTCGAAAATTCAAATACTTTTACATTAAGTGGTGTCTCGGCGGCAAGAATACGCTGGAAATCGCTTAATGATTCCGGAACAGGACATACTTTTTCAGCCGCTTTAAATGATTCCGGTGTCAGCCCGTAGATTCCTGCCGACACAATGGTGCCTGATTTAAACGGTCTGCCTCCGTAACGGTAGTCAATGACGAGTCCATCTGAATCAAGGTCGGCATAAAGAGGGGATGGGTCGTCAACAAAACGAGTCAGTCCCATCAGTACATCCTGCTTGGAATCCATTTTTTCAAATGCCTTTACAAAATCGCCAAACTCGCTATTTATAAACATGGCGTCGACCGTTGTTGCTATGAATTTGTCTCCGAGGTCACGACATGCATTCTGGAGGCTTATAAAAGAGTTGTCAGTAACAATAGGTCTCACTTCAACAGGGAATCCCATTTTTACATACTGTTCCAATGCTTCCATAAGCATAGGCATATTGGCATTTGCGGAAACAGTGATTCTTTCAGCACCGTTATCCATGAAAAGCTCGATAAGGCGCTGGAGCATTGTGCGCCCGAGAATCTTCACCAAAGGTTTTGGCACCTGGACGCCGTCTTTCACAAAACGTGAACCTTGACCTCCTGCTAAAATAGCGTAATTCATAAGATATATGGAAATGAGTTATAATCCTGTTTGTTTGGAGAAGTAACGGTTTGTTTCCGCGCGTACCTCCTTGCGAAGCATTATCAATGTAAACATTGTTGGGAATGCCATGAGTGCGTAAAACATATCACAAAGCGCAACGGCGACTCCGAGTGGCACCACAGCGAATACAACCAGGCTAAGGATATATGCATAAGTATAGAATTTAGCCCGTTTCTCTCCCATAAGGTATTTTGCGCAACTCGTTCCGTAAAACGAGTATGTGAACATGGAGGAAAGCGCGAAGCAAGTAACGATTGCCGTGAGAAGATAATCTCCCGCAGGAATAGAGGATGAGAATGCGGACAAAGCAAGAGTAAGACCTTGACCAGACTGCGCGGGCAATACTCCTCCAAGCAAAATGGCAAGTGCCGTCAAAGTGCACACGAATCCGGAATCAATAGCCGGACCGAGCATTGCCACCAGACCTTCACGAACCGGCTCTTTGTTTGCGGAGGTAGAATGCATTAGCGATGCAGTGCCTACTCCCGCGTCATTTACCAGAGCAGCGCGCCGTGCACCTATTATTGCCACTCCGGCGAGTGCACCCCAGCCGGCTTTGAGATTAAAGGCATTGGTGAATATCGAGATTATTGCTTCCGGTAGCTCATTCAAATGCGTAAGGATGATATAAAGCACCATAATGAAATATGCACCTACCATGAACGGTACCATAACAGTTGCAACCCGTGCAATCCTTTTGATGCCTCCTAAAACCACAATGCTCACCAATGCGGCAATGGCGCAGCCGATGGCAAACCTCATCCACACATCCGGAACCGCCACTCCGGCTTTTGCCGCCGAGTTTACAAGCGCTTCCGTAAGCTGGTTTGCGTTCATAATGCAGAGAGTGCCAAACATTCCTGCAATTGCAAATGTCACGGCGAGCCATTTCCATGATTCGCCAAGACCTTTGGTGATTATGTGCATTGGTCCTCCTGCATATCCGCCATTTTTCTTAGAGGTACGGTATTTTATTGCCAGAACCCCCTCATGGTATTTAGTGCACATTCCAACCAGTGCACTCACCCACATCCAAAAAATTGCTCCGGGTCCCCCCATCGCTATAGCTATTGCTACCCCCGCAATATTACCCATTCCGACTGTCGCAGCTACAACAGATGCAAGTGCTTGCGCAGAACTGATTTCACCATGTCCCTCCTTGCCGTTACGAAGTGCTTTTATCGCATGGGGTAACCGGCGCAACGACACGAGTCGGGAGGATATAAGCAGAAGTATTCCTCCCCCGATAAGGGTGAAGAAAAGCGGGTAACCGCAAATAGTATCGGATATGCGGGTCAGAATATCAGAAAAACTCATGCTGCATAAGAATTGAATTAAGGGTGTGCGGAAGATTATTCCCGCACACCCTTATGTCATGCCGTTTTTGCAATCAGACAAGGTGGGCAATGAGTTCCTCCCTGTCACCGGGGAGCAGATCGATTACCGGAATCTCAATCATCGTGTAGGCACCCGGTTTCTGAAGCATGGATGCCCTTGCGACGCCTACAAGAATCTGCGCGGTTAGAGCGGGATTGTTTATGCTCATGTTGAACTCGAAGCGCTGGTTCTGCGTCTTGCCGCTGACCCCTTTGCGCACCATGTTCACTCCATGTCCCATATCTTTTACCTCATCGACGCTTGCCACTTCAATAACGTGAGTTTCGTCTGAAGCGAAGTATGGATCTTCCTTGACCGCCTTTGCTACATCTTCAAGCTTTGCTCCGGGAAGAAGCTCCACATACACCATGCGGCGGTGGATTCCTGTGCCGAGAGGGATGGTCATGCTAAGGGCATTCTTAACTCCCGGTTTTGACTTGACGCAAACGGTGTGTCCCATGCTCATGCCGGGACCGAAATTGGTGTAGGTGAGTCCTTTCGGTGCGGCAGCCTGAAGAAGAGTGCGCACAATTGAGTCACTTCCCGGATCCCAGCCGGCAGATATGATTGCCACTGTGCCGTGCTCTTTAGCCACTTTGTCAAGGTCGCGGCGGAGTTCACGGATTGAGGTGTGGATATCGTAGCTGTCAACAGTGTTGATTCCTTTAGCCAGCAGTTCCACAGCGTGCTTCTCGACTTCACGGGTCGGTGTGCAAAGGATTGCAACGTCAACTTTCCCGAGGTCGTCAATGTCTGTCGTTACTTTGTATGAAGCGATTTCAGCGGGTATTTCGGTTACATTGCGGCGAACGATGCCTGCTATTTCAAAGTCGGGAGCTTCCTGAAGAGCCTCCACAACAAATTTTCCGATGTTTCCGTAGCCGATAACCGCAGCTCTGATTTTTGTCATTCCTTATATATATATAATGTGTACTATGTCTCATGTTATTTGAGGGCGCTTACAATCTCGCGTGTGTCGCGTGCAATCATAAGTTCCTCGTCGGTAGGTATCACCACAACTTTCACTTTGGAAGCAGGTGTGGAGATTTCGGTTTCTGTTCCACGGGTGCGTGCGTTGAGCTCTTTGTCAATTTCAACACCCATGAATCCGAGGGGAGCACAAACGTTTTCGCGCACTCCGGTCTGGTTTTCACCGACACCGCCGGTAAATACAATCACGTCAACACCACCCATTTCAGCTGCGTATGCGCCTACATATTTTATGATACGCTGCTCATACATGTCAAGAGCCATTTTTGCACGCTCGTTGCCTGCGTTCACAGCATTTTCAATTTCGCGCATATCGCTTGAAATCTCGCTCACGCCAGCCATACCGCTCTCCTTGTTAATGATTTTCTGGAGGTCGTCAACTGTCATGTTGTGTCGTTTCATGAGGTAGGTGAGTGCGCCGGGGTCAACATCACCCACACGTGTGCCCATCATAAGTCCTTCGGTAGGAGTGAGGCCCATTGAGGTGTCAACGCTTTTTCCGTAGAGCACGGCAGTGATAGAGCCGCCGTTGCCGATGTGGCAAGTGATTATTTTCTGCTTGGTGATGTCAAGTCCGAGGAACTCACAAGCGCGTGCCGATACATATCTGTGACTTGTGCCATGGAAACCATAGCGACGCACTCCATCTTCTTTGTAGAAACGGTAGGGGAGGGCGTACATATATGATTTTGCGGGCATGGTCTGGTGGAAAGCGGTGTCAAATACACCAACCTGCGGGACAGAGGGCATGAGTGCGCTTATTGCCTCGATGCCGGTGATATTTGCAGGATTGTGGAGCGGTGCAAGGTTGTAGCAGTCTTTTACCTGCTGTATAACTTCATCGGTAATCAACACGCTCTTGTTGAACTTCTCCGCTCCATGCACAACGCGGTGACCTACGGCATCAATCTCATCATAGCTCTTGATGCAGCCCACAGTCGGATCGGTGAGGTTGTTGAGGATAGCCTGCACGGCACCTTTGTGGTCAGTAAGACCAAGCTCAGTGATTTCTTTTGTGCCATCCGGGCGCTTGAACTTCAAGAATCCGTCAGGCAATCCGATTTTTTCAACACCGCCCTCAGCAAGGGTTTTATCGGTATCTGTGTCGATAAGTTTATATTTGACAGAGCTGCTTCCGCAGTTGAGTACAAGTATTTTCATGATTTCAATATTTATTTCTGTTCTTTAAGTCCAATAGCCTGGTTTGCTGTCATTATGATGGTTTTGTATATGTCCTCAGGGAAGCATCCGCGTGAAAGGTCGTTTACCGGGGCTGCAAGACCTTGAAGAACGGGACCGACAGCCTGGACACCGCCAAGACGCTGCACGAGTTTGTAAGCGATATTTCCAACTTCGAGCGATGGGAATACAAGTACATTAGCCTTGCCGTTGAGCGGGCTGTTGGGAGCTTTTGTGTGTGCAACTCCCGGAACGATTGCCGCATCAGCTTGCAGTTCGCCGTCAAGGATAAGGTTAGGTGCCATGCTCTTAGCGATTTCGGTGGCTTCGATAACTTTGGTTACGCGCTCATGCTTCGCACTTCCTTTGGTTGAGAATGAGAGGATTGCCACACGAGGTTCGATGCCGGCGATGTCGCGTGCGGTCTGGGCTGCGCTTACTGCAATCTGAGCGAGTTCAGCAGCTGTGGGATCAGGAACAACAGCACAATCGGCGAACACGAGTATACCGTCTGTGCCGAAATTGAGCCCGGGAGGGAGAAGCATGAGGAATGCGCCGGAAACCACATCGATGCCCGGCTGTGTCTTGATGACTTGGAAAGCCGCGCGGAGAACATTGCCTGTTGTGTTCTGGGCACCTGCTACCTGACCGTCAGCATCACCTGATTTTACCATCAGACAGCCGAGATAGAGAGGATTTGCAGTGGTGAGGCGAGCCTCCTCCATGCTGATACCTTTCTTTTTGCGGAGCTCGTAAAATAAGGGAGCGTATTTGTCAATCACAGCCTCGTCGGC
>CAMWQE010000065.1 GCA_947176335.1 uncultured Porphyromonadaceae bacterium | reverse complement strand
GAGTAGCGATGATGAGAGCTCATCGTTGAAGCAGCCTGATTTCGAAGATTTATATATTCCTTCTTACCGGAGCAAGCAGAAACAGGAGGATTAACGGCTCATGCGCTTGAGCAGCGAGTAAGAGGGTACCACTCCAAGTTCACCCGCCCGTGACAAATCGGCTGTGCCGGAACGTGCATTGCCGAGACGGAAGAAAGCGAATCCACGGTTGTAGTACGCTTCTCCAAGCTCCGGTCTGAGTTCGATTGCGCGTGTAAACGCATTTATAGCTGAAGTGTAGTCGCCGTTTTCAAGAAGTAGCACTCCTTTATTATAGTGGGCGACAGGCATATCGGGTGATAGTGAAATAGCCTTGTCAATGTCAGCGAGTGCCGCTTTCTTTATCATTTTTTCATTTTCAGCAGCAGGGATGTGAGAATCCTTATGTGAGGGCTCTATAGCGGAAGCCGCCTGGAGTCCACGGAGCTGCGCAACTGCACGCATCAGATAGGCGAGAGTGAAATCGGGTGTGACTTCAATTGCTTTTGTGAAGTCGGATACAGCTGACGGATAGTCCCGAAGGGTCATAAAGTCCATTCCTCGTGCAAAATAATCGATTGCGCGAGGAGTGTGAGTGGAGAGATACGAATTGTAATATTCAACGGACTCGAAGTGGCGCTGAATCTGTTCCTGATCCGTCAGCACAGGTTCGTGGTTGGTGACCTGGAGCACAAAACGAAGGATTCTTGAGCGGTTTATGTCATCCGCCTCACGGATATATTCTGAATTGGGACGTAGTTCAGTCGGTGCCGAGTAGTACGTGACTGCAAACATCGGTTCTATGTCAGCAGGAGCAATCCTATCCTGTACTCTACCCCTGATTTGCTTGTTATTAAACTCCTGTTCAAGTGTCAAAGGTTCGTTTATTGTGATAAGAGCAGAGAATTTCGCGGCAACCACATCCTGCGACTCATTTTCTTCAGCAAGAAGTTCATCGGCGGCTGCCTGTTCAGTGTCTGTATTTCTTACCGGAGTGTGCCCGGTATATTCATCCGGAGTTTTCTGGACTGTTTCCTTTGCCATGGCTATGGATTTGTCATAATCGGCTTTGAAAGTCTGGTCTCCCATGTCGCGTTTCACTTGGGAACGCAGGAAATATCCTGCCGCAAGGTTGGGATATCTGCGGAGCACTTCGTTGACATCAGACATAGCTCCCTTGAAATCACGCTTTTCTTTTCTGACAATAGCGCGGTTATAAAGCGCTTTGATGTCAGGTCCATGCATTGCTATGACTTTGTCAAGGTCCTTTAGCGCACGGTCAAAATCTCGAACCTCCATATAAAGGAGCGCACGGTTATAAAATGGCACATAGTCAGCAGGGGAGAGCTGGATAGCATAATCATAATCGCTTATAGCCCCGTAATAATCATCGAGATTTCTACGGATAAATGCGCGGTTGATGAAAAATCCGGAGTATCGTGGCTGAATCCTTATAGCCTCATCCATATCTGTGAGGGCACTGGTGAAGTCACGGTTCTTATTTATATCTATGTCCGCTTTGATGAGGTATGCGTTTACAGCGTTTTTGTTTATGCTCAGCGCTTTGTTCGCATCTTCAAGAGCACCGACTGAGTCTCCGGTCTCAAGCTTCAGACGTGCCCTGCCAATATATCCGTTGTCAAATCGGGGATGTGCTTTAAGCAGTCTGTCGTATGCTTCCATAGCTCCGTCATAATCCGCTATATCCTGCTGCGCCATAGCCTTGTTAAAAATTATTCCCCTATTGTCCGGGAGTGTTTTAAGCACTTCATTATAGTCAGCGATAGCGAGTTTGGGCTGTCCCATATTCTGATAGGCAACGGCTCTCAGCTCGTAAGCATCAACCATGAAAGGATTTCTCTTGATTGCTTCCGTGGCATCTGCCTGAGCACCATTGAAATCATCAAGGTTCAGTTTTGCAAGCGCGCGGTAAAAATATGGCTGAGCCAGATAAGGCTTTGCCGCAATTGCCTGATTGAAATACTGGATTGAGAGAACGTAGTCCTCGAAATAGAGCGCGCTCCTGCCGGACCTCATCACCTGTTCGGTGTTGATTTGAGCAGAAGCAGCAATTATATTAAATAGGAGTATTAACGCGGTAAGTGACTGCTTCATTAGTGGAAGTATCTATATTTGCCCTGCAAATTTAGGGAAAAAACTTCCTTTGCCAAAGCCAATGCCGTTTACTGCGTCCTCTTTAAATATTATTATAATTCGTGAATCAGTCCTGAGTCTGGAGCGACATGATATAATGGGTGTTTTCAACCTCGTATTTCATGCGTCCATCTTTAATCTCAACATCATCCATTTGGCTGAGCCCGATGTATTTGGCAGTCATTACCTTGAGAATCTCCTTTTTCAGTGCCGCCGCGAGTGCCGGGGGAATTGAATCGGTTGTAGGCGCATCCACTTCAGTGATTAGTGATGGAACAGCAACTATTCCCTCTGGATCAATCTCAACCTTGATTGACGCCGGATCAATAACCAAACGGATTTCATCATCATCAGCCGCTATCCATGTGCCTTGAACCGTTGCCTTTGCCGAAGCGGTAAGCGATACCGGGTCGGTGGATTCATCGTCAACAGGAATTTCCCGGTTGACCGATATCATTGTGGCAATCATGAGTGTGCCTGATGTAGATTCAGTTTTGCTGAAAACGAAATTATCTACCCCTGTAATTAGTCCGTCGGGAGTGTTGGCAAGCATTTCCGGCGCACTGCTCCAACTGCCGTCAATATCCTCGGCAAGTTTCGAGGCTGAGTCACATGATGTCTGAGCCATCAGAGATACAGCAGCTAAAAAAGCAAATGCAATTTTTTTCATATTTTTTTCTGTGAATATTCGTGGTCTTAAATATTAAACATCGGTATCGGTGAAATGTTTTGCGTGTGCGTGCTTTTCATCAATTTATTTTTTGCTATCTTTGCGGTAAATCTTAAATCCAAAACGAATATGGCAACAAAACCCTTTCATTATCAGGAGATGTTTCCTCTGGGTGAGGATACAACCGAATATTATCTCCTAACATCAGATTATGTGAAAACCGAAAAGTGGGGTGACAGAGAGATGCTCGTAGTAGACCCCGAAGCCCTCACAGTGCTTTCACGTCAGGCAACACATGACAACGCGTTCATGCTTCGCCGCGAGCACAATGAGATGGTTGCAAAAATCCTCCATGATCCGGAAGCAAGTGAAAATGATAAGTTTGTGGCTCTTACTATGCTCCGCAACGCAGAGGTTGCAAGCAAGGGCCAGCTTCCTTTCTGCCAGGATACCGGCACAGCCATCGTAATCGGCAAGAAGGGTCAGAACGTATATACCGGCAGCACTGACGAGGAGAAAATTTCCAAAGGTGTTTATACCACGTACACCGAGGACAACCTCCGCTACTCGCAGAATGCTCCGCTAAATATGTATGACGAGGTCAATACCGGGTGCAACCTTCCCGCGCAGATTGATCTCTATGCAGTTGGCGGTGATGAGTACAAATTCCTGTTCGTTGCAAAAGGTGGTGGTTCGGCAAACAAAACATATCTATATCAGGAGACCAAAGCCCTCATCAACCCGAAGACACTCCTTCCTTTCCTTGTCGAGAAAATGAAGAGCCTCGGCACCGCCGCTTGCCCTCCTTACCATATCGCTTTTGTTATCGGCGGTACATCAGCAGAGATGAACCTTGCAACTGTAAAGAAAGCGTCTGTAAAATATTATGACAACCTTCCTACCAAGGGTAATGAATACGGTCACGCTTTCCGCGACGTTGAACTTGAAAAGCAGCTTCTTGAGGAAGCTCACAAGATTGGCCTCGGCGCACAGTTCGGCGGCAAATATTTCGCACACGACATCCGCGTTATCCGTCTGCCCCGCCACGGCGCATCGTGCCCCGTTGGTCTTGGAGTTTCATGTTCTGCCGACCGCAATGTAAAGGCGAAAATCAACAAAGAGGGTCTCTGGATTGAAAAACTCGATGCGAATCCCGGCGAACTGATTCCCGAAGAGTACAGGAAGCAGGGTGAAGGCAATGTAGTTAAAATCGACCTTAACCGCCCGATGGATGAAATCCGCAAGGAACTTTCAAAATATCCCGTATCTACCCGCCTGTCGCTCAACGGCACAATCATTGTTGGCCGTGACATCGCCCATGCTAAAATCAAAGAGCGTCTTGACAAAGGCGAACCGATGCCGCAGTACCTGAAAGACCATCCTATTTACTATGCAGGTCCTGCAAAGACTCCCAAAGGCATGCCTTCAGGTTCATTCGGTCCTACAACCGCAGGGCGCATGGACTCATACGTAGACCAGTTCCAGGCAGCAGGCGGCTCTATGGTGATGATTGCCAAAGGCAACCGCAGCAAACAGGTAACAGACGCCTGCCACAAGCATGGCGGCTTCTATCTCGGTTCAATCGGCGGTCCCGCAGCTATCCTTGCCCAGAACAGTATCAAGAAAGTAGAACTTCTCGAATATCCGGAGCTCGGCATGGAAGCTATCTGGAAAATCGAGGTTGAGGATTTCCCTGCATTCATCCTCGTTGATGACAAGGGCAATGACTTCTTCACCCAGATTTCAGAAAAGTGCGCCAGCTGCGCTCTGAACAAGAAATAATCCAATCAAGGTAAGCCGACATGGTAAATACCTTGAAAGAAATTTGCCGCGACCTCGCCTCCCAGCTTTCCGCCAGGGGGGTGAGGTTTGCCATTCTATCTCCCGGCACCAGAAACGCCCCTTTGATTGTGGCTCTTGAGCGGCATCCCGAAATTACCACCAAAGTGGTGGTAGATGAGCGTAGCGCCGCATTCATTGCCCTCGGTTATGCCGCTATTTCCGGTGAACCGGTGGCTATCGTGTGCACTTCAGGTACAGCGTTGCTGAATTACGCTCCTGCTGTAGCAGAGGCTTTTTACCGCAAGATTCCCCTGATTGTCATTTCTGCCGACCGCCCGATGGAGTGGATTGACCAGGATGACAGCCAGACCATACGCCAGTTTGAAGCATTGTCGAATTTCGTAAAAGCGTCCTATAACCTTCCGGATTCAGATGTGCCGGATATGAAATGGTACGCTAACAGGCAGATAAACGATGCCATGACAACCGCTCTCAGCGGGCGAAAAGCTCCGGTGCATATAAACATACAGTTGTGCGAGCCATTGACCGAAACCGGTGAAACCGGCGCTGACAAATTCCGCACAGTGGAGATGATAGAGCCATCACGCACGCTTGAAACCTCTTTTGCCCGCCAACTCGGCATCCGTATAGCCTCTCCACGCAAGGTGATGGTGATTGCGGGATTTCTCGCTCCTTCACCTCAGCTCAACAGGGCTTTACGACGCCTTGCCGCTTTGCCGAACTTCATTATTTTTACCGAAACCATATCGAATCTTCACGGCAATGAGTTCATAAGCAGAATCGACACCACTTTAAGTGGAATCAGCAGCGAAGAGCGGACTGCTCTCGCTCCGGATGTGGTGATTTCGCTCGGCGGCGCGCTTGTGTCCCGTTTTGTCAAAACCTATCTGCGCAAGGTTAAGCCTAAAGAGCACTGGCATGTAGGATTGTCGCATACAACCGTGGACTGTTTCCAGAGCCTGACAACCAGGATAGAAATGGAGCCGGAGGTATTTTTCCCACAGCTTGCATCCGCTATGCAGCCACATACGGCACCATGCCGTTACGGTGACCAATGGAGGATAGCCCGCGATAAAGCGATATCAACCCATCAGGCGTATATAGCAAAGGCTCCGTGGAGCGACTTGAAAGCCTTTTCAGTTTTCATGCCGAAAATACCCCGTGGCACAAACCTGCAACTTTCAAACGGAACATCCATACGATATGCGCAGCTGATGGGGGACACCGGGTTTCACCGATGTGACTGTAACCGCGGAGTGAGCGGTATTGACGGCTGCACATCCACCGCTATCGGTGCAGCACTCGCATATAACGGCATGACTATACTCATAACAGGTGACATGAGCGCCCAGTATGATTTAGGAGCACTTGCAACCCACGGTGTGCCGCCACGATTCAAAATGATAGTGATGCGCAACGGAGGCGGCGGAATTTTCCGCTTCATAAATTCCACCTGTTCACTACCTGAAGTAGAGAAGAACTTCGCGGCAACAGAGTCGGTGCGGCTGCCTCTGGAGGAAATTGCAAGGGGATTTGGCTTCACATATTTCCAGGCATGCAGTGAAAAGGACTTACGCGAGATCTTTCCAAAATTCATAAATGAATCATCCCACCCGGCAATACTTGCCGTAGATACTCCTGCGGATACAGATGCCGAGGTGCTTAGAAACTATTTCAAACGTTCAAAAATTTTCAAAAACAACTCAAATGAATGATATT
The DNA here is from genome assembly GCA_947176335.1 of uncultured Porphyromonadaceae bacterium. Classification (GTDB taxonomy): domain Bacteria; phylum Bacteroidota; class Bacteroidia; order Bacteroidales; family Muribaculaceae; genus Paramuribaculum. The sequence continues at coordinate 3,494 of CAMWQE010000065.1, read as the reverse complement.
GTCTGGACTCCGATAAAAGAATATACCGACATACTTTTCGAACAGTGCGGAGGCATTGCCAAGATAACCATAAATCGTCCGAAAGTATATAACGCATTCCGCCCGCAAACCAATTTCGAGATGCTGGATGCTATGGCTTATTGCCGCGACAACTCCTCAATCGGCGTTGTTATCCTCACCGGCGCCGGTGACAAAGCATTTTGCTCAGGGGGCGACCAGAATGTGAAAGGGGTAGGCGGTTATATCGACGATAATGGCGTTCCCCGCCTGAATGTGCTTGATCTCCACAAGGCTATCCGCTCTATTCCCAAGCCTGTCATTGCAATGGTCAACGGCTACGCTATCGGGGGCGGCAACGTGCTTCAAGTAGTTTGCGACCTCACAATCGCTTCCGATAACGCCCGTTTCGGTCAGACAGGCCCTAAAGTAGGAAGCTTTGACGCCGGATTCGGCTCATCATACCTCGCCCGCTGCGTAGGTCAGAAAAAAGCTCGTGAAATATGGTTTCTTTGCCGCCAGTACACTGCCGAAGAGGCTCTTGAAATGGGTATGGTTAATAAAGTAGTGCCTTTTGACAAACTTGAAGAGGAGACTGTTGACTGGTGCCGGACCATCCTCAGCCGCAGCCCGATGGCAATCCGCATGATAAAACGCGCCCTTAATGCCGAACTTGACGGTCAGCGCGGACTTATGGAGTTTGCCGGTGACGCGACCCTGATGTACTACCTTATGGAGGAAGCCCAGGAGGGTAAAAACGCATTCCTTGAAAAGCGCGACCCTGATTTCGGCAAATTTCCCAAATTCCCGGGCTGATGTTAAAGACAGCATATGCACCCTACAGGCTTGAATTCAACTTCAAAGCCTTGACCTCGCGCGGCGCTCTCCCTTATAAAGACACTTACTTCATCAAAGTGTGGGATGAAGATGCTCCGGAGCATTACGGCATAGGGGAGTGCGCGCTCTTCCGAGGTCTCAGCAAGGAGGACAACGCCAACTATGAGGATGTCCTTTCTGACTTGTGCGCCAAGCTGAACCGTGGAGAAAATTGCGACATAAGCAACTACTCTTCCATAAAGTTCGGGCTTGAAACCGCACTGCTCGATTACCAGAACGGATGCCAGCATAACCCTTTTCCCGGCGATTTCACCGCGGGGCTTGAAGCTGTTACCATAAACGGGCTTGTGTGGATGGGTACGCTTGAAGAGATGAAAGAGCGTGCCGAGCAAAAGGTGGCGGACGGATTCCACTGCATCAAATTCAAAGTGGGTGGTGAAAACTTTGAAAAGGAGCTCAAGCTCATAGATGAGATTCGCATGAAGCATGGACCGGAAAGCCTTGAAATCCGTCTTGACGCAAACGGCGCATTTACTGCAGATAATGCGATGGAGCGTCTGAACCGCCTTGCACAGCTTGACATCCATTCTATCGAGCAGCCGATAGCCGCCGGTCAATGGGATGCAATGTCATATCTCTGCGAAAATTCCCCGATTCCGATTGCGCTCGATGAGGAGCTTATCGGATGCCGCTCGACTGAAGAGAAGCACAAGATGCTGTTTTTCATCAAGCCAGCCTACGTCATCCTCAAGCCAGCACTTTGCGGCGGCTTCAGCGGAGCAACGGAGTGGATTAATGATGCCGAAGGCAAGGGAATAGGCTGGTGGGTGACATCTTCCCTCGAATCCAACATAGGGCTTAACGCCATTGCGCAGTGGGTTGCCGCTATGGGTGTGGACATCCCGCAAGGGCTTGGGACCGGCTCCTTGTACACCAACAACATTTCTTCGCCGCTTGTGCTTCGGGGACAGGATTTGGTGTTTAATCCGTCAAAAGGCTGGACAATGCCCGACTTGCAATGGATTACACCGGCATAGCGGGAATGACCCCGGAGGCACATGCCTTTATCAAAGAATGGTTCGAGGGCGGTGAATATGTCATTGCCCACACATCCGGCTCTACCGGTGCGCCAAAGGAAATCCGTCTTCTTAAAAGGGATATGGTTGCTTCTGCACGCGCCACCAATGAATTCTTCGGAATTAGCAGCTCGAGTGTAATGGGCTTGCCTCTCAGCGCCAGCTATATCGCCGGCAAGATGATGATTGTGCGCAGCATTGTCGCCGGCTGTAGAATCCACATCGCCCGTCCGGGGCTCAATCCCTTGGATGAGTTTCCCGGAGATGTGAGGTTCGATTTGCTGCCGATAGTCCCCGGGCAGATTGAGGGACTCCTCTCCGCCACGGATGTCTGTGGCAGAGTGGCTGCTGTGATTGTGGGCGGCGCTCCGATGAGTACCGCTCAGGAAGCTGCCCTCGCTGCATCCGGCATCAGGGCTTACGCTACTTACGGCATGACCGAGACCTGCTCCCATGTCGCCCTCCGAAGGATTGGTGCAGAGGATTTCTTCACAGCCCTTCCCGGCATAAGTTTCGACACCGACAGCAGGGGATGCCTGGTGATAAACGCACCCGGTTTTTCGTTTGGTAAAATTACTACAAACGATTGTGTGACTCTTCTTTCTCCGAGCCGGTTCAGATGGCTTGGACGAGCAGATAATGTGATTAACTCCGGTGGAATCAAGGTTCATCCGGAGGAACTTGAGCAAACGCTTGCGCCCCTCCTTGGCGACCGGGCGGTTTTTGTCACTTCCAGAAGTTCTGACCGCTGGGGTAGTGAGATTATTCTTTGCGTTGAAGGTCAGGGATTTAATAAGGACGCTTTTTTTGCGGGGGTGTCCAAGCTTCTTCCGAGAAAGCTTATGCCCAAGGAGGTGGTTGAAATTGACTGTTTCAAGAGAACGATGTCCGGAAAAATTATCCGGGAAAGATAAAGATTTATTCATTGTTGTAAAGGTTTAAGTGGTTATTCGCTGCAAAAGTATGTAAAATAACCAATATATGCAACAAATTCCTCGCAAAAAAAGCAAGAAATTTTACATTCTGCTGTATATCAGGCTGAAATTCAGCAGCAATCGCAGTGAATCAAATGGCTTGCTGAATGGCACTCGCTTATTTCGTGGTCAACAATGAGATGCCTGTTCGCCATTTCTGCAAAGCGGGTCATTTCATGACTTACAAGCAGGACTGTGGTATCAGCGCTCAGTTCAGCGACAATATCATATATGCGGTTTTCAAACTTCCTGTCAATGTAGCTCAAAGGCTCGTCAAGCACCAGTACATCGTGAGGCGCTATAACCGCCCTGCCGAGAAGGGCACGCTGCAATTGGCCGCCGCTGAGTGCGCCGATAGGGGAATCAGCCTTATGCTCAAGTTCAACCAGGCTCAATGTCCTACCCGTCAACTCTTCAAGTTCAATCTTGCTGACATTTTTCTTGCCAGCCATGCCGGAGGAAATCACCTGCCTTACGGTAATAGGAAAACGGGGGTCAATGCTGTTTTTTTGTGGCAGGTAACCGATTGAAAGTCTGTTTATCTCCTTATTGTCGGTATAGTACCCTATTTTTCAGCTTGTGGGTTTGAGCACCTTCAGGATTATACTGA
>CAMWQE010000064.1 GCA_947176335.1 uncultured Porphyromonadaceae bacterium | reverse complement strand
GTGTACTATTATACTAATACACTATGATTGAAGTACAGAATATCTCATTCGCTTACAAAAAGAATACTCCGGTGCTCCGCGACTTCTCGCTGAACATAGCTCCGGGAGGCATTTACGGTCTGCTCGGAAGGAACGGAGCGGGAAAGTCTACACTGCTATATCTTATCGCGGGATTGCTCACGCCCGATTCCGGAAAAGTACTTTTCAATGGCTGCGACACAAGGTTAAGGAAACCGTCAACCCTGAGCGATATATTCATCGTGCCTGAAGAGTTTGACTTGCCACCGGTTACACTTGATAAATACCTGAAGCTGAATTCAAAATTCTATCCCCGCTTCAGCGTTGAGGATCTGCACAGGCATCTGGAAACATTTGACCTAACTCCGGATTTAAACCTCGGAGCACTGTCAATGGGACAGAAAAAGAAAGCATTCATGTGCTTCGCCCTCGCATGCAATACTCCCCTGCTTTTACTTGACGAGCCAACCAACGGGCTTGATATTCCGGGTAAGAGCCGTTTCAGGAAATTCATCGTGTCGTCTATGGATGATGAACGCACAATATTGATTTCAACGCACCAGGTGCGCGACATAGACCGCATACTGGACCATATTATAATTACAGAAACTAACAAAGTGCTGTTTGACAAACCGGTATCCCAGATTCTATCACATCTGAAATTCGTAACGACAGATAACCGGGAGCTGATTAAAAATGCTCTTTATACCCAGCCATCGGTCGGTGGAGCAAATATCATCTTGCCGAATACCGATGACGTTGACACCGAGCTCAACCTTGAGTCACTCTTTGAATTTGCACTGGCAAAACCGGAAGCGCTTAAAGAGGCATTTACTAACCCTGATAATAAATCAATGATATGAACAACGATAGATTCAGCATTGCCCGCACTTTAAATCTTTTCCGACTATACTTTATTGAAAACCGGAATTTCTTTTTCATTTGTGCTGCGGCACTCACAGGCATTCTGATATGTGTTGCTCTTTCCATTGCAACAGATGTTAACTATATGAATAACATCCATAAATTCCATGAGCTTGATCCGGCAATATCTTATCTTTTGCCGATTTATATAGTTCTTGGATATGTTTTTGCCGCACTTGGAGCATCCTTCATGTTTTCAGGCCTCAAGTCCAAGCAAGGGCGCATAAATGCTCTTATGATTCCTGCACTTTCTTCTGAAAAACTGGTGTCGAGGATGATTCTTTTTGTAGTGATTTATCCGGTCTTCTTCCTTGTTGCACTGTTGTTCGCTGAATTTATACGATACCTGTTCATGTATTTCAAACCACATGAAGCACCGGTTACACCGCTTTACATGGTTTTCAGCAATTCTGCATTGCTCTCCTACTGCACACCGGTTAAGTATCCTCATCTGATTCCCTGTATGCTTTTTGTCGGAGCATTTGCAGTACAATCCTTCTTTGTACTCGGAAGCGTGATGTGGCCTAAATATTCAGCGTTAAAGACTTTCGGCGTTTTCTTCACCCTATTCTTCTTGTACTTGATCTCCTCTGTGACCATTGGCGAACATCTCTCCTCCGGAAGAATCTACCAAGAGAAACCTTTCATTGAAAGAAACTTTCCATACATCCTTCTTATCATTGAAATTATCGTGTGCCTTTTCAACTGGACTATGGCATGGTGGAGATTGAAGGAAACTGACGTCATAACCACCAAAAGGTAAACCAATTTTATGTTCCTATGAATTTTAATGACAACAAAGCTATATACCTTCAGCTCGCCGAAAGGATTATGGATGCAATAATTGCCGACCGATATACCCCCGGAAGCAGGATACCGTCCGTTAGGGAATATGCTGCGGAAGTGGAGGTCAATCCGAACACAGTAGTCCGCTCCTATGAGTACCTTGAGCAGAAAAACATTGTTTACAACAAGCGCGGCCTTGGGTTCTTTGTAGCGGAAAACGCACAGGAAACAATCATGTCAATGCGCCGGGCTGTATTTTATGCCGAGGAACTCCCCTACTTCTTTGAGCGCATAGAATCTTTCGGATGGACTCCGGCAGAGCTCGCAGCCGAGTATGAAGAATTTTGCAATAACAATAAACTACCGAAATAAAATGAAAAAATCTACTATAGTGATGATTGCCACAGCTGTTGTGGTATGGGCAGCAATTCTCGGAGTTGTCATTGCCGTGGCATCAGGAGGAGAGTTATACCGGCATGAGGAAATTGTGCTTTCCGACTCTGCCCCGAAGGTGTGCAAAGACATTGAGCCATTCTCAACCATCTCATTCACATCATACGGTATCATATACAGCAATGCGGCACGCATCGGCATAATGCAGTGTGACACAGTTACCAAACCTCGTATAATCTATAATAAGGATATTGAAAACAATATCTCTTATGAAATCGTACAAGACTCGCTGAAAATAATCTTTCAGCAAACCGATAGGGACATCAATTCCGTAAACGTCACTTCATTAAAAGGAGCATCTCCGCTTACTATCATGATGCCTTCTTCGGCAAAGGAAGTGTCAATACGCAGCATCTACAATCAGCCTATACCACTATTAATCACTGGAGTCAATGCTAAAAAAATCTCAATGGAATCTGTTGGATACACTGAACTGTATTCCTGTATCGTTGACTCACTGAGACTCAACTACAGTAATTATCATGCCGGGTACCAGATCAAACTCAATGATTCCAAAATCGGATACCTCGCGCCGAAACTAAATGGCCGTTGGAGCACTGATTTTTCAGTAGTACAGGATAGTGCGTTCCATTCCACCGTAGGATGCCTCGACTGGAGTTTTTATTCGGAAAAGGAACCTCAGATTGAGCTTGACCGCATTACAGTGGACAACCTCAAATATGATGGAGAAGCAATCCGTCTTGTAGTTAAAAATGAGGGGATAATAAATCAAATCACATCAAAATGAAAAAAAGGACAACCATATATGACACTTGGACTCTCCTCGCCTTGTTTGCTACGGTAACAGTGTCTGTCTGTTTCGCAGGAACGGGTATCCGTAGCGCCTTTGGCAGAGAAGATTTAGCCGGGCTGGGTAACCGGATTACGACATTCTTTGAATCATTTTCATGCAAAAGTTATGATGTGGTGGACAGTCTGATAAATTGCATTCTCAGTGCAACTGATGCAATATACAATATCCTTTACATTGATTTGTGCAACATCTTCCTCGGACTCTAACCGGATTGTTTCCCCAAAATGCATGATTACATGCATTGCCGCATAAATAAAAAGATGTATCTTTGCAGGAAAGAGCAAGACTTTCACCTCGATTTTTAGCGACCATATCTAAAGATGCTATCACAATAATATGACTGGCTTCCCTTTTCTATAGTACTTAATGATTTGTTACATCATTGCTATTGTCTAACAAAATATTAGCAATAATTAGACCTGAAATTATGGATAATGAAATGAAAAAATGCCCATATTGTGGCGAAGAAATACGTCAGGAGGCTATAAAATGCCGTTACTGTCATAGTGACCTCGTAACTCCTCCAAACAATCCCGGGAGTACTAACAACAACTGGCAGACTCCGCCTCCCTACAATTCATGGGCTGCAAACGATGCTTTTGCCGAAGGGCCTCATGGAAAAAGCCGTGGCATCGCAGCAATCCTCGCCATTCTTCTCGGAGGTCTCGGAATTCATTATTTTTACCTGGGTAAGACCACTGGCGGAATTGTATTCCTGCTTATCTCCCTTTTCTCCTGCGGAACTGTGGCTTCGCTGCTCGGACTCATACAAGGCATAATGATGTTTTGCATGAATAATGCCGAATTTGAGCGCCGTTACGTCACAACCCCTTCTTCAATACCTTTCTAAAGGACCTTGTTCTTAGGCTTGGTAGTCTGGAAATCTTTCCGGTACCAAGGTGTTGAGTATGCAACATCGATAAAATCGCGTTTACTCCACGCAAGCTCACTTAGTGCAAGCATATCCACGGCAAGCGGCTTGATTCCATCCACAAAGATGGCATTCACGCCGCTTAGCATTTCTTTAGCCTTTTCGCTGCCGTTACCGAAGAACAGCACAGGCACCTGCGAGGTAAATTGGGAATAGCTGTCACTGTCAAGCACCATTGGCTGCGGTTCAAGGAGAGGGTTCAGCGCCATGTCATATACTGCGGTAAACACTTCCATGCGACGCGCGTCAATCATCGGAGCGAAAAGTGCGCCGTCCGGCAATTCTATGCCGGAGAACATCACAGAAACGGCAAGCAGTTTAAGAGTGTCGATACCAATCAAAGGCACATTCAGCGCGTATGCAAGCCCTTTTGCTTCGCTGAGCCCTATTCTCAGACCGGTATAGCTACCCGGTCCCATCGACACTGCAACCGCATCAAGCTTCAGGTTCAGCTCCGAAGCACGGTCAAGGCAATCCTTTATATATCCGCTTAGCAGCGCGGCATGGTTGCGTCCGGTAAAATCTTCACGGTGGATAAGCACATCGCCCTCGGCTGTAAGGGCGGTGGAGCATACATCTGTCGAAGTGTCTATATTGAGTATAACTGCCATGATGTCGTTTATTTTTATTACAAAATTAGGTGATTTCCCTCTTATATTGTACATTTGTGAAACAAAAATCTGACACATGCTTCTATCTATGACTGGCTTTGGCAAATATGTTGCTGAAGTCGATGACAAAAAAATAACTTGCGAAATCAAGTCGCTAAACAGCAAGCAGCTTGACATGGCTGTGCGTATTGCATCGGTTTTCCGCGAAAAAGAGCTTGAAATCCGTGCCCTCATAGGCCACAAACTTGAAAGAGGAAAAGTGGAAGTCAACATATTTGTTGAAAATACCAGATGCGACTCATTGGCGCAATTCAACACTCCACTTATTGAATCCTATAAGAACCGGATATGCGAATTGTCAAAAACTCTTGGCATTCCGGAACCGGAGGACTGGTACTCTGTGCTGCTGCGGCTGCCGGATGTGCTAAAATCCGATAATGTTGAGGAGGTAAAGGATTCTGAAACAGCAGCTCTCTTTGAGGCGGCAAACAATGCTACCGAAGCGCTGATGTCCCACCGCCGCAGCGAAGGCGAACGTCTAGAAGAGTTTTTCACCAAAAGGATAAACCGCATCACTGAACTCCTCAGCGAAGTACCCGCTTACGAAATGGAGAGAGTGTCGAAAATCAGGGCAAGGATTGAGGACAACCTCAACCGGCTCCCTGCGGCAGAATACGACAACAGCCGCCTTGAGCAGGAAATGATATACTATATTGAAAAACTTGACATAAACGAGGAGAAACAGCGCCTTACCCAGCACTTGCGTTACTTCATGGAAACTATGGCTGGCGCTCCCGGACAAGGGAAGAAACTCGGGTTCATCAGCCAGGAAATGGGCAGGGAAATAAATACCCTCGGCTCCAAGAGCAACCATGCGGAGCTCCAGAAAATTGTAGTGCGCATGAAAGATGAACTGGAGCAGATAAAAGAGCAAGTATTAAATGTAATGTAACCCAAATACCTTTTTCGTATGACTCAACCAAGGCAAGGTAAAATAATAATAATAAGCGCACCGAGCGGCTGCGGCAAGTCCACAATCATTAACGAGCTTCTTCGCCGTGGCGAAATTGACCTTGAATTTTCCGTGTCGGCGACAAGCCGTGCGCCAAGAGAGGGTGAGCAGCACGGAGTCAATTACTATTTCCTTACCGAAGAAGAATTCCGCGAGGCAATAGCACAAGGAAAGTTTGTGGAATACGAAGAGGTGTATCCCGGCCGCTTTTACGGCACGCTCCGAAGCGAGGTAGAGCGTAAATGTGCCGAAGGGCACAATGTTGTGCTTGATATTGACGTCAAAGGCGGGGTGAATGTAAAGAATATGTTCGGTGACAGGGCATTGAGCCTGTTTATCCTCCCCCCATCCGTTGATGAGCTCCGCCGCCGCCTTGAGGGACGCGGCACCGACTCCCCTGAAGCTATAGCCGAGCGCGTAGGCAAAGCGGAATTCGAGCTGTCTTTCGCAAAAGACTACGATAAAAAGGTTGTCAACGACAATCTTGAGGAGGCAGTCAACCAGACTGATAAAATAATAAAGGATTTTATCGCTTACTGAAATAACCGGCACCGATGAAAACAGTCGGACTTTACGGCGGTTCATTCAATCCGGTGCATATCGGGCATCTGATTGTTGCATCCTATATTGCCCAGTGGACCGCTACAGACGAGGTGTGGCTCATGCTCTCACCGCTTAATCCTTTTAAAACCAAAGACCCTGAACTGCTGCCTGCAGAAACCCGCGAGGAGATGCTCAGGCTCGCAGTCGAGCAAAACTCGTTCCTGTCTATCTGCGACGAGCAGCTCAATATGCCCGTACCTTCATATACAATTGACACTCTTGACGCACTTGCTGCCGCACATCCCGACATTTCATTCCTGTGCATTATCGGAAGTGACAGCTGGTACGGCTTTACCGGTTGGAAAGATTGGGAAAGGATAATATCAGAATATGGAGTCATCATATACCCGCGGCCGGGTTACCCTGTAGATAAATCAACCCTCCCGCAAGGCGTGATTATGGCAGACGCACCCGGAGTGGATATTTCAAGCACATTCATCAGACAGGCTGTTGCCGAAGGGAAGAATGTGAACTACTTCGTGCCACCGGGAGTGTACGAATACATTGAATTAAACAAATTATATAAATAGAAGTATGACAACCCCACAGCTGAGCAATAACTCACTCGCGTTCATTGCCCTATGCAACGAATACTGTTCGGCGGTAGAACAGGCGGCAACCACCGAGCCTACAGAATTCATAGCCAATATGATACGGCTTCTACCGCGCCTATACATCACTGCAAACGACCTTAAAACCGATGAAAATCTGGAGGAACCCGGTTATATAGACCAGTCGCTGGATGAGGAAAACTATGAAACCGTAAGGAGAAACCTTGAAGCGGCAATGGGAGCAAATGACACTTACCTTGAAGTTTTCGAGGAGGACATGAAGTACTCTGATACACCTATAGCAGCAAGTGTTGCCGAAGGTCTTGCCGACATTTTCCAGTCGCTATACAATTTTGTGGAGATGGTACGTGACGCGCCCTCCTCTTTGATTCCTGCAGCTATCGCGGCTATAAAGGAGGATTTTGATGCATACTGGAGTCGTATTCTCTGCAATGTGATGCGTCCTCTGAACGCTATTTACCACAACCCTGAAGAAATTTAATACCTATCACTATGGCAATTGAAAAAACCGACATTCATGCAAGCGATCTCATGCGGTTCCTTGACCGCTCAGTAGTTAATTTCTACGCCACAGACACTGTGCGCCGCCGCCTCGAAGAGGAAGGATTCACGCGCCTCGACCCGAGGGACGCGTGGAGCATCGAGCCGGGAGGCAGATACTACATGACTAAAAATGATTCTGCTATATTCGCTTTCGTTGCCGGAGAGGACAGTGCGGATGCCGGATTCAAAATCATATCCGCCCATAGCGATTCGCCCTGTTTCAGGGTAAAACCCCATTCCGAAATCATCTGCGAGGGAGGAGTGGTGAAACTGAACACGGAAGTGTATGGCGGACCTATTCTATACACCTGGTTTGATCGTCCGCTATCACTCGCAGGCAGGGTGATTCTCCGCTCTTTTGACCCGTTGAATCCCGTTACACGGTTGGTCAAGTTCGACAGACCGCTCCTGACCATCCCGCACCTCGCTATCCATTTCAACCGCGCTGTCAACGAAGGCAACCCGCTTTCAAAGCAGAAAGATATGCTGCCTGTGCTTGCACTTGACTACAACGCTGCGGAAAAAGGGAAAGATATCATTCTCAGTCTCATTGCGGAGGAACTTGGCGAAGATAAGGAAAACATACTCGACTACGACCTCAGCCTTTATGACACCACTCCTGCATGCAGGGTCGGGCTCAACGGCGAGTTCATCACTTCCGGACGCCTCGATGACCTGAGCATGGTTCACGCGGCAATGACCGCTCTCCTTGACAGCGACAATATGTCAATGACACGCGTCATGGCGATATTTGACAACGAGGAAACAGGAAGCGGCACAAAGCAAGGAGCAGCTTCACCGGTACTTGACCATATTCTCCGCCGCGTGACTGCCGCCCTCGGCGGAAATGAGGAGACGTACCTTAGGGCGATTGCAAACTCATTCATGGTGTCGGCTGACAATGCCCATGCACTCCACCCCAACTACCCGGAGAAGCAGGACCCGACAAACCATCCGATTCCCGGAAACGGTCCTGCTATAAAAATAAACGCCAACTGCAAATATATGACTGATGCAGACAGTGCAGCGGTGTTCCGCACAATATGCGAGCGCGCAGGAGTTCCATACCAGTACTTTGTGAACCACAGCGATGTTGCCGGCGGCTCTACCCTCGGAAATATCCTCACTTCGCAGATAGATTTGCGCGGAGTGGACATGGGTGCCGCAATATGGGCGATGCACTCCGCAAGGGAAACAGCATCGGTTGCGGACCATGATTACATAATCCGCGCCTTCACCGAATTTTACAATTGCTGACAGACAGTGCCGCCGGTCTTATGACCGCGACACCTTGAAACCAGACCGGCTCACCGTCATCTCCACGAACCTTGCTTTGGCATTCGGCGGAGTGGCGGTGAGTTCCGCTCTTATACGCGCCGCCGCGTCCGGATCCTTCGCCACCATATACAGGTAGCCACCACCACCTGCTCCGGGAAGCTTGTAACCGAGAGTGTAATCCTTTATTCTGTTGATTATCTCCGCAACAGCAGGCGGCTCGGTACCACTGTCAAGGATTTTGTTCTGGCTCCATGTGCGCGCCACCATTTTGCCGTACAGCTCAAAATTATTCCTCTGGATTGCATCAGCCATCTGGAGCGCGTGCACTTTCATCTCATCAAGCAGCTCAAGACGCGCCCCGGAGTTGAGGAACATTCCGCGCACAATCTCCGCAAGGATATTTTTCGCTGTCCTCGTTAATCCGGTATAGTAAAGCAAGTGGCATCCCGAATATTCCGGGGAATTGAAAAGACGCTCCGGCAACCAGCTCACAAGAGGATGCTGGGTGTAGCCCTCCTCGGTCTGAAGCAGCTTTATTCCGCCAAGTACCCCGCCATACTGGTCCTGCCATCCGCCGCCGGTAGTGAGGAGCTGCTCAAGCGCGAGAGTGCGCGAGCAAATCTCATTCTCGTCCCATGCGAGCCCGGCGAAGTCCGACAATGCGCCGAGCACTGTAGCCGCAAGGATTGAACTTGTGCCGAGACCTGACCCGGCGGGTATGGCGCTCAGAAGAGTAATTTCTATGCCTGAACCGAACTGCTCCAGCTGCTCTTTAAGCGAGTGCGCCGCGTCACGGCAGAATCCCGACAGCACAAGAGCCGCTTTCGGAATGGAGAATGGCGAACCAACCTTGTTGAACTGATACAGGGAGTCATAATCCTCCACCGCCTCCATAGCCCCAAGGTCGATTGAGCGCAGTATTATCTTGAAGTCAGCGCATGGCTTCACATACACCTGCAGTGGCGGCTGACCGTTAAGCTCAATTGCCATATTCACCACATTGCCCCCCGCGAAAAGCGAGTAAGGCGGAGTGTCCGTCCATCCCCCGGCAAGGTCAATCCTCACCGGGCTGCGCGCCCACACAATCTGGTCTGAAAACACATTGAGGCGCGGCTGCGGCACAGACGAGCTGATAGCGGAGAGAATCTCCTCACGGAGAATACCGAAGGCTGCCGCCTCGTCGGCGCTACCGTCGATGCCGTTCTTCAAGTCAATCCTTGAGCGCAGCATGAGGTTACGGATGCGCGTCATTGCCGGAGCATTGTCCGGAAGCAACTGCGGTTTTTCAAGCCCTAAGGAGGAGTAGGCACCGGCGGTGTCGTCAAGGTCAAGCTGGTAAAATACGCTCCGCTCGTAATTCCGGGCAAGCATCGACCAGTTTGCAGTGCGGAAATCCCCCCTCTGCTTATAC
>CAMWQE010000063.1 GCA_947176335.1 uncultured Porphyromonadaceae bacterium | reverse complement strand
TTTTTTTTTTATGCAAACGCGCCCACCGTTTTTTACACCTTTCTTTTCGGCGGGATGGTTCGTTGGGATACACCCATATATCATACAGAGAGTTACAACAGAATTACCAACAGGCGCATCCCCGTGCCACTAAAAAAGAAAACCATGGAAATTAGGATTCAAGCCATCCACTTTGACATCGCCGAGAAGTTGACAGCGTTTATCAACAAGAAAGCGGAGCGCATACAGCGTCATTACCCCGATATCACTTCCGCTGAAGTGACCCTTAAGGTAGTGAAGCCTGAAACAGCAATGAACAAGGAGGCAATTATCGAGCTGACTGTGCCGCAGCAGGACAAGATGGTCGCCACAAAAGTAGCTGACTCTTTCGAGGAAGCGATAGACACCTGCATGGAGGCTCTTGAGCGCCAGCTGGAGAAAAAGAAAGGTAAAAAGTAAGGGCTGAGGGAAAAATCAGTTTTTACTGTCTGCCGGAATCTGCTTTGCGGTTTCCGGCAGTTTTCTTTTTTTCTTGCTCTTGACCTTTATCTGGTCGAAGCCTCTGCCGTAAACGCCGTTTACGTTTGACTGGGTGATGAATGCGTCGTCATCGATACTCTTGATGATTCGGTAGATGGACACCGCCTCAATGCGGCGGCACATGACAAGGAGCATCTTGACCTGCTGCCCGGAGTAGCAGCCCATGCCGTTGAATGCGGTGCATCCGCGGTTTGCCTCCACATTGATTGCCTTCGCGATTTCTTCCCACTTCTTGGAGAAGATGGTGAATTGCACAGCCTGGCGGTCGCTGTTGATTACAAGGTCGCACATATATCCGGTGAGCACGGTCACCAACAGACCGTAAACGATTTCACCGAGCGAGTAGCTGAGCACAAAGTAAGCCGAGCCCACTATGATGCAGTCGCATATCATCATCGTGCGCCCGATAGTGACATTGCTGACCTTGCTCACCATCGCAGCTACAATGTCGGTGCCGCCGGATGAGCCGTTGTGGATAAATACGGTGCCGATGCCTATGCCCATGATAGCCGAACCGAGGATGAGGTTGAGAAGATGGTCATCCGGCAGGATATGGAGGCTGCCGAACATAGGCTGGAATAGGTATATGAGGAACGAGAGGACTGTCATGCCGAAAAGGGTGCGGACGACAAACGTTCGCGCCACAACCCTGAATGCGATAGCCAGCAGGATGAAGTTCATCACATACATTGTCACACCTACCGGTATAGCCCAGGGAAACGACCCGTGCTCCGAGAGGCGCAGGGTTGCGAAGTAGACCACCGATCCGAGGCCCGCCATGCCTCCCATGACCACTTTCTGCGGCAGGATGAATGCTGAGAACCCGAAGGCGTAGAGCGCCAGTCCTATGATGATGAACAGGTAGTCGCGTGCCGATACCCAAAGTTTGTTTCGTTTCAGTGTCATAATGGCATTTAGGTTAAAAAGGTGGAAGCGGTGGCTTCTAAAATCACCGCAAAGTTAATTGATGGCAGTGTTGTTTCAAAAAAATATCACCCCATTTTTTCAACACATTTGCGGGTGAGTTTGCACAGGTGGACAGAGAGTCGTAATTTTGCGGATAAACATAGACGCGATATGAAAAAGGCTATTATAAGATTGATTTTGATGTGCTTTTGCGCCGTGCCTGAGATTGCCTGCGCGCAGTTTGTAAACCACGCTCCTGCAAAGAAATTTGTGGAGGTAGATGTGCATGTTTTCTCCGGCTCAACCGGCATAACCCAAAATTATGCAGGCAAGTTCAGCGAAATAACGGAGTGCAATGCTGACAACGGCACCGGCTACGGGTTAGGAGCGGGTGCTGTGTTCGGGTTGAGACAGTGGTTCGGCTTCGGCACGGAGATGAATGTCACCGTAAACCATAACAAGGTGAATCTTGCCGTGAGCAACCATGAAAATGTGTCGATGAGCAATATTTTTGTGCGCAACCGTTACACTTACCTCAATTTCCCCATATTCCTGTCTTTCCGCTTCAATATCCTCGACGGTCTGCGCTGGAATGTCGATGCGGGTTTTTACTATAGCTACGGTATATGGGGCAAGCAGGACCAGACAATCTATAATTCTACCTTGAACGACCTGGGGCAGCTTGTGCCGCGCACTGTTGTGACAAAGTGCGGGTATTTCAACAGCAGTTCAACTTTCATAAATTCTTACCGCAGGAACGATATCGGTCTGCACATCGCTACCGCGCTCCAGTTCGGCAACCATTTCTTCATCGGGGCGCGATGCC
Organism: uncultured Porphyromonadaceae bacterium; assembly: GCA_947176335.1. Lineage (GTDB taxonomy): Bacteria > Bacteroidota > Bacteroidia > Bacteroidales > Muribaculaceae > Paramuribaculum. The sequence goes on along the minus strand of CAMWQE010000063.1, from coordinate 7,842 downwards.
AGGTAGGTTTCAAGAATGTTGCGTATAACAGCGGTCTTGTCAATCCAAACATCCACAATTTCAACTTTATGGGCGCCGCCGGCTATAAATTCTGATAAAAATAGGCCGCATGGATTGCGACCTATTTTTTTTATGTTCTAATGTTGTACGGCTGTTATTGCTGGCTGCGGTCAGAAATCTGGGTGTCCTTGAATCCGATGAAATAGAGTATTCCGTCAAGCCCGATGGTTGACAGCGCCTGGTCGGCGGTAGCTTTTACTTTCGGTTTTGCGTGGAACGCTATTCCAAGCCCTGCGGTGGCAAGCATGGGAAGGTCGTTGGCTCCGTCACCAACAGCGATGGTCTGCTGGATGTTCACATTCTCTACTTGCGCGAGGAGTTTGAGCAGCTCTGCCTTGCGGCGGCCGTCTACAATGTCTCCCACATATCTTCCGGTTAGTTTGCCGTCTACTATTTCAAGTTCGTTGGCATATACGTAGTCAAAGCCGAATTTCTGCTTCAGGTAGTTGCCGAAATAGGTGAATCCGCCTGAAAGGATGGCGGTCTTGTAACCTGTGCGTTTGAGCGCAGCCATCATTCGGTCGACTCCTTCGGTGATAGGCAGGTTTTCTGCGATATCTTTCATCACGCTTTCGTCAAGCCCTTTGAGCAATGCGACCCTCTGGGTGAAGCTTTCGCGGAAATCAATCTCTCCACGCATCGCGCTTTCGGTTATAGCGCGGACCTGCTCTCCAACTCCGGCTCTGTCAGCAAGCTCGTCGATAACCTCTGTGCCTATTAGGGTGGAGTCCATGTCGAAGCATACAAGGCGGCGGCTGCGGCGGTACATGGAGTCCTCCTGTAGTGAAATGTCTACCTGCTGCTCTGTTGCAATCTGCATGAAACGCTGCTGCATCGCTGTCTGATCCTTCAGGAATCCGCGCACGCTTACCTGCACGCATGATTTTGTCAACGGGTCTTCCTCGTGGAGCGGCATGCGTCCGGTGAGTCGCTTGATGCCGTCGATGTTCATTCCCTGCTGGGCTACTTCGCGGCTTACTTCTGCAATTGCCTTTGCAGTGAGCCTTCTGCCGAGTATGGTTATAATCCACCGGTCTTTTCCCTGCATGTCAACCCATTTGCCGTATTCCTCCTCCTTGACGGGGCTGAAACGGATTGTCACTCCAAGCTCATAGGACTTGAAAAGGAGGTCTTTCATGAGGTCACCGCTCTGGGTGCTGTCGGTTTTGATGAGTATGCCGAGTGCAAGAGTGTGGTGGATGTCCGCCTGACCGATGTCAAGGATAGTGGCATTGTATTTCGCAAGGATTTCAGACAATGCCGCAGTGACTCCCGGACGGTCATTGCCGGTGATATTTAATAGGATGAGTTCAAAATTGTCTTTTTTCTGTTCTTCCATGGTTATGATGTTATTATGGTTTATTAATTGTTTCTGTGGAAAAGTTCGAGACCGTCTGCCGGAGATTTGAATATGTTGCCGACTGTAACGCCGCACATGGCGCAGGCTTGGCGTAGCTGAGGCTCGAATCCGGAAGCGATTGACCCGACAAATCCTATCGGAAGATTTTTTGCTTCCGGTAACGGTGACAGGATAGGGTGCAAGAATGCCGGGAAGCGGCTGATGACGAGTGCTTCAATCTGCTGTTCACCGATATTGTCTTTTGCCCATAATGCGAGGGAGGCGAGAAACCGGTTTGGCTCCGGCTGTCGGTAAACCTTGTTAATAATTGCGTTCTGGTCAAGATTGTGTTCTTCCAGAAAACGTTTTTTCAATGGCTGCTGCCATAATCCTTTGAGGGCTGCATTGACCATTGTCTTACCGATGTCGGCACCGCTTCCTTCATCGCCGAGGATGTAGCCGAGCGGGGGAGTTGATGCAACGATTCCTTTCTCCGGATGATACACAGCGCAGTTGGAGCCGGTACCGAGAATCGCCGCCACTCCGGGCTTACTGCCGCAAACCGCTCTCGCCGCGCCTAAAATATCTGATGATGCGAATGTTTCAGCTTCGCTCCACACTTCATTCAGAGCCGTGCATATTGCAGATGCATCGCGTGCACCTCTGCACCCAGCCGCATAAAAGCAAACCTGTTTTACAGGCTTGCTTTTAAGCTCATCGGGTATTCGTGCTTTGACGGCGAGAACAATGTCGCTGTCGGACAGCAGCGCCGGATTCATGCCCGGCGACTGGAAACGCTCTGCTTGCTTCCCTGTGGGGAGTAGAACCCAAGTGGCTTTTGTGCTTCCGCTGTCAACAATCAGTTTCATGCCGCAAATATACAAATTGCGGTCGTAAATGCATAGGTTAGCGGAGGAATTTTGGAGCGAGGACAAATATGCCGAGCGAGATGCCGAAATTCCAGTTGCGTGCCGGGTAGCTTACATAATTAGCGTACGCTGACAGTGTGGCAAACGGTAGGGTGACAGCAAGTGCTGTTTCTCCGAAAAACTCAGGATTGGAAAATATTTTTCCATAGCGCGCAGTGTTGTCGGGATTCTCGATTATTTTTTTGAACGGCAGGAATGTATGGAAGGTGCCTCTGAACTGCACGTTGGAGTTGATTTTCCATATAGGAATTATTCCTGCGGTGACATATGAGTTTGCCCTGAGTGCGGGATTGAAGGAATTGTAGCTTGCGGGAGTGGGATTAAATGCGGGTGCAAGTACAATTGAGGTATTGTAGGTGTTGAGCAGTTTGCGTGTGGAGAACAGCGCATTGAATTCTGTTCCGAATGCGAAGTGGCGTCCGAGTGAGAAGAAGTTTTGTGCTGACGCTTCGATTTGACCGAATGTCATGTTCTCTTTTACAGTAGGATTCTCCTGTACCGGTGAGGGTGTGTAGTGGAAACGTCCATGTGCTCCTATCGCAGTGACATTGTATGCGGCTCCGCTTGTGGGATAAGACGGGTTGTCAAGGGTCGAGTAGCTGTACTGCCCGATGATTTCACCAAGACTGCGGGTGGTTTTGTCGCGGTCGACTTTCTTGAAGTCAGAGTGGTTGTTGGGGAAGAACCGGTCAATCAAGAATCCGTAACCGGTTCCGATATCGAATTTGCCTCTGCGTCCTGCCGCGATAGTGTAAAGCAGGCGTGAGTAATATTCTGTGTGGAGTATGGAGATAGGTCCGTTATCCTTAAAGAAAAGCTGCTCGTTTTCGTAGAATTTCTGCCTTGACGCACCAATCTGGAGCTTAAGCGCCGATGGTACTCCGGTGAGCAGGTTGATGCGTGCATTGACAAGCGCTGCAAGGTAGCTTTGTCCGACCCATGCGTTAAGACTGGCATCAAGCGAGTTGAAACTCATGGTATTGTAGCCTCCGGAGAAGAAGAGCATACTTGATGTGGATGAGGATATATATCCGCCGAAACCGATGCGGAAATTATCTTTTACGGTTGCTTTCAACCGCAGGTCAAATAGTTTTGTCGAGTCATTGTAAACCGCTTCCGGCACAAGGTTCTCGAGTTTTCCCGGGGTGATTGCGCGGTAATAGGAATCTTTTGCCCTGCTGAGCCCGAATGTGTCAGGGCTGTTATGGGTAAAGAGGTATTTTATGTACTCGTTCTGATACTTTGTCGCACCGGTGACAGTTACGGTGTCAAAGCGGACGTAAGGTGTCTGTGATTTGAATACGGCTCTCTTGAGATTGCGCACTTCGGGGGTGGTCCTTGCAGTTACGCGGGTTTTGATGGAGTCCATCATCTGCATCGCGGTGTTATAGCCTATGCGGCAAATCGTATCGGCTTTCTCCCAGTCAAGCAGACCGAACATCCTGACCGGCACAGTAAGGCTTACGCCCCATTCGGGCGGCAGGTTATAGTCGTTGTTCTGGATAATCATGTCTTCCAGCTGCTGCATGATGTCGTTGCTTTTCGGCTTGGCGTCCGGCCCTGAGACGTTAGAACCAATCATGATGTCCGGTGCAAAGTCGGTGTGCATCACATTGAAAGGATAGTTATCGTAAATACCTCCGTCATACACCAGCACACTGTCTATCTCAATAGGACGGAATACAAGCGGGAAGCTCATCGATGCCCTGATTGCGTCGCCAAGCGAACCTGATTTAAGCACTATCTTGTGCTTGGCATAGATATTGGATGTGACTGTGCGCAGCGGCACGAAAAGATTGTCGAAGTTGTCATTGCATTGCGCGGAATAGGCAGAGAAGAGTTCCATGAACGCGAAGTTCATCGGCAGCGGATTGATGAGGCTTGTGGGCAGCAGGCTCGGTGAATTTTTAGTACCGTTGCTGCCCAGATTGAAATGCACAAGTGCAGGAGTGCGTTCAGATGTGGCGTAATAATATGTGAGCGAGGGATCTATTTTGCCGCTGCTCCAGTAGTCGAATCCTTTTGACTTAATCAGCTCAAGCATTTCGGCAGGGGTGTAGCCGCAAGCGTACAAGCCGCCGATGATTGCTCCCATCGATGTGCCTGTGATATAGTCAATAGGAATGTTGTTTTCTTCAAGTGCCTGAATAACACCAATGTGGGCTATGCCCTTGGCTCCACCTCCGCTCAGCACAAGACCTACTGCCTGAGGCCTTGTGCCAGCTATGGTGTCGCTTGTTTCTGTGGCGGACGCAATCATAGAAATGCCTATGAGCGCACCGGTAAGAAATCTTCTCATCTCTCGAAAAATAAATAGTTGACGCATTTTAAACGTTTCGTTTTTGCAATATGTTCAATGGAATTTTATGTATTTTTGCAGAAAATTCTACGATATGCCACGTATTCAATTCGATAATCTTGATAAGAAGATTCTTAGCATGCTGAGCGATAATGCGCGCACTCCTTTCCTTGAGATAGCGCGTGAATGCGGCGTTAGCGGCGCGGCAATACATCAGCGTATACAAAAACTGATGTCCTCAGATATAATCCAAGGCTTTGAAACTTTGGTCAATCCTGCGTCAGCCGGGTATGAAACCTGCGCCTACATAGGTTTTTTCCTCAAGGATCCGAGCAATTATGATTCAGTGGTGTCTGCGCTCAGGAAGATACCGGAGGTTGTGGAGTGCCATTTCACCACAGGTAAATATGACCTGCTGATAAAGCTGTATGCTCGGAACAATGACCACTTGCTACAGATAATCCACGGTCCTCTCCAGGCGGTTGGTGCAGGGCGAACCGAAACATTGATATCATTCAAGGAGGAATTCCGCCGCCCTCTGCCGATAGATATTGCCGACGAGCAGTGATATGGAAGACCTCGAAGATATAGTGCTTGACGCAATGACATGGACTCGCCAAGCCGGAGCAGTACTTATGTCTTATTTCCGTAAGTCCGGTCTTGAAACGGAGGCAAAAATGAACGAGTCAGATATAGTCACCGCAGCTGACAAGGCTTCGGAGGCTCTGCTGTTGGGCAATATACGCTCTAAGTACCCGAATCACGCTATTCTCAGTGAAGAGAGCGGTGCGGCAGGGTGCGTGTCAAGCGACTGGCGCTGGGTTATAGACCCACTTGACGGAACAACAAATTTCCGTGCCGGATTGCCGGCGTTCTGCGTATCTGTCGGCATAGAGCACAGCGGCAAGGGGGTTGCCGGTTTTGTTTTCGCTCCATATCTTGACGAGTTTTTTCACGCTGTTTCCGGTGAAGGGGTTTTCCTTAACGGCAGTCCGGTTCATTGCTCCGATACTGACCGCCTTGAGCGCAGTGTGGTAGCTACAGGTTTTCCTGTAGACCGCTCAACTAACGGCGATGACAATACCGCGGCTGTGTTGCGGGTGCTACCTAAGGTGAGGGGATTGCGTCGCCTCGGTTCTGCCGCCCTTGAAACAGCATACGTCGGTGCCGGTTTTCTTGACGCACACTGGGAGATTGCGTTGCATGAGTGGGATGTTGCCGCAGCTCTTGTCATAGCCGGGGAAGGTGGAGCTATCAGCACCCGGTTCAGGGATGACCGGGGAGTAAGCGTGCTTACCTCCACGCCTGGCATATTCCATGAGCTTCTGCCGATGGTGAGGTAATTATGCTACGCGGAGCCGCTTGCGGTCTACGCGTTGGTTTACCAGCTTCACTTTAATACCTTTCTTGCGCATTGCCGCCGGCAATTGCATTTGCAGTCGCGTTGTGGCTGTTAAAGGTAATGGTTTATCTTTTATTTGTCGCTGCTTTGGCTCATCATCCTCCTGTGGATGAGTTACTGGCTTTTCGGCAGTCATTTGTGGGGTGAGATTATCCTCAATATGAGCTTGTGGTTCCGTTTTATCAACTGATTGCGATTTTTTTGCTTTACGAGCCTCTCTTTTACGCGCTTTCTCGTCGATTTCGTAGCGGATAAAATCAAAAGCCATACGCGCAAGTGGTTGCATGTCAATGATATTTCCTGATGCAGCGTATTCTATTACTGCTTCATAAACTTCTCTGCGGATGTCACTGGAATAGGGTCTGAGGATTTCGTGCCATTTCATAGCAAATGTAAAATTTTTCATAGTGGGTGTGTTTTTTTATTGTTAATGTTGGTACAAAGGTAAGCAGTATTTTGTAAATGTGCAAATAAATATGGAAACTTTTACGATATTTACATCGGCATATCTTTTTCTCTGAAGGATGTAAACTTCATTTGCAAGAGATGACACCGTAATACTCTTGCTTTTGTTTGGTGGGGATTTTATGTTTATCTTTGTGGGAGTTAAATTCAGTTGTACTATGAAGTCAGCCAAGTGGAAATGTGTGGTGGACGTGGTTGCGATGGTTTGTGTAATTGCAGCTATTGTGAGCGGTTTTGTCCTGCACCGTGAAGTGCATCACCTTTATATATACAATGACAGCGGCTTGTGGGCTCTCCATGAAGCTGTTGGTCTGGTGTTGGTTGCTGTCCTTGCAATGCATGGTGCGCAACATCCGCAGTGGTTCAGGAATTACCGTAAGATTCCGGTTAAGAGGAAAAGGATTACTACTGTCCTGCTATGTGTCGGGGTGATTCTCGCCGCATCAGGTATTGTGCTTATGTGTGGCAGCCGGAGCGAGGAGGTGTCTATGCTGCACTATGTGTTTGGTATTGTTTTCACTCTGCTGGCTATAGGGCACGTCTGCAAGCGTTGGCGAATTTTTAAGGGTATTGCTTCATTGTCTTGCAAGGGCACGAGTTAAGGTGGTCATCAATGAATCCGGTTGCCTGAAGGAATGAATAGCAGATCGTTGTTCCGAAAAATTTGAAACCGCGGCGCTTCATGTCCCGGCTCATCGCATCTGATACCGGTGAGGATGCAGGGAGCGATTCTTTGGCAGGAATGTCGTTGACAATCCTTTTTCCATCCGGCATAAATGTGAGCACATAGGAGCTGAATGAACCAAATTCACGGATTATTTCGATAAAAAGTCGGGCATTAGTAATAGCGCTGTGGATTTTGCGCCGGTTCTTTATTATTCCGTCACAGGTTATCAGCGTGTTCTCATCTTCCTCGGTCATTGCTGCAACGGCATGGAAGTCAAAGTTGTGGAATGCTTTTCTATAGCCTTCTCTCTTTCGGAGGATAGTAATCCACGACAACCCTGCCTGGGCACTTTCGAGGATGAGAAATTCAAATAGCGTGCGGTCGTCGGTTACTGGCTTACCCCACTCTTCGTCGTGATACTTTGTGTACAGCGGGTCATTGCCGCACCACCAGCATCGTTGATTCTGTTGCATTGTTCTTTGACTTTTGCTGTTTATGGCTTTTGCTGTATCTGTTGCGTTCACTTACGGTCGAGGCGTAATTGGTTAAAATAAAAAACGCAACCAACTTATTGAAGTCAATTGCGTTTCTTGGTGTCCGAGATGAGATTCGAACTCACACAGCCCAATGGCCACTACCCCCTCAAAGTAGCGTGTCTACCAATTCCACCACCCGGACAAA
>CAMWQE010000062.1 GCA_947176335.1 uncultured Porphyromonadaceae bacterium | reverse complement strand
CATGGAGCCCCTCATTCTCACTCGGCTGGAATGTGGCTCGCGAAGCATTCATGGAAAACACCCACACTTGGCTCAACACCTTGAAGGTTCGTTACTCTTGGGGTAAGCTCGGCAACCAGAACACAAATAACTGGTATCCCACATACGCTAATATGGGCTATGCAACCAATTCTTCCGGATGGCTCGTTGGCGGCAAAAAGCCCACAGTCGCTACTATGCCCGGTCTTATCTCTACATCACTCACATGGGAGAAAAACCGCACTTGGGACATAGGTCTCGACTGGGGTATGTTCAACAACCGCTTCACAGGTACTATCGACTACTACAACCGCCGCACTATGGACATGGTTGGTCCCGGTGCTGCACTCCCCGGTGTGCTTGGTGCAGGTGTGCCCAATGTCAACAACCTCTCGATGACCTCAAAAGGTTGGGAGCTCACAATCAGCTGGCGTGACCGCATCGGTGAATTCAGCTACGGTATCACAGCTAACCTCTATGACCACACCACAACCATCGATGAATATCCTAATGAAACCAAGAGCCTCAGCCAGGCATACTGGCCCGGCAAGAAGCTCGGTGAAATCTGGGGCTTCAAGACCAAAGGCCTCGCCAAGACTGATGCGGAAATGCAGCAGCATATGGATCAGATGAGAGAATCTTACAAAAAAGTTTATGGCAAAGATCCTGATTATAATAACCCGCAGTCTATCCTTGGTAGCGGCTGGCAGGCTGGTGACATGATGTTTAAGGATGTCGACGGTGACGGTATGATTTCTCAGGGTGTTGATGGCGTGTACAAGCTCAACGGCAAGATTTACAAACCCGGTGATGCCGGATATGATCCCAATTTCAAGAAAAATCCGGATGCAGAGCCTATCAGTACATTTACTGTAGAGAACTCAGGTGACTATGTAGTTATCGGTAATCAGACTCCCCGCTACAGCTTCGGTCTTAACCTCGACGCTCAGTGGAAGGGCTTCGACATCAAGATTTTCTTCCAGGGTATCGGCAAGCGCGATTACTTTGCTGGCAGCGGCAACGCCATGTTCTTCGGCGCATCACGCGTAAGTCTCTGGCAGGCTATGGTATTTGAGCCGCACCTCGACTACTTCCGTCCCGAAGACACAACCGACCCCCTCGGTCCTAACGTGAACGCATACTATCCCCGTGTTATCTACGATCGTGGTCCGTACAATACTTACAGCAACGACCGTTACCTCCAGAATGCAGCATACTGCCGCCTCAAGAACCTCACTGTCGGTTACACCATTCCTCAGAGCGTTACCCGCAAGTTCTATGTTGAGCGTTTGCGCGTTTACTTCTCCGGTGAAAACCTCTTCAACATCACCAAATTCTCTAAGATGGGTGATCCCGAGCTGATCGAGGCATACAATGAATACGGTGCAGGCTTCGGTAAGATCTATCCTCTGTCTCGTGTGTTCTCATGCGGTCTTAACATTACATTCTAATCTATCATTTAAGTCAAATCATGAATAAATATATAGCATCTCTGTTCATCGGCAGTTCAATGCTTGTTGGATTATCTTCCTGCGAAGATTTTCTCAACAGGGAGCCGGAAGCTGATATTGTTGCGGAGAATTTCTTCATTAACGGAGATAACCTTTCAGCGTATGTGATGAACTATTATGGAATGTTGCCATCACATACCGACAACGCTTACGGTGAAGGCACATTCGCCAATGACAATGGCACTGACAACCAGGTTACCCGTAGCCTTCCCTCACGCTATGCCAAAGGTGAGTGGAAAACCTCAAACGACCAGTCAAACTGGAGCTTCGGCAGTATCCGTGGTCTCAACTTCTTCTTTAAAAATGTTCTCCCCAAACTTGAGGATGGAACACTCTCCGCTTCTGCTCTTGTAAACCAGTCTATAGGTGAGGCATATTTCTTCCGTGCTTACCAGTACTTCTCAAGCCTCAGCGCTGTAGGTGACTATCCTATTATTGACGATGTGCTTCCCGACGATAAGGAGGAGCTTCTTCTCAATTCGCCCCGTCAGCCCCGCTATAAAGTGGCTCGCCATATCCTTGCTGACCTTGATGAGGCTATCAAGTATCTTCCCGAAACATCGAGCAAGGGCAAGCAGGGTGTAAACAAAAACGTCGCACTTCTGTTCCGCAGCCGTGTCGCTCTCTTTGAAGGCACATGGTTGAAGTACCACAAAGGCACCGCTCTTGTTCCCGGTGGACCCGGCTGGCCCGGAAACTCTGCCGATATCGCAGGATTTGACATCGACAGCGAAATCAGCTACTTCCTCACAGAAGCTATGGCATCCGCTAAAGTCGTAGCTGACCAGATGGTGGGCAACCTTACCCAGAATACCGGTTCTGAAGAACCCTTCAGCCCCACACTCGCTGCCTTGAATCCTTACTACTGCATGTTTGGTCAGACAGACCTTAGCAGTTACAAAGAGGTTCTCATGTACCGTGCATACCAGTTGGATGCTCCTCAGGTATCTACCCAGATGCAGCACCCGTATATGACTCACGGAGGCGGCCTCGGTTTCACCCGCGGCATGATCCGCAGCTATGTGATGCAGAACGGTCTTCCTATCTATGCCGCAGGTTCAGGCTATGACGAGGCTTGGGAAAACGAAGGTGTTACAGCTACACTTAAGGACCGCGACTCACGCGCACAGCTCTTTGTTCGTGGCGATACCTGCATCATGAGCTATAAGAACGGTGCTGTTGTGACAAGGTACAATATGAGCATGCTCCTCACCGAGGGTGCTTCACAGAATCCTATCACCGGCTATGCCAACAAGAAAGGATGCTCCTTTGACTACACCATGGCAGAAGGTAACCTTGGCGCTACTACCGGTTCTATTACTTTCCGTGGCGTCGAGGCTCTCCTCAACTATATGGAGGCTTCATACGAGAAGAACGGCAACGTTGACCAGACTGCCGATTCTTACTGGCGCGCTATCCGCAACCGTGCTAAAGTCGATGCCGACTACAACAAGACCATCGCTGCTACTGTAATGGCTAAGGAAGGTGAAAACGACTGGGGCGCATACTCCCGCGGCCAGTATGTCAGCACCACACTCTATAACATCCGCCGTGAGCGCCGCAACGAGCTCATTGCAGAAGGTTTCCGTTACAGTGACCTCCGCCGTTGGTGTGCTCTTGACCAGCTTGCTGCAACTCCCGTTAACCTCTACGGCATGAAGTACTGGAACACCGTTTACACAGATCCTTCAAGCAAACTCTGCCTCAAGGGTCTTGATGATGACGGCAATCCTGTTCCCATTTATGGCACTGTGAATGAGACCAACGGTAATATGTCAAGCAAGGATCTTGGTGACTGGATTGTTCTCAACCGTGTGAACAAGAGCGATAACTATGTTTGGGACGGTCTCACATGGAGCCGCGCTCAGTACCTCTCACCGATCGGATGTCTGGTGTTCGTGAACTCTTCACCTGACGGTAATACGGCAAACTCAGTGGTTTACCAGAACCCCGGTTGGTCAACAATCGCTCTGCAGCCTTGCACAGAACTTTGATTTATGTGAATCATAAGCCCGATTGGCATTATGAAACTCTTAAGAAATAGGTAATTAATAGCAAATCGGAATTAATTAGTACAAATTAAGATTAGTACATAGACACTGGCAGGCGTTGTGAAACGGCTGTCAATGAAATCAGAGGCGATTCCCCCGAATCGCCTCTGCCTTTTTAGGGCTGAATCATTGTAAGTTGCGATATTATATGTATTTTTGCTCATAAAGAAAGGTAAAATCAAATGAAAGCAAAAGAGATTCAGGATTTATTTGATAGTTTTGAGGCAATAGCTATGGAATATGATGGTTTGGAGTGCTGGAGCGCAAGGGAACTATCAAAGGCTTTAGGTTATATCCAATACCGCAATTTTCTTCTTGTGATAGAAAAAGCCAAGGAATCTTGTTTTAATGCCGGAGAAAAAGTATCCGACCATTTTGCTGATGTCAGCAAAATGGTCACAATAGGTTCAAGTGCTGAGCGTCAGATTGATGACGTGATGTTAACCCGTTATGCTTGTTATCTGATAGCGCAAAATGGCGATCCCCGTAAGCCTGAAATTGCATTTGCGCAAAATTATTTTGCGGTTCAGACACGCCGCGCAGAGATTGTGGAACAGCGAATTCTGGATTACGAGCGGTTAAATGCCCGTTGCAAACTTGCTGAAACGGAGCATATTTTATCTGGTATTATATATGAGAGAGGGGTAGACAGTAAAGGTTTTGGAATTATCCGGGCGAAAGGGGACAAGGCTTTATTTGGAATTGATACAAGTAACATGAAACGTCGGGTGGGCGCTCCTGAGAAACGCCCACTCGCAGATTTTCTGTCAACTATTGCTATTAAGGCAAAGGATTTAGCTGCCGAAATGACATCGGTGAACATACAGCAGAAAGAATTATATGGTCAAGTAAAGATTGAACATGAACATATAGATAATAACAGTGCTGTTAGGAATATGCTTCTTGACCGAGGAATTCGTCCTGAAATGCTTCCTCCAGGAGAAGACATAAAAAAGGTAGAGCGACGTCTGAAAGCGGATGAGCGAAAAATCGCTGCCAAGAAAAAGAGGTAACCTATCGAGTTGTTACCATTTGAGGGAGATATGGCGCCAGACGCATTGCGGCACAAGGCGCCATAGCCCGTTTACAATAGCCCATTTGCTGTCGATGACCGCAACCCTTTTCTTGCAAAGCACAGCTTTTTCAATCAGCGGTGCGGCTTCGTCAACGCTCATAATCATGGGATAGTCCTTCTTCTCGTCAAGTAGGGGAGTGCGGATGAATCCGGGTCGGATATCGGTGAATTTCACATTGACCTGCTGCTGGTATGCAAGCTGTTCAAGTGCATTTATGAAGGTCTGCTGGAATTTTTTGGAAGCGCTGTATGCCGCAGCGACTCCGATGCCTTTTGTTCCTGCAATTGAGGTAATCGCTGCAATCTGACCGGGTGTGCGGTTGGCGGTAGCCTTGTAGTATTTGTATGCGGCTGCGATAATCCTTGCAAATCCCGTGACATTGGTGTCAAGGGTGTTTTTCAGGCGCATATCGTCAAGCTCCGGGTCATAAAACCCTGTTCCTGCGGCGTAAAGCAATATATCCATGCCGTCAATAAGCTCGATGAGGTCATAGAATTTCTTTACCGCGTCCTCGGCGGTGACATCAAGCTCTGAAACGGCGATGTTTGAGGGATAAAGTTCTTTAATCTGCTCCAGGCGGTCAACGCGGCGCGCTGCAATCCCTACTCTCCAACCGGCGCGGGCAAAATCAGTGGCAATGCGCTCTCCAAGTCCTGAGGAAGCGCCAACAATAACTATTTTCTTCATATTACTCCGAGGGAGTGCCGCTTGTGGCAGCCCCTTCAGTAGTATTAACCTTCGGCAATGCTTTCTTGTTCAAAGGAAGTGTGTACATGACCGAAAAACCTCCGGCAATAGGTGTGCCCCGTTTGCCGAAGCCGGGAATATACATCGGTTTGCCGTACTGGTTTTTACTTTCGTGGAGTATTGAATGGTATTTGACTTGCCATCCGAGGGAAATGTTTTTGAAAACCTGCACCTTGATTGAGGCAACCAGCTCCAGATATCCTGTTGTGGCGCTCTGGTCTGGAATGGAGAAAGGCTCGGCAGGCCAGTATTCGCCATTCGGCAGCGCGTTTTCAATGCTCCATTTATAGGGAGTGAACGCGTAGCGGATTCCGAACAGCAGCTGGTATGCCGGATTGGAATTGTAGAATATGTTGTAATTCATTCCGAGTTTGAAGAATGGTGCCATAGGGCTTTTGAAAGTGTAGTTCATGCCGTCCGGCTTAATGTCGGCGGCTGACATTCCAAATTCAAATACCGGCTTGAAGCGGTTGTGCAGGCTCAGCTCTCCCCAAAAGCTGATGCCGCCGTACTCGGTGCCGAGTATCTTCATGACCGGGTCCCATATATCCACTCCGACTGTAACCGCGTGCATAAGCGGATAAATGTTGCCAACGGGTGGAACGATGCCGGTGGAGTCAATGTACTCGCTCCCGGTAACAGTGTCCACAAGCACCACATTGCCTTTGCTGTCGCGTGTCTCTGCGAGCCGGCTTTTGTCCACCTCCTCTTTTTTCACCTCTTTCTTAGTTCCTGCGGTGGCGGGTGGTGGTGTGACGGGGTTGATGCGGCGCTGTGCTGCTGAGTCAAAGGCGCAAAGCAGTGCGACGGTGGCGAGAATTACGGATAGTATATAGCGGCGCATAATAATCACAGGTTATCTCCGGAATCGTCATCCTCCTCATCTTTTGCAACACGGAAATAAATCTTGATTCTTTCGGTGTCAAGGTTGTTGATGAGCGAGTCGGTTACTTCAACGCTTTCAATGAGGTGGGTGGTGTAGTTGAGTCCGGTAATTTTGTAGAAATACATCGCCCCGCACTCTTCGCTGACAAATTTCGGCTCGGAGGTGTAGGTAAAAGTGATTGTGTCGTTGAGCTGCGGATAGTCAAGCGCCTTTGCCATATAGCGGAAGCAGAAAGAGGTGGATGAGGCATCGGAACGGAACGGGAGATAAACCCTTGATGCTGTTTTTGTGGTAATCAAGGATGAATCGTTCGGTGCCCCGACTCCGTAAACCCTTAAGGAGTCGATGGCGATGGATTTGTCGTCTTCGCTGTTGTAAAATCCGGCAAGCGGCACACTGCTCTGGTTTTGCAAGCACCCGGTGGTGTTGCAACTCCAGGCAATCAATGCCGGCAGGAGAGCAGCTATGTATTTCAGTATTTTCCCCATTTTATAATCTCGTCAATGGGCTTTCTTTTCTTTTCAGGCGCTTTTACTGCGGGATTCGGATAGCCGAGAGGTATTATTGCGACAGGCTCGATGCCTTCCGGCAAGGCGAGCGCAGCCGAAAGCGCAGGTGCGTCAAAATTGCATATCCAGCAGGTGCCGAGCCCGAGCGACGCAGCGGCAAGGCAGATATGCTCTACTGCGATTGCAACATCCACATCGGTGTGGTCTTTGCCGTCCGCCCTGTGCCATGCTTCTGTGTGGTCGCCGCAGGCAATGATGAATGTCTGCACATCCTTCACCCAGTCGCGGTTGTATGTGGCAATGACTTTTTCGCGGAGTTCCTGAGTGTCGGCAACAAGGAATTTCCATGGCTGCTTGTTGCATGCCGACGGCGCGAGGCGCGCAGTGTCAAGCACCGCGAGCACCATTTCCCTACTCACAGGCGCAGGAGTGTATGAACGGCAGGAGTAGCGCGATGCGACAACATCGTAAAACTGAGGGTAGAGGTCTATATTTTTCATGAAATCCTGATTTCTTCTTCAATTTCGTAATGGTTCCTTCCGGGAGAATTGCGCACGATGAGTTCACCAAGGAATCCGGCAAGGAAAAGCTGAGTGCCGAGAATCATCATAACAAGCGCAAGGTAGAAGTACGGTGAGTCGGTGACAAGTATCGTGGGATTCCCGACATGGAGATTGTAGAGTTTCATTCCGCCCACAACTACCACCGCTATGAAGCCGAGAATGAACATCAGGCTGCCGAGGAGCCCGAAGAAGTGCATCGGCTTGATGCCGAATTTGTTTGTGAACCAGAGTGTGGCGAGGTCAAGATAGCCGTTGACAAACCTGTCAAGCCCGAATTTTGTCTTGCCGTATTTCCTTGCCTGGTGCTGCACAACCTTTTCGCCGATTTTATTGAAGCCGGCATTTTTTGCAAGGAAAGGTATATACCTGTGCATGTCGCCGTACACTTCAATGTGCTTTACGACCTTGTTGCGGTACGCTTTCAGCCCACAGTTGAAATCATGCAGGTTGCGGATGCCGCTCACTTTTCTTGCTGTGGCGTTGAAAAGCTTGGTGGGAATGGTTTTTGACAGCGGATCATAGCGTTTTTTCTTCCATCCGCTCACAAGGTCATATCCCTCCTCCTTTATCATTTTGTAAAGCTGCGGTATTTCATCGGGGCTGTCCTGCAGGTCGGCATCCATTGTGATGACAACGTCGCCCTGCGCCCTTTCAAAACCGGTGTTCAGCGCAGGAGACTTACCATAGTTGCGTCTGAAACACACCCCCTTGACAGCGGGATTCTTTTCGGCAAGCTGCCTGATGACTTTCCATGAGTCGTCAGTGCTTCCGTCGTTGATAAACAGTATTTCGTAGGAAAAAGAATTCTCTTTCATGACGCGCTCAATCCACTGCTCGAGTTCGGGCAGCGATTCAGCTTCATTGTAAAGCGGCACAATAACTGAGATATCCATCTGTCTGTTTTTTATTTTTTTGTTCTTTTCTCTCCGCGCGCCCTCGCAAGCACAGCCATGAGCAATGAAAGCAGCGAGCCGGAGAATACCCCGAGCCATATCATTTCAATCACAATCTCCACCGGAGTAGGGACGATGTGGGCGTTAACCATCTGCTGGAGCATCTGCGCCATTTCATTTCCTGACTTCCAGTCGGAATCACGGTAAAAGGCAATCGCCTCCTGTATGCGCTCGGGAATAAAAGAAGGATTAATCCATTTGAGGTACACTGTTGCTGCAAGACCGGCGATAAGGCATCCGCACAGGAATGTCATTATGCCCTGCATCCACAGCGATGAAAGCTGGGTGGTGTATAGGTCCGCGATGTATGTCCTGCGAAGGAAATAATAAATTATGAACGGCACTGATACGAAAAGCAACATACACACCAATGAAAGCAGCGGTACCGCGGTGGAGAAAACCCCGGCAAAAAACATGGTGCACAGAACCATGCCGAATATGAATCCGTCATCAGCCCCTCTGCGGTATGGTGAAGTGCCCGGTGCTATCATCGAGATAATTCAATCGTGGTGGTATGTGCCGATATGGCGGCGCTTTTTCTCTTCAAAAATCTCATCTATGGCAAAGAAAATGCCAGATTCCTCAACATCGCCGAACTCGTCATTAATAGCTGTGCCAAACATTCTCATCGTGGGGCTGAGGCTCATATAGGCGTTGACAAGCGGCGGGATGTTTACTCCGTGATTCCTTATAGCTTTGTTGAGAATCTTGTAGTCTTCGGAAAAAGTCTTTCCGGTAAAAAGTTTTTCCATCCCCTCCACATCAATGTCTGTGGGTAGGGGAGTGATGGGTCGCACCAATCCGTCCGGATCAGGGAAATGGAGGTTAAGGAAGTAGAGTATCATGTCGCGGCACTCGCGTGAGTAGCCGGGATACATCGTGACTTTGCCGAAGAGGTATTTGATTTCGGGATGCACCACTGTGAGCGCTCCGAGCCCGTCCCAAAGGTTGTCAAGTGCATAAATCGCTTTAGCCCCTGCTTTCGAGGACTGGTATTCCGGTCTAACAAACGAGCGTCCGAGTTCAATGGTGTACGGCAGGTAATTGTCAATGAAGTCCTGCGAGAATCTAAACATATGGGAAGTGGCGATACGGGGTGTGCCGTCAGCATTTTTCCTTATGTTTTCTCCTGTGATGTAGCGGTATCCTCCAAGAATCTGATTGGAATCCGGGTCCCAGACAATAATCTGGCGGCATGGCGGAGTCATGATGTCGTACTCATCAATGTCACATTCTTTTCCTGTGCCTCCTCCTGCTGTGCGGAATGAAATTTCCCTAAGCCTCCCAATCTCCCTCATGGTATTGGGAGCTGTGTTGGCATCCACCACATATATAAGGTTGTTACCCTTGTTTGTTTCGCGCAGCAGCCGGTCGGGCGTAAGCTCGGCAATGATAAGCTCTGTAGAAACCGGGTCAATAATTTTCTCTTCCATACTATGTTATGATCGAGGTTCAGCGGCATAACTTTCAGGCAGACTGTAGACAATGCTCCTTATCTCCTGTGCCTGTGTGGTTGCCTCAGTCCCGCCTCTGAGAGACGTGTAATCAATCTGCTCTCCGATGAAAATATCAAATGACGCTCCTTCGCACCTGAAAACTTCCCGGGGCAGATAGACCATCTCAATGTTGAATTTAATACCTGCTCGCTCGCGCAGTTTGGCAAAATTATAAAAAAAGTTTGAGTTGTGTCCGCTAAAATACACGGGAATTATGTTGCGCTTGCTTGAAATGCATTTGTTTACAAACATTTTGTGCCATTTCAGGTAGGCAATGCAGTCTTTCAGGTTGCGCGACACAAGTCCTGCGGGGAATATGATAATCGGATCAGGAC
>CAMWQE010000061.1 GCA_947176335.1 uncultured Porphyromonadaceae bacterium | reverse complement strand
CTTTAAGACTGATTATGTGGAATATCTTGCCGACAGCACCCTTGCGCCTGAAAGGATTGCGATAAGAATGGTTCTTGCGTCAAACGCGCCCAAAGGGTCATTCACCCAATGGCGCACCGGCTCTATCACCACTGTGATAAACAGGAACAGGGGCGGAGGCACACCCGACACTATCGAAACACGTCGGGGCACTCTGATTCAAATGATGCCGTCACGGCTCAGGCGCAAACTCATACCGGAATGCATCACTTTCCGCGAAGGTAAGATTTTCTCTGTCCGTGACATGAACCGCACGCAGACCTATCTTTCCCGTACCGGTATTTTCAACAATATTGAAATAAATGCCTTTCCGGACACCGCATCCGGCAAAAGGGTGCTCGACGTGCTGATTGATTGCACTTTTGATGCTCCTCTCGAAGCATCGCTGGAAGTCAATGTCACCTCCAAGTCCAATAGTTACCTCGGACCGGGACTGTCATTCGGAGTGACGAACAAAAATCTCTTCGGCGGTGGTGAACAGCTTAGCCTAAACGTTACCGGAGCATACGAATGGCAGACAGGGCGAGACAAAGGCGGCTCGATATTCAACTCATATGAAGTGGGACTGAACACTACCCTTGCATTTCCGCGACTGCTCATACCCGGTTTCATATCACGCAGCCGCAGGGAACTCAACTGGACAAGGATTGCGTTGAATGTTGACTTGCTGAACCGTCCGCACTATTTCCGCATGGCGCAGTTCAACACCTCGCTGAATTATGACTGGCGACTCAACCGATATGCAAGCAACACCATAACCCCGTTCAAGCTCACATATACCAAACTGATGAACTCGACCGCCGAATTCGACTCCATAATGCGTGAAAATCCGGCTATTGCAGAGAGCTTCAAAAGCCAGTTCATACCGCAGATTGCCTACAGCCTTGTTTACGACAAGCAGCTTGACCGCGATAATTCAATCAACTGGCAGCTATCATTGCAGGAAGCAGGCAACGTGTTCTGGGCTATCTATGAGATATGCGGCAAGAAAGGTGAGAAAGAACTCTTTGGCACACCCTTCTCCCAATTCGTAAAAGGCACTACCCAGCTTGTATATAACCGCAGGCTTTGGGGTGACAACTGGCTTGTGACTCGCGCGGCAGTCGGCGCGGCGCATGCCTACGGCAACGCCACCCAGGTGCCGTACAGCGAGCAGTTCTATGTAGGTGGAGCCAACTCAATCCGTGCATACACTGTCCGTAGCATCGGTCCCGGCAGCTACAAAGTGCCCAAGCACCTTATCAACGGTTATTTCGACCAGACCGGTACTTTCAAATTTGAATTTAATGTGGAATACCGCTTCCCGATTTTCGGGCCGCTCCACGGAGCTGTATTCTTTGATTCCGGCAACGTGTGGTTGCTTAAGGAAGACCCGCTGCGTCCCGGAGGCAAACTCGAAGGCAAGACATTCTTCCGTGACCTTGCCACAGGTACCGGAGCGGGACTGCGTCTTGACATCGGCATGCTGGTTGTCCGCGGTGACCTTGGAGTCGGTATCCACCTTCCTTACGACACAGGCAAGCATGGATACTACAACATGACTTCATTTAAAAACTCACTTGCATTCCACCTTGCTATCGGATATCCGTTCTGATTTCCTGAAATAGCAAAATGATACAAAAATTCCTTAAAACATACATTTTGCCACAACTCAACCCTATAATTCCGGGAAACAAGTTAAAATAATGTTAAGAGGAAGTAAATTTCTATCACTAATGCTTGGTGAAAACTACGGATAGCTATAATTTTGCACCGTGTTTTTCATGGTATTAGATTTAAGGTTAACAAAGATTGATTGTCGGGATGACAATCAATTTTTTTTGCCCTGAACCTAAAGCAGTTCCTCTTTCATCTTATACGCCATAACTCCCACAGAACCAATCAATCACGCGAATCTTTCTTTACAAAGAAAAAAAATCGCCGAAATCTTTCTTTACAAAGAAAGATTTCCATAACTTTGTGCAAATTAAACTGATATGGATCGAATTTATGAAATATCCGATAGGCTGACTAAAGCTCTTGACGCTCCGCTCCATCGTTATCTTTATGACAGGATTGCATGGAATGACAGATTGATTATGATAAAAGGTGCCCGAGGCGTAGGCAAAACCACCATGATGGTACAGCGTTGCAAGGAGAAAGGTGAAAAAGGTATCTATGCTTCTCTTGATCAACTATTTTTCAATGAGCATACCATTCTGGAGCTTGCCGACTATCACTACAAGCATGGTGGAACACATCTTTATTTGGATGAAGTGCATCTCTATCCACGCCCCAATTGGGAACAGGAGCTTAAAAACATTTATGACAGCTATCCCACCCTGCACATTGTTTTTACCGGTTCATCGCTCCTGCACCTTAACAGCAAAATTGCTGATTTGTCACGCAGGGTTGCTGTATATGAACTTCGAGGGCTTTCCTTCCGTGAATATTTAAATTTTTCGGGGAAATATAACTTTGATAGCTTTAATCTTGCGGATATTTTAAATAATCACAGGGCATTGGCTTCCTCAGTCGTTTCAAAGACAAATGTTATAGCCGAGTTTGAGAAATACCTTAAGAAAGGTTATTATCCATTTTTCATGGAGTGCTCTGAATTAACCTATTCGCAAAGGATTGAAAGATTGGTGCTTGCTGTTATCGATATAGATATCCCGGCAATCACCTCTATTGAATATGAGACACAACTGAAACTAAAAAAACTCCTTGTCACACTCGCGGAGCAAGTACCTTTTGTTCCAAATATCACTAATCTGGGGAGAGATATTGCTGTAACACGAAACCAACTTATGAAATTCTTCACATTGCTAAGTGAAGGAGCGATTCTACGTACATTGATGGATGATACCACCCAGCCCAAGCGAGCCGCCAAACCTGAAAAAATACTTTTTGACAATCCGTCTGTAATGCAAGCTCTCGGGATATTCAGTAAAATAGGCACCGTAAGAGAAAGTTTTGTCGCTTCAATGCTTAGCATTGAAGGGAATCTCCATGCACCAAAAGATGGCGACTTTCTATTAGAACGCACCTATTTGTTTGAAGTAGGTGGTAAAGCTAAAGGTTACTCGCAGATTGCTGACAAACCAAATAGTTACATTATATCAGACAACATAGAAACAGGCATTGGCAACAGGATTCCTATGTGGCTTTTAGGTTTCCTGTATTAAAATAAATGTCATGCACATGGCAAAAGTTCCAAGTATCAGAACACAACCATTGCTGTAATATGAGGATTAGTCTTCGGGGTCGTAATCTGAGCGGTTGTTGGAAATGAGGCGCGTGGAGATATATTCGTTGACTGCGTTTTTATAGCTCTCGCTTATAGGAATGAATTTGTCGCCAAATACAATCCTGTTGCGCTCTATCACTCCTATCTTCGTCGTATTCACGATGAATGAACGGTGTACGCGCATGAATTTGCTTTCCGGCAGCCGGCTCTCTATGTTTTTCATGCTCATCAGGGTCATAATGCTTTTTGCCTGCCCTTCAAGGTATATTTTCACATAATCCTTCACCCCTTCTACATACAGTATTGAAGCGATGGGTATCTGCACAATCTTATATTCGCTCTTGACCATTATGTAGTCACCTTCACCGGATGCCTCGCTTGCCCTCTGGCGCAAGCGTTTATCTTCAAATGCCTTGTTTACGGCACCCATAAACTCCTCGTAGCTTATCGGTTTGAGCAAGTAGTCGAGCGCATTGAGTTTAAATGCCGCAACCGCATGGTTGTCATACGCGGTAGTGAATACCACCCTTGTGCTCGCCGGCATAATATGTGCGAACTCTATGCCGTTTAGCTGCTGCATCTCTATGTCAAGAAACACCAAATCAATGTTTCCCTGCATTATTGTGCGAACCGCATCCTGTGCGCAACCGAATGTGCCGACAAGGTGGAGGTTAGGAGTCTTCTCCACATAGTTCTGTATTAACGCTGCCGCAAGGGGTTCATCATCAACGACAACGCATCTGAGTGGTATCATATTTCTAATTTCTTAAAGTTTTATCTGTATTTTCATTTTTAGTCAAAGGCACAACAAGCCGCGTAATGAATCTGCCGCCGGAGGCATCCGCATTAAAATATGCATCTTTCCCATAAAGCAGGGCAAGACGGCGGGTAAGGTTGTCCAACCCTATGCCGGAGGATGGAGAAGTGGCATTGCCACGGGACTTATTCTCAGTTGCAAATATCGCACAATTATCCTCAACTTTCAAGCTGATTTTTGCCGGCATCGTGAAATCAGCATGCTTGAACACATTTTCAATAAGAGTGACAAAGAGCATTGACGGCACCAATGACTCCGAGAAACCACTGATATTCACCTCAAGTTGAATTTTAGCCGAATCCGTGAGCCTGAGACGCTGTAATTTCACATAGTTTTCCATAAATTCCGCCTCACTTGCAAGGCTGACAAATGCCGGATTGTCGTACAGCACATGGCGCAGCAGTTTGCTTAATTCATGTACCGCTCCCTGCGCACGCGACGGGCTTATGTCTATCAACGCATAAATCGAGTTCAGCGTATTGAAGAGGAAATGCGGGTTAAGCTGATTGCGCAACCCGTCCAGCTCCTGCTTTTTCCTCACTGTCTCCTCTTCCCTGCTCCTTGCCTCGATTTTGAGCCAGTTATCGGTAATTTTCAGAGCCAAGGCAAGAGCCATAGTCAGAATCAGCATTCCCACATCCTTGATTATCACTGAAATCTGATGTACGAAAACCTGATGCGGACCAGGGAAATTATTGCCAAACGGCATGTGTGCCTTTACCCAGCTTATTATTAGGAACAGTACCAGTTCGCCGGCAAGGATTAAAAGAATATTATATCCGATAAACGGCAGCGCCTTGTTCTTACGCACATAGCTTATAGGAATAATGAGATAGTATTCGATATAAAACGCAAGTACAAACACTGTAGCCTTGCCGTATGCCATGACACTGAAATGGCTGTCGGGACGCCCGTAGTTGAAAAGCACTTCGGGCAACACGAAAAGAATCACAAGGCAAAGCAGGTGGATGACAAAAATCACCACCTTGCGCCTCCGGCTGTTTGCATGCAGGTCCTCACTCATATCTTATAGCTTCAATCGGGTCAAGGTTTGCCGCTTTCTGCGCGGGATACCATCCGAAGAACACTCCGGTGACAGTGCACACCGCGAATGACAGCACCACGGAATATATCTGTATGCTCACAGGCCAGTGAATCACAACATTTACAATCCAGGACGCAATACCGCCGAGAACCACACCGATAATACCGCCGCTGACACTGATTATCACCGCCTCGATAAGGAACTGTGCCAGAATATCACGCCCTCTTGCTCCGATGCTCATGCGTAATCCTATTTCGCGTGTTCGCTCGGTGACGCTGACATACATTATATTCATGATTCCGATACCGCCTACAAGGAGAGAGATTCCGGCGATACAGGCGAGGAGCACAGTCATCATATCGGAAGTTGAGTTCATCATCTGGCTTAATTCCTGCTGCGAACGCAAGGTGAAATCATCTTCCGCCTCAGCAGAGAGTTTGTGATTATCGCGCAGAATATCTGTAATCTCGTCCATCGCCTGATCGGCAAGCTCCTCGCTGAGAGCCGATGCGAAAAGGCTCTGGATATAATCGATAGCGAGCACCCTTTTCATAACTGTTGTGTATGGAGCAAGCACGACATCGTCCTGGTCCATACCCATTGCGTTGGCACCTTTCGGTTCAAGGACCCCTATGACCGTAAGTGGAATCTTGTTGAAACGGATAGTGCGTCCGATAGGATTGGTGCCGTCTGGGAAAAGGTTGTCCACCACTGTTTTGCCAAGCACACAGACTTTTGCCGCGGATTTGATATCCTGGTCGGTAAACATCTCCCCTTCACCCACTTTTACCTTTCTAATATCAAGATACGAAGGTGCGACACCGTAGAGCGATGAAGGCCAGTTGTTATTGCCGTTGATGAACTGACCACCGCTGCTGATATTAGGCGAAACGGCAGACACCGAGGGAGCTTCGGTAGCGATAGCTTCGTAGTCCGCCATCTTTAAGGTCTGCATGTCATCAGCGCTCTGCCTCGCACCTCCACGACGGTCGCCACCCGGAAAAATCATTATCATATTGGAGCCCATTTCAGAAATCTGAGCCTTGATGCTGTCCTTGGATCCTTGCCCGATTGCAAGCATGGTGATAACGGAAGCAACGCCAATGATTATTCCCAGCATTGTGAGGAAGCACCGCAATTTATTATTGTTAAGCGCCTTTAGCGCGATTTTCAGCAGATTTATTAAATTCATGTGCTTAAATTTATCAATCCGGTATCGGTAGTGAGTCAAACATCTCTTTCGCCGATGCAGGAGAAGGATTAAGGGTATCTGAAATCACCTTGCCGTCGCGCAGCACTATGTTTCTGGACGAGTATGCCGCGAGATCCGGATTGTGCGTTACAAATATAATTGTCCTTCCTTTAGCATAAAGCTGCTGGAAAAGAACAAGGATACTGAATGATGTCCTCGTGTCAAGATTTCCGGTAGCTTCATCGGCGAGAATCAGCACCGGGTCATTGACGAGCGCCCTGGCTATTGCGACACGCTGCTGCTGTCCACCGCTCATCTGGTTGCTTTTATGCTCAAGGCGGTCGGCAAGTCCCACGGCATCAAGGGCTTCAATTGCCATTTGCCTGCGTTCCTTCGGTTTAATCGTAGGATTGTACAGCAATGGCAGCTCCACATTCTCCACTGCAGTTGTCTTGGGGAGAAGGTTATAGTTCTGAAACACAAACCCGATCTTACGGTTACGGAGTGTGGCACGCTTGTCCTTGCTCATTGTGCGCACGCTTGTTCCGTCAAGCACATATTCGCCGGAAGTGGGAGTATCAAGGCAACCGAGAATGTTGAGCAAAGTAGATTTGCCTGAGCCTGAAGTACCCATAATTGTGACAAACTCACCCTCATGGATTGTGAAGGATACGCCGCGGAGAGCCTTGACTTTTTCCCCGCCGACGATAAACTCGCGGCGGAGATCCTTCACCTTTATTATTTCTTTCTTCTCTTTCTCACTCATAACCGTTTACTTTTTACGCTGCGGCGGCTTCGGAGCAAAGGGGCTTGATTCAGCCTGCTGTCCGCTTTCATCTCCTTTGGGTTGCGCCGCCTGATAGCCGACCGCCACCACCTCACCGTCTTTAAGCCCGGAGGTCACCACGACTGAACTTCCCGATGCCTCGCCTACCTGAACATCCTTTGCCACAAGCATATCACCGTCGAGCACCCAAACCCTTCTTGCACCTGGTGCCGCTTCCGCCGCTTCCTTGAATTTGGGCAACTTAGGAGAATCGGGATAGTCATGTGGAGTGAAGTGAAGCGCCTTCTGTGGCACGGTCAAAACATTTTTTTCGCTTACAGTATAGATTGTCACCTCGGCGGTAAGACCGGGAATAAGCTTCATGTCATCATTGGTGGCATCAACAACCACTTCGTATGTCACTACATTATTGGTAGTAGTGGGATTGAGGCGTACCTCAGTGACTGTGCCTTTGAAAACATCGTCCGGATAAGCGGATACGGTGAACTTCGCTTCCTGACCGACTTTCACCTGACCTATGTCAGCTTCGTCCACATCAGCGATAACACGCATATTTTCCAAATCAGCAATCACATACAGGTTAGCTACATTCATGCTTGACACAACTGTCTGACCGACCTCTACCTCACGGGAAATGACGATGCCGTCTATAGGGGAATATATTTCCGCATAATTCAGGTTTTTTGCCGCACGCACGCGGTCTGCCTGGGTCTTCTCATAAGCGGTCTTTGACACTTCGTAATCCTTGCGCGAGGTTTCAAACTCGTAGTCGCTAATCAGCTGACGGTCATGCAGAGTTTTATCACGCTCAAAATTCTTCTTATTGTATTCGTAAGTCAGGCGTGCGCTCTCCATATTGGCATTCGCGCTCTTCAACTCGCTCTCAAGAAGAGTCTTTTCAATTTCAGCGATGAGTTCACCTTTCTTGACGATTGAATTATAATCGGCATAAAGCTCGGATATTATACCGGTCACCTGAGTGCCGACATCCACCTGGGTTTTGGACTCCACCGTGCCTGTTGCAGTGACACTCTTGCTTATGTCACCTCTTGAAACCTTGGCTGTTTCAAGCTCCACTTCCGGCTTGCTTGAGCATGCGGCAAGCAAAAGAGCTGATACGAGTGTAATTGTGAGTGAAAAGTATTTCATAATGCTTAAAGCGTTGTAGTGTTTGTTCTGTATATTTCTATTCTTTTCTTTCCAAGCATGGCAATGTACTTCGCCTGCATCAGCTCGCGCTTTGCAGCCGTCAGGGCATTGTGGGCTGTCAGGAGTTCAACCGGATTCACCATGCCGAGCTCAAACCTCTCGTTGACAAGGTCATTGCTGAGGGTTGCCGCTTCAACCTGTTTCTCGCCCGCGATATATCTTGCCTGGGCGGAACGCACATCGGTGTACAGCGACTCTATGTCCCTGCCGATAGTGGTTTCACGCGCTTCCCTTGTCAGGTCGGCATCCAAAGCGGACACTTTTGCAAGCGCAACCGCTGTCTTTGTCTTTTTCTGATCTAAGATAGGCACACTGAGAGTAACACCGATGTTTTCATTCACTCCTCTCTTCAACTGGGCTCCGAATGCATCACCGGGAGCATAGTAAGTGGTCCCTATTCCAGCTGAGAGACTGATTTGCGGTAGACCGGAGGACTTTGCAACCCTTTCCTGGAGTTTTGCTGCCTCCGCCTGCAAGCCGGCGGATTTCAACTGGTTATCGGCAATAAGCGCCATGCGGTAGCTTTCATCAATTGGGGCGAGCTGTGCAAGTACCTCCTCACGCGTCCAGTCCACCTGAAGGGGCTGCACATCGCTGTCAATGCCAAGTTCCAGCAAGCGCTTCAGCTCGGTGCACTGCGATGCGTAACTGCCTTCGGCGCTCACCATAGAATAATTGTCCTGCTCCGCCTGTGCCGCAATCTGCGCGTAATCGACCTTTGACATCCTGCCTGATTCCATCAGTTGCTTCGCGCGCTTCTCCTGCGCCGCGCTCAGTGCCGCCGCCTCACGGGAAATCTCGATAGCCTCGCGTGAATAAAGAAGATTGACATAGACCTGCAATATGCTCTGCTCCAGCTCTGTCTGCATCCCCTCCGCGTTAGCTTCAGATGCACGCACCTGCACCTCCCGCTGCCTGATGGTTGCAGTGCGTTCACCGCCATTCCAAACAGTCCACCCGGCATTGAGCCCGTAGTTGCTGCCATAGGAGTTTTTATCCCTCCCTTCCGCCCATAGTGTATTTGTGTAGCCATGTGTTGTTGAAAATGATAGGGATGGCTGCCACTGCGCCTGTGCCGCTTCAAGATTCAAGCGGGCACTCTCGGCACTGAGCCGCGCCTGCTGCAGGGAGATATTCTTTTGCCGCGCGTATTCCACGCATTGCGAATAGCTCCATGTCTGCTGTGCCGCCAAAAAAGCGGGCATCAATATAAGTGCTGTTGCTATACCTGTTAATTTCATAAGCCGTATGTTGTTTACCGCAAAATTATATTGCTTAAGCGGTTACACACAAACGAAATAGAAATGAGTGGTATTTTTGCCGACAAAGCGGAATTCGGACAGAAAACCGTTAACAGAGCAAAATTTTTAAGAAGAAAAATTTAATATCCTGACTGACAGCTATTCAAAAGTATAGGTAATTAAACCCGTCTGCTCAGCGGGAGCATCCTCATCTACAGAGAATTTTGATTGCAGAGCCGCCTTTATGCAACTTTCGCGCGCAGCTTGCATGGATGCGACCGGCCCGCTACCGTTGTAATACTCCGCGGAGGTCACCTGACCTTTGCGGTTGACACGCACACTGATTTTTATCGAGCCGATAGCTTGCGCTTTAGGGTTTGACCATGACGCAAGAGTGCGGCCCTTGAGGTTAGTACCCGGCTGACCTGAAAGCGCACCTGTTGCCGCATTGCCGTTAGGTGAGCCGCTCTTGCCCTGCGATGCTGACGAGCCGCTTGATGTACCGCCGAAATTGACACGCTTGCTAATCTTTTCCGCAGCTTCCTTCTGCTTCTTTTCTTTTTCCAGTTGCGCAAGTTCCTCTTTTGTAGGACCGGTTTTTTCAGGTTTCGGCTGCTCCTTTACTTTCATGGGTGATTC
>CAMWQE010000060.1 GCA_947176335.1 uncultured Porphyromonadaceae bacterium | reverse complement strand
TATCATGGTAAACAGATTTATACTTAATGAGGTATCCTATTTCGGACCTGGAGCGAGAAAGGAACTTCCGGCGATTGTTGAGCGCCTTGGCAAGAAAAAGGCATTGGTTGTTACCGACAAAGGATTGGTGAAGTTCTGCGTCGCGAAAATGGTGTCTGATGTGCTTGACGAAGCAGGGATACCTTACGATGTGTTCAGCGAAGTGAAACCTAACCCCACAGTGAAAAATGTCAAGGACGGCATAGAAGCATTCAAGGCTTCCGGTGCTGACTTCATCATTGCGATTGGTGGAGGTTCATCTATGGATACTGCAAAAGGCATTGGCATTGTAATCAATAATCCCGAGTTTTCCGACATTGTGTCGCTCGAAGGATGCGCTCCCACCAAGAATAAGAGTGTGCCTATTGTCGCACTGCCCACAACAGCAGGTACTGCGGCGGAAACTACTATAAACTACGTCATCATTGACGAGGAAAAGCACAAGAAAATGGTTTGCGTTGACCCCAACGACATTCCTGCGGTTGCAGTCATTGATGCCGAACTTATGTACTCGCTCCCGAAAGGGCTCACCGCTGCAACTGGAATGGATGCGCTTACACATGCTATTGAGGGTTACATTACCCGTGGCGCATGGGAAATGTCGGATATGTTTGAGATTGAGGCTATCCGCATGATAAGCAAATATCTTCCCGTTGCTGTGAGTGAACCTACAAATCCCGAAGGTCGCAACGGTATGGCGCTCGCTCAGTACATTGCCGGAATGGCATTCTCCAATGTCGGACTCGGTTTGGTTCATGGCATGGCGCACCCGATGGGCTCGTTGTTTGATGTTCCCCACGGAGTTGCAAACGCTCTTCTCCTGCCCACAATCATGGAATTTAATATGCCCGCGTGTCTTGATAAATATCCTGCTATAGCTCAGGCTATGGGTGTTGATATTGCGGGTATGAGCAAAGAGGAAGCTTCTCGGGCTGCTGTTGAGGCTGTGCGTAAGCTTTCACTTGAAGTCGGCATACCGCAGACCCTTAATGAGCTTGGTATTACTGAAAAGGATATTCCCGCGCTTGCAGAACAGGCGCTTGCCGATGTATGTACTCCCGGTAATCCCCGTGAAGTTACACTTGACGACATTGTCTGCCTCTATAAGAAGTGCCTTTGAACACTCTACGTTTTAATTGACAAAATGATTATGAAGCCGGATGGACTCCCCACCCGGCTTTACTTTTCAATCTATCTTTTTTATCGTATGTTGTTTTTCAAGACTGGTGATGAAGTTATGGATTTCGGTAGGGGACATCTGAGGTACTGAATCTTTGGGAAAAATCATCTTCTCTCCTGAATCTTCAAATCGTATCGTCACGCTGTCAGTCGATAGGTCGTTTTTGCTTGTGTGATACAGAATCATGACTGAAGCATCCCACCATGGAGAACCGGCTTTGAAGTAATCCACATATCCATTACCTGTATAGGAAACTCTTGAAAAATCATCCGGGAGCACGAAATCCATACTGTCATACGAGTCGGCATACAAATGATAAAGGCTGTTTATCCTTTCATTAATCATCTCCCTGTTAGCATGATATAGCATACTGTCAGCAGGATATACATGCAATTCCTTATATTTACTGTCGGAAGAATTAATCCATAAACAGCCTGTCTTGCTATCAATGTCCCAGTCATAATCAGAAATATCCCAGGAACAAACGGACAGATCTTGTAATTCAGTTATGAACAGCCCGGATTTTACACCAAAAATTATACGGGGACTTGCCATAAAACCGCCATAGCGATACAGTACATAATCACCTTTCGTAGATAAAATAGTGGGACGGCTGCACAGCAATATCAGTCCGAATGGCACGAAAATGAGTAGGGACATGACGAAATCAATCCTTAGCCACCATTTTAGTGACAAGTCTTTTTCCACTCCGTAGCTTAAGGGTAACAGTACTAATCCAAGAACATATCCAATTGAGAGAGTCCAGAACGGTATATCCCACCGCCATATCCGGTCAGCGCCGGGAATATTAATCAGAAGTATTGATATGGGCATGAGCGCGAGCTGCACCCATACCAACCATACAACTGTCTTATATCTGGTGGATTTGCACATAAAACTATGGATGTAAGCGGTTGTGGCGCTTGACACTCCGCAAATTTAATGAGAAATATCTTAAAAGCCCAATTTGTTATGCTCGTCTTGATAACCATACTATATAAAAACAAATAAGCCGCACGGGAGGTCGTGCGACTTTTTGTTTAAGTGTGGCTTATCGTCGGATTATTAGGGATGGAGCTCGACGATAAAGCGGGTCCCGTGCGTGAATGTTTCATCAAGGCGCAGGCTGCCGTTCATCTTTGCAACGGTTAGTGAGCAAATCGGCAGTCCGAGTCCGTCACCCTCGGTAAGGTCGCGCACGGTAGCAAATGGTTTGAAGAGTGTCTCACGGTCCTCTTCGCTGATTCCACAGCCTGTATCGGTAATCAGGAACTGGATGTTGTGCGGTCCGCGCTTCTTGAATTCCAGTGAAATCTTGCCACCTTCGGGAGTATATTCCGCAGCGTTGTTGAGCAGATGGGTAAGCACTTTGCCGAGGGCTTCCTCATTGATAGGTGCTGTCATCTTAGGTGCGGTGACAGTCACGGTGACATCTTTTGCGGTTTTAGGACGCACCTCCTCTGCGAGTGCCTCGCAGAAGTTGGACATATTCACTTGCTCGGTAGGATAAAGTTCGGTTTGTGTAGCTTCAAGTTCCGAGAGCTGCTGTATATGTCCGGCAAACTCTTTAAGCGCCTTTGCTGCGGGAAGGTTCGCCGGCAAAGTGTCGAGAGTCGGCTCCATCTGTGCGGAAATATTAGCTATGAAGCGGTTTTTGAGTTCATTGTGCTCCTGGGCTGTAGCAATAGCTTTCTTCTGCCTGCGGCTGCGTGCCATATAGCGGAGGAGTGCGATTGTAACGAAGATGAGTCCTGCCGCGAGTCCTGCCGCAAGGATAAGCAAGCCGATGATTATAGCGTTTTTAGCTGTGATTGAGCTGTCGCGGTCAGCGATTGTGGCATTTGCCTCGTCAAGTTGTTTCTGTAGTGCTGCGTGTTCCTGCTTTGCTTTCACCTCGGCAACGGAGTCTGCCCATGACACATATTTGTCGTATGCTTTCTGGGTGAGGTGCACATTTCCTGTGCGCACCGACATATCTATAAGGTTGCGGTAGCACTCTTTCGCTGTGTCAAAGTCGTTGGCTGAGAGATACACTCCGATAAGCTTGTTTGCAGCCTCCTCACCTTTGTCGTTCTGACCGAGGGCATAATAAACCTTTACACTCTCGGTTAGGAAATCGATATTGAGGGTGCTGTCGTTTGCAGCGTTGGCAAATGTTCTCATTCTTTCCAGATGCTCCCGAGCCGCATCAGGGCGGCGCATCTTCACATACATTCTTTCGCGCTCACGCGCCAATAGGAAATGTGATGCGGGAAGCTGTACATTGTTCGCCTCCTCGTAAGCTTTAAGCTGGCTTTCCGCGCTTCCGAGGTGCTCGAAAGCTTCCTTGAAAAATCCCTCGCGATGATATAGCGCCGACATATTTACTGCCGCCTGCACAGCTTTTTCAATTTTTGACTCGGCGGTATATGCCTTATATGCCTTGCCATACATATATCGTGCTGTGGTGTACTCTTTTCCCTGGAGCTTGGCATCAGCCTCTTTTACAAAATTATCGCCTGCGGACTGTGCGGATGCGTATAATGAGCCGAATGCTATGAACGCCGCTACAGTAAGTTTGGAAAGTATCTTCATATTTTAAGTATTCTCGTTATAGTGGAAAGCAGGGCTTATTCCTGCGAAATGCAAAGTTAAGCCAAAAAAATCAAAACAAACGTTAAATATTTATGCTTCCCGTGAATTTTAACACGAAAATAATTTTTACAACCACTTACAGGTGTGCGGCAAGTGAAATCGGTAGTATTTTTGTGAGGGTTCGCACCGCGTAACGCATCGCTTTTTTCTTTGCCGGCTCCGCAGGTGGTGAATATGCGCGCATCGCGGTCATTGCTTCTTCAGATGGCAATGCAGTGCCATATTTTCCGGTTACATCCTCTATCTCTTTCAGGAGTTTATCAAGCTCTTCGGTGTCATTTCGCTTAATAAGCGCCGCACCGAGCGCAATGGCATTGTCGCGGTAGCGCGAAAGCAGTGTAGCTGTTGCCTGCGGATGCGATTCATGGAAATGCGCAATCAGGAGACGCCGTATTTCCGTGGCAAGCCTTCGCGCACGCAAAGCGTCACCGCTCCATATTCCGTAGTGGTGCTTCCTGTACGCACCCATTATGTATGGCATGAAATGAATCCTGCCGTTTGCAGCATGGAGAGAGTGCATGGCGTAGTCAAACAGGGGAGTCTGCAACACCCAGTCGGGAATAGCGGTGCGCGGTAACGCACGGTACATCACTGAAAGGTTGGTGATTATATTTCCGCCGGCAAGTTCTTCCAGTCCGAAATCATTGCTTGCCGGTTTGCCGCAAAGCGACCAGTTATGTTTCTCCGGATAGTAATTTGCAACCCTGTGGAAGCATACCGTACATTCCGGATGCGCTTCCATATATTCCACCTGCCGGGCAAGTTTGTAGGGGGATAGCCACCAGTCGTCACCCTCGCAGATAGCTATGTACTTGCCCCGGCACCTGCTCCATGCGTCAAGGTAGTTTGCCGATGCACCGAGGTTTTTTGTGCGTGCGATAAGATTGATTCTGCCGGGGAACTCTTCTGCAAGGCGGCGGCATATATCCGGAGTGGAATCAGATGACGAGTCATCCGCTATCACCAGTTCAAAAGGGAAGGCGGTGCGCTGCGACATAACGCTGCGCACTGCCTGTTCAACATATTTCTGCTGGTTATACGTAATCATTATCACGCTAACCATGGGATTTTCGGATTGTGTGGTCATTTTCCGATTTTAAAGTGAAGCGGCTACCGCAGCGGCTACAGTTTCCCCGAGTGTGGGATGGCTGTGCACGGCGTCGCATAGTGCTGATGCGGGCATATCGGCAGTCATAAGCGTAGCCGCTTCCTGCACGAGGTCGGCGGCGTGTGCTCCGCAGATATGGCAACCGAGAAGTTTGCCGTTGTCAGAGGTTATTACTTTTACGAGCCCGTCCGGTTCGCCCATCGCAAGTGCCTTGCCGTTGGCGCGGAAGGTGGCTTTGCCTATTTTGAAAGCCAGTCCTCTTTCGGCACACTGCTTTTCTGTCAGCCCTACCATTGCACACTCAGGCATTGTGAACACCGCGCTCGGAATAATGTCGAGCCGCTGTTTCTCTCCTAAGGCTACCTTGCCTTGCGCTTCCGCTGCGTGAGCCAGCATGCAGATGCCGTTCACATCGCCGATGGCATATACTCCCGGCACGGTTGTCTCCATATTGCCGTCCACTTTGATTGCTCCGCGTGGCGTGAGTTCGATTCCGGCTTCTGCCGCTCCTTGCGGCACAACCGGGGTACGTCCTACAGCAATTAGCACCATGTCCGCGCTGAAAGCCTTCGGTTTACCCTTAACAGCACATTCTACGGTCAGCCCGGATGATATTGATGTCACCTGTGCGGATGTCACAATCTCTATTCCTCTTTTTTTGAGGCTCATGCGAAGCCGCTTCGCAATCTCCTCGTCAAATGGAGGAAGTATTTCGGGACAATATTCCAGTACAGTGACTTTCACGCCGAAAGCGTTGAATATCGAAGCGAACTCCATGCCAATCACTCCTCCCCCGACTATTATAAGTGAGGAGGGGAGTGCGGTCATGTCAAGTATGAAGTCGCTGTTTACCGCGTATTCAGCTCCGGGAACCGGAAGCGATGCAGGTCGTGAGCCTGTGGCGATAATAATCTTTGGCGCGCAGTACTCCTCATCACCGACTTTGATTGTGTGTGGTCCGGTGAAGACTGCATCTCCTTTCACTATCTCCGCTTTAGAAAGCACTGTAGCCACACCCTCACGCAGTGACGCCACAACTTCATTCTTGCGCTCCACCGCCTTCGGGTAATTGAAAGAAAATCCTTCAACTTCAATGCCGAATGCCTCTGCTTCGGCTACAGTTGCAGCAACCTCCGCGCTCCGGCAAAGTGCTTTTGTGGGAATGCAGCCGCGGTTCAGGCAAGTGCCTCCAAGGTAATCGCGTTCCACCACAATAACCTTACCGCCGTCTGCCGCGACCCTTGCCGCTGTAGCGTATCCGCCGGGACCGGCGCCGATGACAATCAAATCCGCTTCAATCATTTCGCCTGTGCCTTTAGGTCATTCCATTTCACTACCGGGTTGAGCGCTGCCGCGGTGTCGTCGGGGCGCCTTACCGGAGTGGTGTGTGGCGCGTTCTTAACCATTTCAGGATTTTCTGCCGCTTCCTTGGCAATTGCCCTCATCGCGTCTATGAAGCTGTCAAGTGTCTCCTTGCTCTCTGTTTCGGTCGGCTCAATCATGAGGGATTCATGGAATAGCAGCGGGAAATATATTGTCGGAGCATGGAAACCGTAATCGAGCAGGCGTTTTGCCACATTAAGTGTTGTCACACCGGTTGATTTGTCCGCGAGACCGTCAAATACAAACTCATGTTTGCACACCCTGTCTATAGGCAGTTTGTAAAGGTCACGCAATGACTCCTTGATATAGTTGGCGTTAAGCGTAGCGAGTTTCCCGGCTTCGGCGAGTCCCTCCTTGCCAAGTGAAAGAATATAGGACAGCGCGCGGAGCTGTACTCCGAAATTGCCGAGAGTAGCGGAGATGCTGCCGAGCGCCTCATCGCCGCTGACAATATCGAAAGTACCGTCATCGAGTTTCACCACTTTGGGATTGGGTAGGAATTGTTCAAGGCCTGCGCGTACACCTACCGGACCTGATCCGGGACCGCCACCTCCGTGGGGAGTGGAGAATGTTTTATGCAGGTTTATATGCATTACATCAAAACCCATGTCGCCGGGACGGGCAATGCCGAGCATCGGGTTAAGGTTAGCGCCGTCGTAGTACATCAGACCTCCTGCGGCATGAACCATGTCGGCGATTTTAGCGACATTGCTTTCAAACAGTCCTGCAGTGTTGGGATTGGTCATCATCACTGCGGCGACGGTGTCATCAAGCAGTGCGGCAAGTGCGTCTACATCGACAGTGCCGTCCGGCAGGCTCTTCACCTCAACTACTTTCAGTCCAGCTACCGCTGCGCTTGCAGGGTTGGTGCCGTGTGCCGAATCAGGTACAATGACTTTTGTGCGCTTATCATCACCTCTGCTGTCATGGTATGCACGGATAACCATCAGCCCGGTAAGCTCGCCATGTGCCCCGGCAAAGGGGTTGAGGGTAAATGCCGCCATTCCTCCGATTTCAGCGAGGGCTTCCTGAAGCGTCCAATATGCTTCGAGCGCTCCTTGCACCGTCGATGCGGGAGCTGCGGGATGTAGGCTGGCGAATGCGGGATGCGCCGCCATCTCCTCGTTGATTTTCGGGTTATACTTCATAGTGCATGAGCCGAGGGGATAGAAGCCTGTGTCCACGCCGAAGTTATTGTTGCTCATATTAGTGTAGTGGCGCACTACTGTGGGCTCGTCCACCTGAGGAAGTTCAGGCTCCTCCGCCCTGAGGAGTGATGCTGGGATTGACGATATTGATTCTCCGCAGCCGTTTGAAGGTATGTCGGCTCCTTTGCGTCCGGGGCGTGAGAGCTCGTATATCAGCTTTCCGTAATATTCCTTATTCATAGCTGTGGAAAATTAGTTGTTGAAACAATGTCAATCAGGCGGTCGATGTCTTTGCGGCTCTGCATCTCGGTAACGGCTATGAGTATTTCGTTGTCGCTGACCTTAATGCCGGCAAGTATCTCGTTTTCGATGCATACCCTGAGCAAATCCTCGACATTAAACCGGCATACCATGAGGAATTCGTTAAGGAAAGGCTTGTCGGGGTACTTAAGCTGCATTTTACCGGTTGCCTGCAGTCTGTCGGCAAGGTAGTGCGCTCCGTCAGCGGACGCGGTGCACACTTCGCGGAGTCCTTTGGGACCGAGCAAGCTGAGGTACACAGCGGTGTGAAGCGCCATAAGCCCCTGGTTGGAGCAGATGTTGCTGGTAGCTTTGTCGCGGCGGATATGCTGTTCGCGTGCTTGGAGAGTGAGCACGAAAGTGCGGTTTCCGTTAATATCCTCGGTAGCTCCAACTATTCGTCCGGGCATCTTGCGGATAAGCGCTTTCGTGCAGCAGAGGAATCCGAGATAAGGTCCGCCGTAGGCAAGAGGCATTCCGAGGCTCTGCGCATCGCCCGCAGCAATGTCCGCTCCCCATTCGCCGGGTGTGCGGAGCACAGCGAGGTCGGCAGGGATGCAATTCATTATCATAAGGGCACCGGCTTCATGGATAGCTTCGGCAAAGCCTGTCAAATCTTCGATAATGCCGAAGTAGTTAGGCTGAGGAAGAATTACCCCCGCTACTTTTGAAGCGGCGAGTTTTCCTTTCATATCGCCGAGTGACGTCACTCCTCCCTCCGATTCAATCATTTCCAGATTGATGCGGTGGTAGCGTGCGTATGTTTTTACGACATCAAGCACCTTGGGGTTCAATGTGGATGAGACGAGCACGGTGTCGCGCTTGCGGGTTGCCGCAACGCTCATCATCATTGCCTCGGCGGTTGCCGTCGCGCCGTCGTACATCGACGCATTACTCACGTCCAGCCCGGTAAGCTCCGTCATCATGCTCTGGTACTCAAATATGTACTGGAGCGTGCCTTGTGATATTTCAGGCTGGTAAGGGGTGTATGAGGTGAGAAATTCCGAGCGTGAAAGAATAGCCGGAATTACAGAAGGGGTGTACCTGTGGTAAAATCCGCCACCCGCAAAGCAGGTTAGCGGAGTGTTTTTAGCTCCGAGGCTGTTGAAATAGTCACGGACCTCTTTCTCTGTCAGTGCAGATGGGAGGGCGTAGCCGTTTTTCAGCCTCAGCTCCTGCGGCACATCGTCGTAAAGCTGTTCGGGCGATGTGACACCGCACCGCTCAAGCATCGCGTCAATGTCTGCCTGAGTGTGTGGAAAATATCTGTGAGCCATTGTTATGCTGTTAATCAGTGAGCGCTTTCGTTTTCACAGAAAGTCTTGTATGCCTCCTCATCCATGAGTGCATCGAGCTGCGAAGGGTCAGAGATTTTGACTTTGATAATCCAGTTCGCCATGCAGTCTTCATTGACAAGGCGGGGATTGTCCTCAAGTTTCTCATTGATTTCAATCACTTCGCCGGTAACGGGTGAGATGAGGTCGCTTGCCGCCTTCACGCTTTCAACCGCCCCGAAATCTTCTCCCGCCTCAACTTCGTCGCCAACTTCGGGCATATCAACGTAAACAACGTTGCCAAGCGCTTTCTGCGCGAAATCAGATATGCCGATAAGGGCTATATCGCCGTCTACAACTGCGTACTCGTGGGTGTTTGAATAATATGTCTTGCTCATAACAGTGATAATTATTTGATTTATTTTTTGTAACTTTTCTTGTAGAATTTCTTTGAAGTGACTGTTGCGGGGAATACTTTCTTGCGTATCTTCACAGCCACGGGGGTACCTGTAGCAGCATATTCGGCGTCAATGAGCGCCATTGCGATGCTCTTGTCGACAGACAGACCGCGATATCCGGTGGTTACCGTGCCGATAACTTTTGAGGCATCGGGGGTGAGTATCTCGTAACCGTGGCGCGGAATTGCCTTGTCGTGCAGTTCGATTCCGACGATTTTACGTTTCAGCCCCTCTGCTTTCTGTGCGGCGAGAGCGTCACGCCCTATAAAACCTCCCTCTTTGTCAAGCTTCACGAAAATGCCGAGTCCTGCTTCAAGCGGAGTGATGTCATCGGCAAGCTCATCGCCATAAAGTGGCAAACCTACCTCAAAGCGGAGGGTGTCGCGGCAACCGAGCCCGCATGGAAGTGCTTTCCCACTCTCCATAAGGGTATTCCAAATCTCAACGATAAGCGCGGGAGCCGCGTAAATTTCAAATCCATCCTCGCCGGTATAGCCTGTGCGGCTCACAAGCACCGCAGAGCCGTTTGGCAGAGTTGTTTCCTTGAATGTGTAGAAAGCAAGGTCGGCGCAACGGATGCCGAGAACATTTTCCATAACGTCTTCGGAAAGAGGTCCCTGGATTGGCAGTTCACAAAGTTAGTCTATGAGGTCATCCACCTTTACATTTAATTTT
>CAMWQE010000059.1 GCA_947176335.1 uncultured Porphyromonadaceae bacterium | reverse complement strand
CTCGTCCCACGAATCGAGGCTCTGGCATTGCCCATCACAGTAGAACGAGCAACGCGGAGCCTCACGCTGTATGATATGTTGACAAGGAGGTGTATCGCTACACGCTCTCGTCGGGGTATATCATACTCCGGAAGGCGCCTATCGTTGCCTCATTCCTGACTGTGATATTGAAACTGCCAGATTTCGATCCGTCAAGAATAAGCGCTGATAAACGCTCTTAATATGTCTTTGCCCGGCTTATTCGCCTGCCGCTTGCGCCGCAAGGATAGCCGAAACTGTAACCGCACCCGCCCCATTACCCCATATCGGGACTCCGCAGGCGATATGCGGTTGTAAAGTTATAAAAACTATTTTAAATATTCAATCAGTCGGTGTGGGAGACTTTGAGGTTGGTGATGCGGCTGTTGAAGTCGCCGGCATTGCGGAGTGGGAACACGAGGGTGCGCACCTGTGCCATTTTCCTTTTGCTGCCGTTGTAGCTTACCCAACGCTCGTTCATATCGTCAACGAGTTTGCCGTCCACATACAGGGTGACCGTGCGGTTGGTGCCGTCAATCCTGATATGGTGCTTTTCGCCGGGACGCACGTCGAAACGGAAACTGTTCAGATGCCCTTCGCGGCTGTAGCCCATATTGCCGGTAATCGGGTCGCTGAGCCACACTGTCGCTTCCGGTGTGCTGAAGAGGGGAGTGCCTTTCTTCTCTTTACCGCCTTCAATGTCAAACTCCACTGAGTAATTATAGCCGATTTCATCGACCGGGAGAGTCATTGCCGGCTTCACCTCGGCGAGTTCAAGCACTGTGGAGGGAGCATCGCTCTGACGGGCAAGCACATTCACACCTGGAGCCTCGCCGAGTGCGGCGCTTTCTTTTTCAAAACGGTCAAACGGCACGCTCACGTCAGCGCCGTCCCATGTCTTTGCCGCCATTACGGGGAGGGAGTGCATTATGCGGTGATGGACATCCCTTACGGTTATGCCGTTGTTGGGGTGGTCATTCCACACAGCAAACATTCCCCCTTTAATCTGCGGGTGCTTCTCTTCGAGTTTCACATTGTTGACGTATGCCGGAGTCCACTCCTCATATAGTTTCTTGTTATCGAGGTAGTCATAGTAGTATCCTGCTTTCGGTACTATGTATATCCAGCGGTCCGGCACGGAAACAACATTATAGCCGAGGGCAATCATGTCTTCCGGCTTTGCATAGTCGTTGCTCCACAGGTACATCTCAACTCCGTCCACCTCAACCGGCGTTTTGCCTTTTGCATGGGTGAGTGAGCCCCAAATCAACGGCTCTTTGCCGAAGCTCTTGACATATTTGATGTAGCGGTTGGTGAACGCGCGGAATTTCTCCATAGTCAGGCTGTCTCCCTGATATTCATCGGTGCCGATGTGGAACCGCGGGCTTGAAAACACAGGGTCTTCTCCACCAAGGTATTCGGCGATAAGCTTGTCAAGCAGGTCGTATGTCGCCGGACTGTCAAGGTCAAGGTGGTCACGGTCGTTGCTGACGTTCGCGCTCGCTGTTTCAGGCATGAAGCGTGTGAGCGCAAGGCAATGCGCGGGAACATCTATTTCGCTGACTATGTCCACCCCTCTCTCAGCGGCATATTTCTGGAAAGCGCGGTACTCATCCTTACCGTATGAACCGTCGCGTGCTGTCAGTCCGGGGAAAATGTCGCTCTCCATTCGGAATGCCGCCTGGGTTTTGTCCCAGTCGTCATCGAAATAGTAATTGAATCCGTTGTCGTTGAGGTGCACATGCAGGCGGTTCATCTTATAGTATGCCATGTCGTCCACCAGTTTATAGAGGTAGTCGAGCGGAATGTATTTTCGTCCAGCATCAATCATCAGACCGCGCACGGAGTAGTTTGGCGAATCAATGGCAGTGCCTTTTGGCAAAGCGGTGGAGTGGCGGAGCATCTGGAGGAGGGTCTGCGTACCCCATCTTACACCCTCCGCAGCCGGTGAGGTTATTGTAACTTTCTTGCCTATTTCAAGAGTGTAGCCCTCGTTGCCGAGACCTTTCACCGGCTTCAGCGACAGCACTATATCTGCATCGGTACCCTTTCCAGCCTTAACTTTCGGCGCGGTACCGGTAAGAACCTTGTACTGCTCCGCAAAAATATCGGCAACCGGCTGTAAGGTAGCGTCGGAATAGGTTATGACGGGTGACTGGGGTAATGTGAGTTCGCCGGTAGCTCCTTTCCATTCGCGTATTTCGGGCGCGGTGAAAGGCTTGGTGTTTTTCTCTGCGGCGTAAGCCGGCATAATTGCGGCGAATGCAATTACAAAGTTTATAAGTTTTCTAATCATGGTCAATAGATTTATGTTTTCTGATTGCAAATTTATGCAAATCTTTCCGATATTCGGGAATCGCCGGATAAGTTTTAGATTTGAAGCAAGCGAGGTGCTTCGGGTGAGGTTGCCGATGCGATTGCCTGAGCCACAAATCCCATTGTATACCGGAGATTCACCTCGATACAAGGCACAACAATCTGTTTCCCGTTTTTGTCCGCAATCATCATGTCCACTCCTACAGGACCGTCGTAAGCATGCGCCACGCAACCGGTCAACGCAATTTCAAGCCTGCTTCTCAGCGAGTCGAGAGTGCTTTGCGCCAGACCTATGCTACCTGCTATATATTCCTGGGACGCAATGATATTGCCGGAGTATGCTCCGCCGGGGAGGGTTTTGAACGTAGACAGTCCATGAAACTCCGCTTTTCCACCAGTGCAATAAAAGAGCATAGCGAAATCGGTCACAGCGTTGTATGCCGGCTCTATTATGACGCTGCCCTGGCGGCGCACAGATGCCGCGGCAAGCGATATAAGCGAGTCGCTCCCTGCTGCAACCGGAAAAACACCTCTGCCGCTGCCTGACCATGGGAATTTGAGATAAGCGGAGCCGCCGAATGAGGAAACCGCATCAAGAGCCTCCTCAACAGTAAAAGCTTCCACCGGCAACGCACCGTACGCCAATGCTTTGAGTACAGCGACAGAGGTGCGTCGGTGGCTCAGCATCCTTAATCGTTCTATTTTCTGTGAATCGGGGAGTATTTCACCGCTTATTCCGGCATTGCGGAATGTCCGCACAGTATGGGCGCTCCAGCCCCACGGCACGCACCGGTCTATCTCAGGAATGTCTGCGGAGGTGAAAATCTTGCCGTGAAGGCGGTATTTCTCACGCATCTCTGCAGCCGCACTTTCCATTTCGGGCGGAGCGAGGATGAAATCCCCCGGATGTGCGAACCACATAGGCAACAGTGCGCCGGCACGGCGAATGCGGAGCGCAGCAGCGGGCGGAGTGTAATTAGCTGAGCCGGCGGCAAGCGCAAGGTCGTTCTCCGGGTTGAACAGCAGCAGCGATGCCATCAGAGCGGAGTGTCTTTCAGGTAGGTATCTGCAATTTCCCCGGCAATAATCCTGTAAAGGTTTTCCTGCCGCGGGGTCATGACTGTTGCATGGCGGTCAGTAACAGCGGTGTCACCTCTCCTTGCAGGTCCTGTCTGCGCAGCGTACGGGGATATCGCCATAGCCTTCGCTAAAGTCTCTTTGATTAGCGGATATAGCACTTCAAGCGATTCTCCTCCTGCTGTGAGGATAGAATCGGCGTTGCTCCACAGATAGTTGACAAAGTTACAGGCGAAAACCGCGGCAGCGTGGAGTCTAAGGCGTTTTGCGGAATCCGCCTCACTTACATAATTGCTGATACGCTCCGCGATATCCTTGATTTTGGCAAAAGTTTCGGGGGAATTGCCTTCGATGAAAAGCGGCACCTCAGAAAAATCGACCGTTCTCCCTTTTGAGAATGTTTGCAGCGGATAGAGTACTCCGTATTCTGCCGAAGCGGGTGAGAGCATGCATGCAGGAACTCCGCCTGAGGTATGCACCCACAATCCGCCAGTATTTGCCATAGCCTCTGCGACTGCGGGGATTGAAGTATCGGTCAGTGATACTACATACAGCGCTGCATCGCGCACAATGGAGTCATAAGTGTCAACGGCAACCGCCTGCGGAAGCATCGCCGCAAGTGCCTGAGCATTTCCAACCGTGCGGCTGAACACCTGCCGGACAGGATAGCCGGCAGAATCAAGGACCGGAGCAAGCGCGGATGCAACATTGCCCGAACCGAGAATGACAACTCCGTGGCGGGCGCTCATTCCACAGCTTTCCAAGTGCCGATATGCACTTTCTCCCAAAGGAGTTTTGAGGTGTCAACGCTTTTCCTCTCCTCATTCTTGTGCCCGAAAGTGAGGATGCACACAACCGGGTATTCTTCCGGGATGCCGAGGAGCTCCTGCACATACTCGTCGCTCGGAATCTCATCGGCGGTAAAGCGTCCGCGAATCTGAATCCAGCATGAGCCG
This sequence comes from uncultured Porphyromonadaceae bacterium, assembly GCA_947176335.1. Classification (GTDB taxonomy): domain Bacteria; phylum Bacteroidota; class Bacteroidia; order Bacteroidales; family Muribaculaceae; genus Paramuribaculum. The sequence goes on along the minus strand of CAMWQE010000059.1, from coordinate 5,882 downwards.
AGACCGAGATCTGCCGCCTGTAGCTGCATGTACGCAGCGGCGATGGATGCATCCTCAATCCATGGATCGCTCTTTGTCTGGTCAACGGCGACAACAACAGCGAGAGCGCAGTCGGCGATAGGGTGTGCAGCAACCGGCTTACAGTCGGCGAGACGCTTAAGCATCTCTTTGTCCTCTACGGCGATGAATTGCCATGGACGGCCGTTTTTGGATGTAGGTGCAAGCAGTCCGGCTTCAAGAATCAGACGCACTTGCTCGGCTGTGAGCGGTTCGGATGTGTAACGGCGTATGCTGCGTCGGTTGACGAGCAGTTCGTGAAAGTCCTTCATATCGGGATTGGTTTTATGATTATCTTCTGAGTACCCATGCATCGGGGTAACGGCTGCTGAAACCAGTGTCAGCCTTGAGGCTGCGCGCCTCCTCAAATGTAGCTCCGGTAGCGGCAACCACGCGGTAACGGTTGTCGCTTTCAAAAATGGTGAGGTTGTCCCCCTGATGCATTTCGACAAATTTCTTTGCCTCGCCGATATTTGAATGTGAGCTGACAATAAGGTAATAGCTTGCTTCAGGCACGAATTTCGGCGCTTCGGCAGGAATTACAACGGTTTCTATAGCCGAAGAATCCGGTTTAGCAATGTAAAAATCCTCGTTTGTGGCTTCAACCGACGGCAATGTGATGGTTTTTGCCGCTGTGACCGCAGGCGCGGGAATCGAAGCGAAATGGTTGCTTTCCCTATCTACCAGAACCGGAGTAGAGAGGGTGATGCCAAGCCCTACCAGCACTGCTACCGCGGCAGCGACCCTGCCGAAAGCACGGATGCCACTGATTCGGGTTACTTTTTCGCCTTCATTTACAGAATCCGGTACAGCCGCCGCTACTTCCATTGCGGGGAGAGCCATAAATTCAGCGGACGCAATGGAATCCGCCGCAGGTGTGAATATAGTATTTGAATCCTTGTCCCTGCGGAGTGTGCCTATTCTGGGAATCGCCACAAAGCCTGCTATGTCGTAAAGATTGCGTAGTTGGTCTACACCGGCTGCAACCGCTGCCTTCGCAGCCTGATATGGCATCGATTCGCGGCGCACGACACTTGCCACCAACAGCCCGTCGTCATGGTTGACAGAGGGATTGAATCCGATAACCCTTGAAGGCGGATACATGATACCGTCTGATACATACGCACTTACATGGCTGGCTATGAACGCACCCCACCCGGGGAGCACCACGCAGTCATTGCAAGTGACGAGATACTGTATATGTGGAATTATGTCTAACACGATTGCAAAATTAATTATTTTTTTTGATTCGCACCCATGCCACAGCCGGGCAATAATCTGTATTCTCAGCTAACTCCATGATTGTCAGGTGAACATTTTAGAAATATCTTCAATCGAAATCATGCTGACAATAAGCTTGCCGTCCGGGGTGAAATTAGGTGCCGGAAGCATGAAGAGGTCGCTGATGAGACGGTCCATCTCCTCCGTGGCAAGGGTCTGTCCGTATTTAACTGCCGCAGCCCTCGCCATTGCCATTGCCGCGCGGCTGCGCAACGCGCTGTCTGCGGTGTCCCCTCCGTCCATCTCCTCCTCTATTATCTTATGGAGGGTATCGACGGGTGAGTTGTCAACCGGTGGAGCGCCGTTGATGCTCCATGAGTTGTCGCCGAGGAACGCGAGGTCAAATCCAAGGTCGGAGAGTACAGGCATCATCGCCTCCATTACCGCATTCTGCGCAGGAGACAGGGTGAGCACTTCAGGAAAAAGCAGACGCTGTGTGCCGAAACTGCCCTGGGAAATCTGCGACATATATTTTTCGTATAGCACCCGCATGTGCGCCCGGTGCTGGTCTATCACCATCACCCCGCTCTTTGAGGGTGACATTATATATCTTCCTTTGACCTGAATGCAACTTGCAGCGGATGCCCCTTCTGTAACGGAGTCGAAGATTTCATCGGGAGTATCGGGTCCGTTGTCTATTTCGGCAAGATTGTTAAGCGCGCTCGGCTGAACGGCATCTCGTCGAGTTGTCTCGGCGGTGAAATCCTCATATAGTTTGTTCCAGTCGCTTCCGGCGGCACGCAGCGCGTCGTTCGGTCTGCCTCCTGTTGATGCGGAGCGCCTTGTTTCAGTGGCATTGCCCGCAAAAGGATTGTAGCTGCGGTCAATATCAACCTGATGCTTCGCAGAGGCGTTTGGAGAAAAAACCGGTATTTCAGGTGCATCGAGGCAATCGAAATCAATGCCCTCGGAGGCGTTGTAGCGCCCGAGCGACTCTTTGATTGCAGCAACGAGTATCTGCCATATAGCCGGTTCGTCCTCAAATTTTATCTCATTTTTTGTTGGATGGATATTGACATCAATCGTTGCCGGGTCCACCTTGAAGTCAAGGAAATAGTTCGGCTGGACATCGGAGGGAATGATATTCTCATAGCAACTCATCACCGCCTTATGGAAGTAGGGATGGCGCATATTGCGTCCGTTTACGGTGAGGTACTGGAGAGCGTTGCGCCGGCGAGCGTATTGCGGTAAGGAAACGAATCCGGAAATATTGACAATGGAGGTGGATGTTTCCACCGGTATGAGCTGTTTGTCAAGCACTTTCCCGAAAAGGTCCACGATTCTCTGCTTGAATGAGCCGCGGAGCAGCTTGTGGAGCACGGCATCGTTATGGACCAGTGAAAATTCCACAGAAGGGTTGACGAGGGCGAGCCTTTCGAACTCCCTCATGATATTGGCGAGCTCTACAGAGTCTTTTTTCAGGAACTTTCGCCTTGCGGGCACGTTGAAAAAGAGGTTTTTCACCATCAGATTGCTTCCGGGCGCGCATGCCTCCGGAACCTGTGATTCCACAGCAGAACCGTTTATCACTAATCTTGTGCCCACAGATGCGCCGTGCAGCATCGTGCGCAGGTCAACCCTTGCTACCGCAGCGATTGAGGCGAGTGCCTCACCGCGAAATCCCATGGTGTGCAGGCTGAAAAGGTCTGCCGCCGCCGCAATCTTGGAGGTGGCATGGCGCTCGAAGGCGAGGCGCGCGTCAGTATCGCTCATCCCGCTGCCGTCATCCACAACCTGAATCAGAGTCCTGCCGGCATCCTTGATTATAATGTCAATGGATTTTGCACCGGCGTCCACAGCGTTCTCAACCAGCTCCTTTACAACGGAAGCCGGTCGCTGAATCACCTCTCCTGCTGCAATCTGGTTTGCAACAGAGTCGGGAAGTAGACGGATAATATCACTCATCTGTATCTGAACTCTTGACGGCGGGAAGTGCCGGTTTTAGCATCGCAAAATTACGATAAAGCGCCCCTTGTGGCAAAAAGAGTTTTCTACAGGATGTTAATAACTTTTTTATTATTCCTCGGTAAGATGACTGTTATTTTCCTGTGAGGCGAGTATCTGTTGTTTCTGGAAATGAAGCTTGCTCCCCTCAGGGTAGCTTGTGTCTTTCAATATGTCCAATACAGTTTTATTTCCGCCATAAGTGCCTGATGGAATGCTTAATGAAACATCAAAAGAGGATATGAGATACTGCACTGTCTCCAATTGATTCTGTATGACAGCCTGTTCTACCGGGGTAATATTGTTAATCTTTAAGAACGGATTCGCATTGCCCTTCTCTATAAGCAGTTTCACATATTCAACCGATGTTGTCGCCGCTGCGCTTAATGGGTTGCGTGACAGTCCTGAACAGGCGTCAACTGTAATGATATTAGGGTCTGCACCATGAAGCAATAGTGTCTCTATGTATCGAGTGTCTGGCTGGTAGTTGTATGACAGGTATTTTGATGCATAAATCAGTGGTGTAGTACCGTCATGGGATGAAACGAAATTCGGATTTGCCCCTGATTGCAGCAGTGTCTTGAATGCATCGTAATATCCATTGAATATTGTCCAGATAAGCAGGTTTTTATGAAATTCCGAGTCCTGGGTATCTATGTCAATGAAAGGATGGGATTCAATATATTCCTTTATCCTGGAGGTGTCCTGTGCTTTAACCAGTTTTGCGAGTTGCCATACCGGAGTGTCGTGGAAAGAATCGATGCTATGGAATGTCTTGTTCCTTCGGCATGAACAGGTCAGCAGAAGGCAAATGGATAAAATAAATGGAATTGTTTTCACTTACCGGGAGTTTGGACTATGGTCCGATGAATGCTAAATAGGGTCAGTGCTTTTAGTCAGGCGCGTAACGCCTATATTTGCCCTGACCACACCTTTTTTAGTTTGAGAAATAACATTGAATCCCTCGCTGGTAGAGTATGATTCATCAATGGAATTGCCGTCAATTTCATTGAAAGTAAAAGTGATAGTGTTTGAGCTGACTAATTCAGCCTTCCATTGTCCCTGTGCTGAGGTGTATTCCTCTAAAATCTTACCTTCATGGTTCTCAATAGCTATTGAGTTGGCGTTAGTGCACCGTAAAGATATCTTGCTTGCGCAGCTGTTAGCCGTTATCCAGTACATTTTTGCAACGCAGGAGGGGTCAGGAGAATAGTATTCGAGTTTTACATCCTTGGGATTTGAAATTTCTTCCTGTGAAAAGCGTAGTGGTGAATCTTTCTCTTCGCATGCGGTAAATGCAAGCAGTGGAATGAGGCACGCAAATAATAAAACCAATTTCTTCATAAGGGAGATACTTTATTTCTTTTGAGTAGTGAAACTAAGTTATTGACATTCAGTGTCTTTCATGGAGGATGGCTCATTGTTTACCGCAACCTTCGGTTCCGAAACAAGTTTGTCCGATAATATTTTTATCAGTGAGTAAATGTAGCAAGATGCATCGGCTGGTGGATTTGCAAGTGTTGTTCGTCTGACACTGAGATAATACTCATGTCCGCGTTCATAAGTAAAGCCCTTGATTTCTCCGAACATCATCGTTTGCCATCTATCGGGGTCGTTTGGAAGTTTGACAAGCATGCATTCGATTGGATGCTCTCTCTTATCGTCACCCCAATGATACGTTATACCGGTTTCGGCAGAAATCTCTATTTTGATATCCTCAACTTTATCTTTGGGTTCGTCATCATTGAGACAGCTTGCCATGAAAAGGCAGATGATGGATAGAAATGAGATAATTGACTTATTCATAATTTATTTGATTCTCCATTGGCTCAAAAGGAGAGATATGTTATTAAAAGAATACGTGAGCCAACTATGCCACGTCGTAAGTGAAGGTCGTAGGAAACCATTTGAGCAGATGTAGCAACAGCAGCCCACGCTATACGCGTGAGAACCACTATGCTATCCTTGCCCGGTTGAAAATTTCCTACGTTTTCACTTACAAGATGAGCATAACGCTTCTTATTTTACTAAAATGTCTTGGAATGACTATTTCATTCCATCTGCAAAGATAATCAAAACAGTTGGATAACAAATAATCAGTGAGAAAAATAGAGGAAAACCACCAATGCAGATGTACTTGTGTTTATTCAGTCGTGGCGGATTCGGTATCTTCCTCAGTAACAGTATTTTCCTCAGCAGCGGCAAGGTTTTCCTTTACAGGCGTCTCACTGTTGGTCTCTTCTTTATTGCTGTCCTCAGTGGCTCCTTCTTCCGGAGTCGGCCCTTTTTTCTTGACTTTCCTTTCGCGCTTGACAATAGTAGCGGCAGGAGCGGAGTTAATCAGTTCCACCATTGCTTCCGGCACAATAAAGACATCTTCCGGTGACTTCGGGCGGATTTCTTCATACCAAGCGAATTTCTGCAGGTAATAGCTTCCTTTTTTCGCCAAGTATAGCGGTGTTACCTTAGCCGATGTTTCCGGAGTGAAAAGCACGCGCTCTATGTCATTGTTAAGGAACCATGCATCCATTGTGCTGCTCTCCACATACGCATATTTATTATAGGCTTTCTCTTATAAACATCTGACGCTGCCGACGAAA
>CAMWQE010000058.1 GCA_947176335.1 uncultured Porphyromonadaceae bacterium | reverse complement strand
AGCATATCCTCTGTAAAGTAATCTTTGCAGCCCCAACCGGCAACAAAATCATTGTCAGCCATCCCCTCGGAACTGCAATGGTCAAGATGTATCCAAGCTTTGCACTCATCCGGAATCGTGACGGTGCATTCCGGCGACTGGGTACCGTCACGGAAATAAATGTCCATAGGTATCACGCACCAGTGGGCATCAAGGTGCCTCTCATTAATGATTGAGATGTACATTTCATTGAATGTCTCTACATTCACCCTGCCGTCAAAAGTAACATAACCGTCATTGGTGCTTATATTGTCAAGCCCGGAGATAGTGATATTGTTTTTGTAGCAGTGGTTGCGCTTCACTTCAAAGTTGTCTGTCTCATTGCTTCCGAGAAATACCGTGAATTGCGCATTATAGGTGATGCCTTGGTGGTCAACATATTCACCTCTCATTGCAAAAGCGCTTGCATTTTCATCGGCGATTGTCGGTTTCCAGCGCTGTTGCTGCTCTGCGGGCATGCTCTTGACATTATCAGGTAGGTTTCCCGCCGCATTCTTTATGTTTTCGTAGGTGTAGTATGTAAATAACGCGGCTTCCTGTCCGTCGGCGAGTGGCTCACTGTTGACAGGAACAGTCTTGTCTTCAGCAATAAAGGTCACATCTGAGGTCTCCCCCTCGCTGGCTCCGCCGAAAGGCACGCAGTCAGGTAGATTTTTGATAACGTACTCCGTTATTTTCAACTTCGGGTACTCCTCGCTTTTCTCTGATGCTTCAAGTTTCACATTCACATCCACTCTTGCCATGAGTGAACGCAGATTCAGCTGTATTTCCTTGGAATCATCCTCTATTTTAATCCGGGAGAACATCGGCATACCGCCCTCCGGCAGCTTTGTCACATCTTTCCTCTCGGCAGGGCGATAGTACCAGTTCAGCAAATCATCAAGATTCTTTATAGTCTTTTCCGCGCTTGCATCCGCTTTGTCACCGTGGCATATATCTCCTATAGGATTGATTCCTTCAACACGGAAAGAGCAATTGGAATGGTCGCAGCCGGGACGGTCGCAGATAGGATTGGCAACGGCAACAATCTGCACTCCGGCAAGGGTAGCATGGTTGGTGAAAGCATTTTCGGGTATATTGATGCTGTTTGCACCGCTCTGTCCGAAGTCAACTATATGGTATGCGCTGATTGCGTTCTCCAATTTAGGGTTGGGCACCAGGAAATTGCCGTCGGCGTCAAAAAAGAAAAGGTGAAGGCGGTTGATTTTTCTCTCCTCAGTGGATTTTTCCGGTCCATCCGCGCGCGACACTATCACTTCCGGCAACATTTCAACGGCATTTGCTGTAATGGTGATTCCGGCGCCGGGTTCGGGCACCGGGGCATTTTCATTCTCCGATGTGCATGCCGAGAGCAGGATTATTGCTGCTGCGATGCTGAGAAACTTATATGGAGTCATATTTGAATAATCAGTTGAAATTTAAATTTCCTTCAGAGTCGCTTTCCCAATATTCCTCGCCGGTAGAGAGCAATAGTTTCACTTCGCTGCCGGTAAAGTTGATGTTCAGGGTATAATTGACTCCCGGTTTTGGAATCCTGCTGAAATTGAAGTTGTCACCCTCTTTGGGAATGCGTATCTCAATTATCTCGCCTTTATATGTGAAGCTTCCGGTGATGGTTTTTTCCACACCAAGATAATTCCCGTCCGCCGCTTTGGGGTTGGGAAGCACAAAAAGGACATTCGATACTGTAAGCGCGGATTCTTTTGCAACAGTGATCGGTTGGCTTATAAACGGCATCGCGGCATGTGACAGAGCGTCCCCCGCACTCATAGCCGGAGCTGCTGTTGAAAAATCGATTATAGCGGAGGAGTAAAATTTGCCGTTCAATGTCAGGTCGCTGACTGTAATATCCTCGTTGTTGAAATTGTTGATTTTTACACTGAGCCCGCTGAGAATATGATGGAATTGCAATTTAACATCTCCATTCTCGCGCTTATGATCCGCTGCAAAAGCGTACAGGGCATCCTCCTCACACGGGTATTCGACCGTATATGCCAACTTCGGCGCGCCTACGCTGCTCTCAATGCTGAAATTATTACTTGCAGGAGCGTATGCGAGAAAAGAATATTTGAAATCCGCAGGTGCAGCGGCATTGTGTACCTTAGGATTATTGGGAGTATACCATTCTCCGGGTGTGGCGGAAGTGTAGGAACATCTGGCGTTTTCGGTTTTCAGAGTCGCCCCGTTCATCACGTCCGGATAGGCAAGTGCGCTTTTGTCATTCCATGCAAATGCTCCTCCTGCGGGATTGTATTGTTCATCGGAGACGGAGGAATAGCCTGCTGACAGCGGGATGCAGTAGCCGTTTACGGCGAAAATGCTCCCCTCCGGTAATGATGATTGCACTGGAGTTGCCCTTGATTCAGTTGTTTCAGCTACTGCCGGCGCAGAAAAATTAATGAAGTCTTTCTCTTCCGTTTGCTCGGGTGCGTTGTCATTGCAGGCGGCAAGCGTCAGAAAAAATGCCGGAATAAATATATTGCGTATTCTTAGTGTCATAAATTAGTATGGAAATCAAGGTAATTTCACATCGAAATCAGGACTGTTGACCGATTCTGAACTCCAGTCGTCGACTACAGGTGCCTCAAAAAGTATCTGCGGGTTTATTGTAAAGCTATATGAGTAGCTTTTACCCGGAAGCCATGTGCCGGAGAGTTGTGCGGCGGCGCTATGGATGCGGGCATCGTCGGGATAACTGTATTCGATTTCGATGGCGAGCGATTCAAAAGGCTGCGGCACGGCAAGGATTATATTATCTCCGTCAAATAATCTTACCGGCGTGTTGCCGACCGAAAGCCCTCCGGAGGGGATGGCGGCAGTATATGAGCCGTTTGATTCACCGGGGGTCCATTTTCCGTAATCAGAACCGTCAGCCTTGTATGTGGAGCCGTCCCAATTGCCGGAAGCCGCTACATTCTTTATCCTGAAACCGAGTATTTTGAAAGGCTCGGTGTCATCGGTTTTCGCTATAAATGTGACACGGCTGAGGATATGCCGGAAACGGAGATCCACTGCGGCAAGCGATTTGTCGTTATCCGCAAGGGCTATTCTCCTTTCAGAGGCGACCATCAGATCTGTGCCGTCGGCAGTAAAGCCGTCAATCTTGATGTGGGAGGTCGCTCCGTTTCCTTTCACATATTCCACTTTAGCGCTTGCGCTCAGATTTGCAGGATATAGCGCCCGGAAGTCATAGGTATAACCCGGCATCCAGTACCGTTGCGGTGAATATGTCCATCCGGTTTCCTCCCGCTTCACGGTGGTTCCGTCAAACAGATTGAAATATCCCGGCTTCTCAGGGTTGTAATACACACCCCACACCTTTATTTCAGTTCCGGTGGCATTGAAACCCGCTGCTGAAACGGCGGCACGCGATTCTGATTCAACAGCGTTGAATGTCATCGGGGTGCCGGTTTCTTCCGGAACCGTCGGCTCATCTTCACTACCGGAGCAGCTTCCAATCAATAGACCGGAAGCAGCTACAGTAAATGCAAGGGACCATATTTTGATTGAATGCATCAATAGGATTTATTTGGTCTGGAAAGTGAAATGTGGGTCGTTGCTACTTCCAATCCAGCCATCTTCAGCATCAGTAATAATGGAACCTGTGAAAGAGATGGCGTCCATGCCGGTATCGTTGCCGGTGAGGGTGATTTTGTTGTTCACGCTATATCCTTTCAACCAATTGGGCTGCCATGTGGCAGTGATGTGCTGGCTCATGACTGTCTGGAGCTGATTGTTGGAATCAGGTGCCTGGATGGTGAAATCGAATTCAACCTGTACGTTTGCGTCAGTGTACACAAAAGGAATCATATATACAGGCTCTGTAGAAACTGAAACCCTTTTCGCCTTGCCGTTTTCAGGTGACTGTATCACTCCGCCATTCGGTATTGTCAAGGTAAGGGATGGTCTTACGCCCTCAGGTCTGCTCTGGTGTGTCCATGACTGGGTTGAGCCAAGGAAATCACCTGTATTACGGAAATTCACTATTTTGACATTACTTACCTTGACGGTATATTCCTCTCCGGGGATTTCACTGGTGAATGTGAATTTGAGCCTTGTCAGGATATGTTTGAACTGAAGGGATACCGGATCGGGTGTGACATTGTCCTGGTGAGCCGGGCGTTTTTCCCCTAATGCTGTCGCATACACGAGATCGTGGTCGCAGTGTGCCTGAGAAACAGTGTACTCCAAGAGGTTGAGGAATTTCCCGTTCATTACGGCATGTCCTGTCTCTGAAAGATCAATGTCTTCATTCTCGCAGCTGTACGCATAGAAATCATAAGTGTTGTCCGGAGTCCAGTATCTGGTTGTGGCGCATTTCCATATACCGTCGGTGCCTTTATTCACGCGATCACCGAAAAACACCTGCACGGGTTGCGATGAAGTAGATGCCGTGTACGTGCCGTAAACGAGGAATGATTTGAAATTGGAATTTGCCAACGCCCTTGAATTTTTATTCATGTGGGTGTCAAAACCTATTACGGTTTTTTCGTTTTTAACATCATCAATGACCTCGGAGGTCGAACAGCCTGACAGTATTGCCACACAAGCTGCTGATACAATGCAATTAATCAGTTTCATATTATGGAGATATTTATTTATTTCACTTCAAATCCCGGGAGCTCGACATCAGTCCATTCGCCCCAGTCGTCAACAGAGGCGTTGAAGCCTGAATTCATACCTGCACCGTCAATGGCAAGTCCCTTGACAGTAAGCACTCCGCCTCTTGGCTGCTTGCGAATCTGCTCCGTTACATTCTGCTCGAATGTCTTTATTTTACCGTTTGCGCACATGACTTCGAGATTCACTACAAAATCAAGGGCGGGATTGACCACAGCCCCGTCGCGGTAATGCTCGCCGGGGAAGTCGGGTACACCGAAGGTGTTCACTTTTGCAATCACTCCCCACGGCTGTATCTCACAGTCATAAAGCACAGTAGCTTTATCTGAACCGGTGGAGCCGTCCTTGAGGAATACCTTTTCCGCCATTCCTGCGATAGCCCCGCGTGCGAGCTTCGCATATTCAATGCCTTGCTCAAATTCGTACCTTATTATATATGTGTAGACAAGCGGGCGAAGCACCGCATTCATAGTGGTCTCTTTATGTGCCTCTGTTTTCGGCACATCGGTCAGGTATGTGCCGTAAAGCACGTCAGGCGCGCTTACGGTCCTTTCTCCAAGGTGCATCGGTTCGAGCGTAGACCGGGAGCGGGTTGTTGTAGTCGCGGTCATCTCAACGACACTTGCGTTATCGTCTATAAGAACATATTCGGTGTCGTTGTTATAAAGGAGTATGTCGCACTGCTCCCTGCCGAGGTTTGCCTCGCCTCCGTCACGCCCGAGGAATGTAAGCGAGGTGTTGCCTGACTCCTGTGAATAGACATGCATATTCACGGATTCCGGCAAAGAGGGACGATGTGAATCGTAGTCGCCTCCATGTGTTTCGGCATTCCAGTTCGCAGGGTGCGCCATTCCGTAGTCCCTTTCCCATTCCTGCTCATAGCTCAGGGAAATCATCGCCTTCTGGCTATGCTCGTAGCATAAGTCCTCGCGGCATGATGTGAGGAGCAGCAAAGACGCGGCAAACAGGATATTCAGATAATACGCTCTCATCTTGCCTGTTTTGATTTCTTGGATGTGCCACCCCACGGATGCCACACGATAGCGAATTTGACTTTGAGCGGCCCGAAATAGCCTGCAACCTTTTCACGGGAATAAACATTATGGTCGTCAACAGGCTCATAATCCTTATACCTCAGGTTAAGGTAGCCCACGCCAAGTCCCGCTTCAAACGCAACCTGTGAGGATATGGGGTGTGTGAGCCCGAAGCTTATGCCTCCAAATATTCCGTGCCCTCTGTGTCCGGTGCCTCCGTTTTCAAAATCATACCAGGTGAAGCCGGGGAATGCTCCTATATAATATCCTTTAAGCGGGGTGGATGTGGGAAACCACCAACGCACCTCCGGAGAAACCACCGCGATTTGGTATGATTTGTCCTTCTTTCTCTTTTTCCACCAGCCCATATCGTATTCGAGCCCTACGCTCCACTGCCTGTGGAAACGGTATTCCAATTCAATGGACGGAATCAGCACAAAATCATATATGACATTAGTCTTTATGGCAAAATCGCCGGATTCAAGGAAATCCGGCACCGGCGCGCGGCGCGCGTACTGGTATAAGGTGCCATTCTGCGCGCAATTGCATGACGGGGAGCACGTGTCACATCCATTTGCCGACGCAACTCCGAGTGCAAACATCTCGCGCTCACGCAATAACGCGGCTACATCCCGAGGTGTTCCTACCGTTACGTTCACTCTTGCCCTTAATCGGGGAAATACATTCTCTTTCAGTATAGAGTAAGTTTTGCCCTTGTTCAGTCTCTTGAGCCTCTTAATCCTTGTCGCAGGGTCTCCTGTGGTGATTATTCCCAAAATCTCTTCCGCATTGTCGATTTGCGAATGTGAAATGATGGAATAAAGCTCCTTCCAACCCTCTTCGCCGTCGGTTATGAAGAATACGCTGTCGGGCAGCTGTGTCTCGGAAACGAAAGTCTTGATAAGCCTGTCGGCTCTTGCTTCACCGACTCCCTGATTGATGGAATTGACTCCTCCGGGCGCGCAGAAATATGTAATGTCCACAGCCACACTGTCGTGTGATTTTTCTATCCCGTTAAGCCTGTCTATCAGAGCCTTTAAGTTTGTACGGTTGTTAGGATTGGAGATGTCGGGAGATGTCTGCCCGATTCTGTATGTAAACCGAACCACTTTTGCCGAGTCGAGCAGAACGCTTTTGTGATGCGCAAAAGTTGCGAGGGGCGCAAAGATGAGCAGCCCCAATAATATATAGCACAATTTCCTCATCGGATGCAATAACAGTATTGTGAATATTATCCCTTGCAAAGGTAATAAAAAATCATATACAACCATAAAAAAGTAGGGGAGGGCAGTGTTAAAGTTATTTCGGGCATGGGAGTGGAAATTGAGGTGCAGGAGTGCATACTTTATGGAATTATTATTACTTTTGGGGTGAAATAGCAACCAAATCAAAGCATTATACAATTCAAACATGAGAAAACAATTTATTTTAGGACTGTTCACCGCAGGCGTCGCAACGATTGCCTTTGCTGACGAGGCGCGTTTGCTCCGCTTTCCTGCCACCAATGGCAGCGATGTGGTGTTCAGCTATGCAGGTGACCTTTACAAAGTGCCTATCACAGGCGGCGAGGCAAAGCCGCTGACTTCGCATCAGGGGTATGAGATGTTTGCCCGCTTTTCTCCTGACGGCAAGCAAATCGCTTTTACCGGTGAATATGACGGCAACCGCGAGGTTTATGTCATGCCGGCTAACGGTGGAGAGCCTGTGCGCCTCACTTACACCTCCACTAATTCGCGCGACGAGCTCGGCGACCGTATGGGTCCCAACAATATTGTAGTAAACTGGACTCCGGACAATAGAATCGTTTACCGAAACCGCATTGGTGACGGCTTTACCGGCAAGATGTGGACAGTGAGCCCTGACGGTGGAATGCCTTCACAGGTACCTCTTCCCGAGGGAGGCTGGTGCAGCTTTTCTCCCGATGGTAAAAAGATGGCTTACAACCGCGTGATGCGCGAATTCCGCACATGGAAATACTATCGCGGCGGAATGGCTGACGATATATGGATTTACGATCCGGCAACCAAGAAGGTGGAGAACATTACCAAAAACGATGCACAGGATATCTTTCCGATGTGGATTGGCGATGAGATTTTCTTTGCCAGCGACCGTGACAATACAATGAATCTCTTCTCGTATAACACAAAGACCGGTAAGACGGAAAAGGTGACCGACTTCAAGGATTTCGACATAAAATTCCCGAGCTCAAACGGCAACGTCATAGTTTTTGAGAACGGAGGCTATATTTACAAATTCGACCCTAAAACCCGCAAGAGCGAGAAAATCACTGTTTTCCTTAATTCAGATAACGTGGACGCACGCCCGGAGCGGAAGAATGTAGGTAAGAATGTCACAAACCTGAGCATAGGCGACCCGGGTAACAGGGTTGTAGTGACAGCACGCGGCGAAGTGTTTGATGTGCCTGTTAAAGGAGGATCGGTTAAAAACCTGACCCGCACTGCCGGCTCAAATGACCGCGAGGGTGAAATGAGCCCGGACGGTAAGATGATTGCTTATATAGGCGACGGTACGGGCGAAACGGAGATTTACCTCTATGATGTAGCGGAATCCACCACCCGCCAGCTGACAAAGAACAACGACACCTATATCCGCTCAATATTCTGGACTCCTGACAGCAAAAAAATCCTTTATACCGACCGCCGTAACCGTTTGGTTGAGGTTGACCCCGCATCAGGCGCGAAACGTACACTCATCACACGCCCGGAGGGTGAAATCAGATCCGTCAGCTTCTCGCCTGACAATAAGTGGATTGCCTATACGCGCTCCGAAGAAAACGATATGTCAGTAATCTATGTCCATAATCTCGCCACAGGCAAGGAATATCCTGTTACTGAAAAATGGTATGATTCGTCATCCCCGATATTCAGCAGTGACGGAAAATACCTGATTTTTGTGTCCTCGCGTGATTTGAACCCGATATACAGCCGCGTGGAATGGAACTACGCTTACGGCAACATGGGAGCGATATACATGACAATGCTCGCAGCCGACACTCCCTCGCCGCTATTGATAAAAGGCAACGAAAGCACAGCGGAACCAAAAGGCAACAAGGCTGACGCCGCTGCTGTGACAGTAAAAATAGATACCGACAACCTTGCCGGGAGAATAATCAAGCTGCCTATCGATAACAATAATTATGCGCGCCCGGTGTACTGCGACGGAAGCAAGCTCTACTATACAGCAGGACGCTCATTGCGAGCCTTCGCTTTTGCTGATGAGAAAGACAGTGAAGTGACAAACGCACAACTCGTCGCCATAGCTCCCGCCGGTAAAAAGGCTATATTCCGTCAGGGAGGCGATTATTATGTCGCCGGTTTCCCGGCAGACAAGGTGTCATTGAATGACCGCCTTGACCTGAGCAATCTGATAGCTGTTGCCGACTATGCTCAAGAGTGGGCGCAGGTGTATGACGAGGTGTGGCGTGCGTTCCGCGACGGATTTTATCTTGAAAACATGCATGGGGCGGACTGGAAAGGGCTCAAGGAGAAATATGCAGCCCTGTTGCCTTATGCCAAGACACGCCTTGATGTGAATTACATAATCGGGGAGCTGATTGGCGAACTCGCCTGCGGCCATGCTTATGTGAACATAGGCGAATATAACAAGCCCGCACGCATTTCAATGGGTCTTTTAGGTGCTGAAATCATTCCTGACAAGAGCGGATATTTCAAGATTGACCGTATTCTGCCGGGTGCGCCTTACCGTCCCGAGCTGCGTTCACCGTTGACAGAACCGGGTCTTGACGTCAAAGCAGGGGACTATATTACCGCGATAGACGGCGTGCCGACAAATACAGTCGACAACATTTACGAACTCCTTATCGGAAAAGCCAACCTGCCCACTGAACTGACAATCAACAATACCGGTGCCGCAGGTGGCAGGACTATCATTGTCAAGCCCATTGAAAGCGAGGATATGCTTTACCATAACGAATGGGTGACCGGCAATATCAAGAAGGTCGAAGAAGCGACTAACGGACGTGTCGGTTATATCTATGTTCCGGACATGGGACCGGAGGGTCTGAATGAGTTCGTGCGTTACTATTATCCCCAGCTTGACAAGGAGGCGCTTATCATAGATGACCGCGGCAACGGCGGAGGAAATGTTTCGCCGATGCTTATAGAACGTTTGCAGCGCGAAGTGTACCGCCGTACTATGAGCCGCACATCAAGCCGTGTGGGAAATGTGCCGGAAGGAACAATGCATGGACCGAAGGTGCTTTTGGTTAACAAGTATTCCGCATCAGACGGCGACCTGTTCCCTTGGAGCTTCAAGGCAACCGGTCTTGGCAAGGTGATAGGCACCCGCACATGGGGCGGCATTGTAGGCATAAGCGGTTCACTGCCATATATGGACGGTACGGATGTGCGCGTTCCATTCTTTACAAACTATGACGCAAAGACCGGTCAGTGGATTGTAGAGAATCATGGCGTAGATCCGGACATAGTCATAGACAATGACCCGGTGCTTGAATACGAGGGTGTTGACCAGCAGCTCAACAAGGCTATCGAAGTGATTCTGGAGGAACTCAAAACCCGTAAGCCGCTTCCCGGTGTGCCCGCTCCGCGTACATACAAGGACCTTGGAGTGGAAGGTAAGTAAATAATAAATAAACCTCTTTGAAATGCCGGGCAATCTGCAAAGGTCTGCCCGGTATTTCATTTTGTTCGCCCGACATGGGCATAATCTAACGGGTGTAAGTCCCGAGCGCGCCCC
>CAMWQE010000057.1 GCA_947176335.1 uncultured Porphyromonadaceae bacterium | reverse complement strand
CTCCGGCGCGTAACATAGTGCCATTTACAATAATTGCTTCATTTACCTCCCATTCCCCGCCGGCCAGGGGAGAAAATACTTCCTCTTTCTTGCAGCCGAGTGCCTTGCTTATGAAATAAGCAAGACACTCTCCTACAAGAAAGAGGAAGTAATTACTCCGCTTGCCGCCGCGCAATGTGAGGTAATTGATGAAAATATTGTACTTGCCACTATTTTCCGCGCCGGAGTACCTTTCCACCAAGGCTTCCTCTCCTATTTCGATAGAGCGCAGAATGCCTTTGTTTCAGCATACAGGAAATATAAGGAGAAAGAAAACTTTGACATATTTATCGAATATATTGCATCCCCGAAGCTTGACGGTAAAACCCTTATTATTGCCGATCCTATGCTTGCAACAGGAGCTTCAATGGAACTCAGCTATAGGGCGCTCCTTACAAAAGGCACGCCTGAAAAAATACATGTTGCTTCCGTTATAGCTTCAACCAAAGCCGTTGACTATATAAAATCTACATTCCCTGAAGACAAGACCACCCTTTGGCTCGGAGCTGTGGATGATGAAATCAACTCACATTCATATATTGTGCCGGGACTTGGAGATGCCGGCGACCTCGCTTACGGCATAAAAGAATAACCATGTTGAAAAGTGTGTTGATAACAGTAAAAAACTTCGCCACACATTTTGATAATATTATTTTGATTCTTCGCAACCACCACCATATAAGCTTCTACAGAGAACTGCAAAATAAGTTGGCAATCGTTTATCAAACGGTTGCCAACCGCTTTTTAGCAGGTTATTCAATTGCCATACCAACTAAAGTTACTAACTTTGCAGCTTATAAACATAATGTAAATAACCTTGGTAACAGTACTGAGTATCATAACATTGTAATGTTCATAATATGAATATAACAGTTGCACTGGCATCAGTAACCGTAAAATGCAAGCAATTGCCGGAAAAGTTATCATAGCTATTTACATACCTTATTCTTCATCATAGAAAAAAATTTTTTAAGATTTTAATTTATATATAAGATTATATGGCTGTTAAAACTCCTGATAACGACAAGCTCATAAAAGAAATTGAAGAGCTGAAGGAAAAGAGGGGAGCGGTGATTATGGCTCACTACTACCAGGCGCCCGAGATACAGGATATAGCCGACCACATAGGTGATTCCCTCGCGCTTGCGAGGATAGCGGCTACATTGGACAATCCGGTGATAGTTATGTGCGGAGTGCATTTTATGGCGGAAACAGCTAAAATACTTTGTCCTGACAAGATTGTGCTTGAACCGGATTCAAACGCAGGATGTTCACTCGCTGACAGTTGTCCTCCGGAGGAATTCAGGAAATTTGTTGAAGCGCATCCCGGATACACTGTAGTGAGCTATGTAAATACCACGGCAGGAGTGAAAGCCCTCACGGATGTGGTAGTGACATCAGGAAATGCAAAGCAGATAGTAGATACTTTTCCTAAGGATGAAAAGATAATCTTCGGTCCGGATAAGAACCTCGGCACATATATTAATAATATGACCGGACGTTCGATGCTGTTGTGGAATGGCGGCTGCCATGTGCATGAACAGTTCTCTCTCGATAAGATTCTTGAACTCAAGAAGCAATATCCCGAAGCTAAAATCCTTGTTCATCCCGAATGCAAGAAGCCTTTGCAGCTTATAGCTGACAAGGTGGGTTCAACAGCCGTGCTGCTTAAATATGCCTGTGAGAGTGATGCCGGTACTTTCATCGTGGTGACAGAGAGCGGTATCCTGCATGAGATGCAGAAGAAATGTCCCGGCAAGCATTTTATTCCCGCTCCTCCCGAGGAAGCAGGATGTGCTTGTAACGAATGCGGATACATGAAGCTTAATACCCTTGAAAAACTGCGTGACTGCCTCAGGGACATGAAGCCTCAGATTGAAGTGGATGAAGAAGTTGCCGCAAAGGCACGCAAGCCCATAGAGCGTATGCTGGAACTATCCGCTAAATAATAAAGAAAACAATACACATAAATATATATGGAATACAATCACAAGAATATCGAAAGCAAGTGGCAGCAATATTGGAAAGACAATGCCACTTACAAAACAGAAATAGATGAATCCAGACCTAAATTCTACGTGCTGGATATGTTTCCTTATCCTTCCGGAGCAGGGCTCCATGTAGGCCATCCGTTAGGCTACATCGCTTCAGATATTTACTCACGTTTCAAACGCCTCCAGGGTTTCAATGTCCTTCATCCTATGGGATACGATGCTTACGGTCTCCCTGCCGAGCAGTATGCCATTCAGACAGGACAACATCCTGAGATAACAACCAAGGTAAACATTGACCGTTACCGCAGCCAGCTTGACAAGATAGGTTTCTGCTATGACTGGGACAGGGAGGTGCGCACTTGCAATCCCGACTACTACAAATGGACCCAGTGGGCATTCATACAGATGTTCAATTCCTATTACGATACAAAGGAATGCAAGGCAAAGCCTATATCGGAACTCGAAAAGCATTTTGATGAATACGGTTCAAAGGATATTCACGCCGCTTGCTCCAAAGAGCTTGATTTCACAGCTGATGAGTGGAAGGCAATGGATGAAAAAGAGAAGAGCGATACGCTTATGAACTACCGCATCGCTTACCTCGGAAACACTATGGTCAACTGGTGTCCTAAACTCGGCACTGTGCTTGCTAATGACGAGGTAAGTGAAGGTGTATCTATTCGTGGCGGTTATCCTGTTGAGCAGAAACTTATGTACCAGTGGTGCCTGAGAGTGTCGGCATATGCTCAGAGGCTTCTTGACGGGCTTGAGACAGTTGACTGGACCGATTCACTCAAAGAGACCCAACGCAACTGGATTGGACGCTCCGAAGGTGCTGAAATGAAATTCAAGATTGCAGACAGTGATGTGGAGCTTGAAATATTCACTACGAGAGCTGACACTGTTTTCGGTGTTACTTTTATGGTTCTTGCTCCTGAAAGTGCTTATGTTGATATGATTACAACTCCTGACCGCAAGGCTGAGGTTGACGAGTATATTGCCAGCATCAAGCACAAGACCGAGCGTGAAAGGATGATAGACAAGAAAGTTACCGGTGTGTTTACCGGAGCTTATGCCATAAATCCCCTTACCGGAGAAAAAATACCTGTTTGGGTGAGTGATTATGTGCTTGCCGGATATGGAACCGGAGCTATCATGGCTGTGCCTGCGCATGATAGCCGCGACTATGCTTTTGCACGCCGTTTTGACCTTCCTGTTATTCCTCTTATAGAAGGTGCTGACGTAAGTGAGGAAAGTTTTGATGCGAAGAGCGGCAAGATGATGAATTCAAAAGGTCCTGAACTTGACCTAAACGGCATGGAAGTGAAGGACGCTATCGCCGCTACAAAGAAATTCATCAGTGAGAAAGGCATTGGCAAGGTGAAAGTCAACTATCGTCTGCGTGATGCTATTTTCAGCCGTCAGCGTTACTGGGGTGAGCCTTTCCCGGTATATTATAAGGATGGTATCCCTCAGATGATGGATGAGGATATGCTGCCGTTGCTTCTTCCAGAAGTTGACAAGTTCCTTCCCACAGAAACAGGCGAGCCTCCTCTGGGACGTGCCAAAAACTGGAAAACTCCCGAGGGGTATCCTATCGAACTTTGCACAATGCCCGGATTTGCAGGTTCTTCAGCATACTATCTGCGCTATATGGATCCTAAGAATGACAAGGCGCTTGTAAGCAAGGAGGCTAATGATTACTGGAAAAACGTTGACCTCTACATTGGAGGTACTGAGCACGCTACCGGTCACCTTATTTATAGCCGTTTCTGGAACAAGTTCCTTTATGACCTCGGACTTGTTTGCGAAGAAGAACCTTTCCGTAAGCTCATTAACCAGGGTATGATTCAGGGCAGGAGCAATTTCGTGTATCGCATTAAGGATACGAATACCTTCGTAAGCTACAATCTTAAAAAGGACTATGATGTTACTCCTATCCATGTGGATGTAAACATTGTAAGCAATGATATCCTTGATTTGGATGCTTTCCGTGCGTGGCGTCCTGAGTTTAAGGATGCTGAGTTTATTCTGGAGGATGGAAAATATATTTGCGGCTATGCTGTGGAGAAGATGTCCAAATCCATGTTCAATGTTGTCAATCCCGATGATATTGTAGAGCGTTACGGTGCGGATACATTGCGTCTTTATGAAATGTTCCTCGGTCCGCTTGAGCAGAGCAAACCATGGGATACCAACGGCATTGACGGAGTCAACCGTTTCCTCCGCAAGCTTTGGAACCTTTTCTATAAGGGGAATAATCTGCTTGTGACTGACGGTGAGCCTACCCGTGAGGAACTCAAATCAATCCACAAACTTATAAAGAAAGTAACTTCGGATATTGAAAACTTCTCATTCAATACCTCTATAAGTGCATTCATGATTTGTGTAAATGAACTTACCCAACTCAAATGCCATAACCGTGAAGTGCTTTCACAACTCGTAATCCTGCTTGCTCCGTTTGCTCCTCACGTTTGCGAGGAACTATGGCATATTCTCGGCAATGACACCACTGTGTGTGATGCGCAGTGGCCTGTGCATAATGAAGAGTACCTTAAAGAGGATAATGTTACCTATGCCGTATCCTTCAATGGTAAGGCTCGATACAATATTGAGGTTCCCGCCGATATGCCTTCTGACCGTGTGCAGGAAGTTGCCTTATCAAATGAAGGTGCTGCAAAATGGACTGAAGGCAAGAATATTGTAAAGGTTATTGTAGTGCCTCGCAAAATTGTGAATGTGGTAGTAAAATAGAATAGCTCGTTTAACGTTATAATACTGTATGAAACGAGAAATAGTATTTGCTACGAATAATCCTCATAAGCTCCAGGAACTCCGGCGTATTGCCGGAGATTCCTGGACTATTCTTTCATTGGAGGACATAGGCTGCCATGAGGATATACCTGAGACCGCCGATACCCTTGAGGGAAATGCACAGCAGAAAGCGCTGTTTATTAAAGAAAAGTACGGCTACGATTGCTTTGCCGATGATACCGGTCTGATTGTCGATGCGCTTGACGGAGCACCTGGAGTGTATTCGGCAAGATATGCAGGTCCCGGGCATGATTCGCAAGCAAACATGAAGCTTTTGCTTGCAAATATGGAGGGTAAGGAGAACCGTGCCGCACGCTTCCGCACTGTAATAGCTTTGGTGCAGGGAAATGAAACGCATCTTTTCGATGGTGTTGTTGAAGGGAAGATAACTTTTGCTCCGGCAGGAAACTCAGGTTTTGGTTATGACCCTGTTTTCAAACCTGTTGAAAGCAATGTTACTTTCGCTGAAATGGATGCTGATGCCAAGAATGCAATCAGCCACCGCGGCAGGGCTACTGCAAAGCTTATAGATTATCTTCTCGGTAAGTAAACGGAGGAGATAGGATTATGAAAATAAGGATTGCCGCACTTTTAGTGGCTTTTTCAATCGTTTTCTCTATTTTAGCCGCTGTTCCTGTAGGCAGCTGGAATCTTTATCCATCATTCACATTGCCTCTTGGAAAAGTTATCGAAACTGGGGAAAAAGTCTATTACCTTGCCGGTGGCGGATTGTTTTCCTATGACAAGGGCACTCAGGAAAGCTTCTCTTACACTGTCGATAATTCTCTGAGTGACTATTATGTAAGTAACATCTTCTATGACAGGAGCGGTGAACGGCTTGCCGTGTGTTACTCCAACGGCAATATTGATATTCTTTCAGATGACGGCAGCCTGATTAATATGTCGGATATACGCGATGCATCTGTAAGCTCCTCCAAAGCAATAAATGATGTTGCGTGGGATAATGATAGACTCTATGTTGCGACAGGTTTCGGCGTGGTAGCTTTTGATGTTTCAAAAAGAAAAGTCATTGATTCCGGAAATTATGGGAATGAAGTAACCGCTATAGGTGTTACTGATGAGCTTGTTATAATTTCTTCAGGCGATGACTTGCTTTCGATAAATAAAGGTGCCCGCATAAATAAACTTGAAAACTGGAAAAAAATAGCTTCTCCCGGTAAAATAGATGAGCTTGCCGGAGAAAACACTTCTGTACTTTATGGAAGAAATGGTATCAAAGTCCTTAAACTCATATTTTCAGAAGATAACAGTCTGGTAATAGAGGAAAAAGGTTATACTTATCAGCCTTTTATAATAACTGAAAAAGGGATTGGATACGTTGACGGTAATTATATAGTTGCCGGTGGAGAAGTAATTTCTTTACCTGAAAATGTATCAGGTGGTATGTTAGGGGCACTTGACCCTTCGGTACAGATATGGACACTTGATACTGAAGGAATTACTTCATACATCCGTTCAGGAAATACATGGGGTATTATAAACGGGCGTGTACGCCCTTATTCATTCTCTGTTCGGGAAGCATCGTTCATTATACCGGACAAAAGCGGTGAAAGGATATATTTCACCACTCTCGGTCCCACTGAGTACCGTAAAGCTTTATCTACGGAAAACGAAGGTATTTTTACAAGACAGCAGACTACATTGCTCTGTGACGGTAATATATGTGATGTTGCAGCACGCGGAGTTGAACTTGGAAATGTTGCGGCTGAATTTATTCCTGCCGCGGAGAGTAGGGGAGCGGCAACGACGCGCCTTGCAGAAAATCCCGCTGACAAGGACACTTATTTCATAGGTACCGGCAATGACGGTCTTTATAAAGTGACAGCAGGAAAATTCGTAGGGAAATATGACAGCTCAAATGCTCCTATGTCTGCTCCTTGGGGCTGCAGGGTTTATGAAGTCAGTTTTGACCGTAGCGGAAATATGTGGGTCGGGGCTGACGGGCTCACTCCTTCTACGGGAATAATGGTTCTGCCTTCGGCAAAAAAAGATCTGAATCCATCGGAAGTAAAGCGTAGTGACTGGTATATACCAGATTTGAAAGGATTTGAAAATGGAAAGGATATAAGGATATTCCATTGTGACAAATCACCGGTGATATTTATTTTTTCATCCAATATCAACCATTGTTTTGTTGCGTACCACACAAACGGTACTCCGGACAATTTCGATGATGACAAGGCTGTGCTCTGGAATGACCTTACAGATATTGACGGCAAATCTTTCTCTCCCGAGCGTGTCACTGCGATAGCCGAGGATAAGGACGGAAAAGTGTGGATAGGTACCACCGAGGGAATTATTGAAATTTCCTCTCCTGCAGATGCACTTGACTCAAATCTGCGTGTGCGCCGGCTCAAGATTGACCATGGTGACGGTACCGGGCTTGCCGATTATCTGGCAGGAACGGATATAGTGCTTGACATAAGCGTTGACGGAGCAAATCGAAAATGGGTTGCAACCGCGGCATCAGGGGTTTACCTTGTAAATCCTGCCGGTAACGAGATTCTTAAGCACTTCACGGCGTCAAATTCTCCATTGCCTTCGCAAAAGGTAAATGCAGTGTTCGCATCAGGAATCACCAACTCCGTTTATTTCGCTACTCCGGAGGGTGTGATTGAATACGGAAATGACGCTACGATGCCGTCTGACGACTTTTCCTCGATAAAAGTATATCCTAATCCTGTTACTCCTGATTATGGAGGAGAGGCAACCGTAGAGGGGCTTATGGATGGAGCTTTGGTCAAGATTGCCGATTCATCCGGAACAGTGGTGTGGCAAGGGCACGCGGAGGGAGGAATGATTACATGGAATATGACAAACTCATCCGGAAAGCGTGTTCGTACCGGAGTTTATTATATCTTTGTATCCTCATCTGCCAACGGTGTCTCAAAGGGTGCTGTTGCAAAGATTATGGTAGTGAACTGACATGACTGAAAGCTGTTGTTATTAATAAAAAAGATTATGAAGAACGAACTCGCATATCGCAACGAAGATGACAAATGCTATGGCGCAACCGGCATGGCTGTAGGTATTATGGTGTTTAACGGTGAGGAGCTCCTCTCTTCAATGAGTCTTGATGCTGAGCCCGGCTCTATAATGGAGATGCACGATATGTTTTACTTCAACGGCAATCCCGGACTGTCAGCAAAATCTGCATGGAGGCAGATTAAGGAGAACTACGAGCTTTCAGTGGCAATGCTTATTTCCAATATAATGTGCCGCAGCCTTGTGCTTGACAAAACACCCGTTTCATTGTCAAGGAAAAACAGGATACGAAATATTGTGGCGCAGGAAGGTAGGGAAACCTGTGGTCTTGAAGATGATGAGATAAGCCGCGTATTCGACCAGGAATACACTATCCTTTTCCGTGTTTTCAATCACCAGGGAGTTCATGGAGTGATTCAAGACTTTGCCGATACATTAAAGCGGAGGCGTCAGATGAGCAGGCTGGAAATTCTTGATCAGCTCCGTGCGCTGAGCATGCTTTGATGCGCGATTGTTGCCCTTGTATGGCTTTTCATTTGGAAGATATGTAGTGGTCCGCTTTTCATTTGCGGACATCTCACTCGGTTTAGCGGCTTCAGGGTCTGTTGCCGCTTCTTTTTGTTTAGTCAGGTTCTTTTCGTGCCGCTTTTCCCTTCTGTCAGCACGCTCGTCAATGTCAAACTTTATAAAAGCGAAAATTATCTCCGCCTCTCCTGTAAGTTCCGGGAGCGTGCCATACATCACATATTCCATAACTGCGCTGAACACCTGACCTTTTACTTCTACGGTGCAATCCTTGATAATTTCATACCATGCTGTCTTAAAAGCGAAATTTTTCATAATTTGCGTGTTTTTGTTTGTGTGCTTATTGTTTCGCTGCAAAGTTAAAGTCTATGGCAGGCATCAATCGCGCACATTCACACTAATAAAGGTTAACTGTCTAAAATAGCCATTAAAGGGGGAGGAATGGTATCTTTTTATTACCTTTGCACATTACTATAAACATTTACACTTACTTATGTCAGACAAATCCAAGAAATTCCTATTGCAGGAAAAAGACATTCCTACCGCATGGTACAATATAATACCTTCCATGCCTGTCAAACCACGCCCTATGCTCAACCCGGCAACAAAGGAGCCTTTGAAGGCAGAAGACCTTTATCCGCTCTTTTCCGAGGAAGCATCGCGTCAGGAGATGAATTTCACCGATTCATGGATTGAAATTCCCGAAGAGGTCCGCGACCTTTATAAAATATGGCGTCCTACTCCATTGGTACGTGCCCGCGGACTTGAAAAAATGCTCGATACTCCTGCACATATTTATTTTAAGAATGAAAGCGTAAGCCCTGTCGGCTCTCATAAGCTCAATTCCGCTATTCCGCAGGCTTACTACTGTAAGAAGCAGGGAGTTACCAATATCACTACCGAAACAGGAGCAGGACAGTGGGGCGCGGCTTTGTCGCTTGCCTCGAAGATGTTCGGTCTTGAGCTCGCCGTCTACATGGTCAAGATTTCATATAACCAGAAACCTTACCGCCGCTCTATAATGCAGACATACGGTGCTGAAGTGGTTGCTTCCCCAAGTATGTCTACCAAAGCAGGTCGTAAGATTATCACCGAGCATCCTAATTACCAGGGTTCACTCGGAACTGCGATTTCCGAAGCTGTTGAGCTTGCAATGTCAACTCCAAACTGCAAGTATGCACTTGGCTCAGTGCTCAACCATGTTGCGCTGCATCAGACTGTGATTGGTCTTGAAGCGGAGAAACAGATGGAAATGGCTGGAGAATATCCTGATACAGTTATAGGTTGTTTCGGTGGCGGCTCTAACTTCTCCGGAATATCTTTCCCGTTCATGCGCCATAACCTTTCTGGAGAACGCAATACCAAATTCATTGCTGCGGAACCTTCATCCTGCCCGAAACTTACCCGCGGAGTCATGCAGTATGATTTCGGCGATGAAGCGGGATATACACCTCTTATCCCTATGCTCACATTAGGTCATAATTTCTCTCCCGCAAATATCCATGCCGGCGGTCTCCGCTACCATGGCGCAGGGTCTGTTGTGAGCCAGCTAAAAAACGACGGTCTGATGGATGCGGTAGATATTCCGCAGCTTGAATCATTTGAAGCGGCGACAATGTTTGCCAAGGCTGAAGGCATTATTCCTGCTCCTGAATCAGCTCATGCAATAGCAGCTACAATACGAGAAGCTCTGAAGGCAAAAGAGAGCGGGGAGAAAAAAGTTATACTTTTCAACCTTTCCGGTCACGGATTGATAGATATGACAGCTTACGACCGTTATCTTGCGGGAGACCTTGCAAATTATGAGGTTACTGATGAGGAGGTTGCAGCAAACACCTCGACTCTTGAAAAACTTATTTGATTGCAGTGTGCATATAAACTTAAACAGCCTGTGTGATGATTCACACAGGCTGTTTAAGTAATGTATGTCTTTCAGTCAGGTTTGGCTAATTTCTTTCACTATATGTATATTGTTATCAACATGTATCCTATGTCTTTACGGCTGCTTCAACTTACTTAGCGGTAGTCTGCGAAACGTGTCTGGAGCTCCTGGCGTGCGAAGAAGATGCGG
>CAMWQE010000056.1 GCA_947176335.1 uncultured Porphyromonadaceae bacterium | reverse complement strand
CCCAACCACCGCTCCTGCATAGCGTTTGTCAAAATATGCTCAGGAAAGTTCGAGCGCAACGCGCCTTACAGGCACATACGCTCCGGCAAGACACTGAAATTTGCTGCGCCTACCGCATTTATGGCGCAGAAAAAAAGCATTGTCGACGAGGCTTATCCCGGGGATATCGTCGGTATTCCCGATACCGGCAACTTCAAGATTGGTGATACCCTCACCTCTTCTGAAACATTGCATTTCAAGGGATTGCCAAGTTTCTCCCCTGAAATGTTCAAATACATAGAAAACTCCGATCCCATGAAATCAAAGCAGCTGGAAAAAGGTATACAGCAGCTGATGGATGAAGGAGTCGCACAGCTTTTCACCAACCAGTTCAACGGCAGAAAGCTAATAGGCACGGTTGGACAGCTCCAGTTTGAGGTCATCCAGTACAGGCTTCTTCATGAATATGGAGCTCAATGCCGCTGGGAGCCTATCTCGCTATACAAAGCGTGCTGGATTGAGAGCAATAACCCTGTCGCGCTTGAAAACTTCAAGAAACGCAAGCACCAGTTCATGGCACTTGACCGCGAAGGCAGGGATGTTTTCCTCGCTGATTCAGCGTATGTGCTTCAAATGGCGCAAAATGATTTTCCTGATATAAAATTCCATTTCACCTCAGAATTTTAAGAAATGAAAGTATTGAAATTTGGCGGCACATCGGTCGGCACTGTCAAGAGCCTTCAGAGTGTCAAGTCAATTGTGGAAGCAGAGGAGACTCCTGTCATCATAGTGGTGTCAGCACTTGGAGGAGTCACCGACATGCTTATCTCCACAGCTCGTTCCGCTGCCGCAGGAAATATTGCGGAGTACACGGAAACTTTTGAAAAGATAAAACAGAGGCATGAAGATGTCATCGCCGGAATGGTAAGCCTTGAGGAGCAGGCTGAGGTCAGAAAGAAGGCGGAAGGTATGCTTGACGAGCTTGCCAACATATTCAAGGGTGTTAGCCTGCTTAAGGACCTCTCCCCGCGCTCTCTTGACATTATAGTCAGCTATGGAGAGCGACTTTCAAGCATGATTATCAGCCATATAATCAACGGTGCGCGGCTTTATGACTCAAGAGCATTCATCAAAACAGTTGACCAGTTTGGCAAGCATGTCCTTGACCCGGTGACAAACGAGCTGGTTGCGGCGACATTTGCAGGCGGAGATTTTGAGATTGCCGTGGTACCCGGATTTATCTCTTCGGACAATCTTTCAGGTGATGTTACAAACCTCGGCAGGGGTGGAAGCGATTACACCGCGGCAATAATCGCAGCGACCCTCGATGCGGAAGTGCTGGAGATATGGACAGATGTCGACGGATTCATGACCGCCGACCCGAGGGTTATCAGCAACACATACGTCATAGACCACCTTACTTTTGTGGAGGCGATGGAGCTCTGCAACTTCGGTGCAAAAGTCATCTATCCACCGACAATTTATCCTGTTTTCCACAAAAACATACCTATACTGATTAAAAATACCTTCAATCCATCCGCGCCCGGCACTCTTATTTCTGCCACAAGGGAATCGGAGGAGGTTCGTTGCGACGGAAAGGCTATAAAAGGCATATCTTCAATCAGCGATACTTGTCTGATTACGGTGAGTGGTCTCGGTATGGTAGGCATTGTGGGTGTGAATGCCCGAATATTCAATGCGCTTGCCAAAGAAGGCATAAGCGTGTTTCTCGTATCGCAGGCATCCAGTGAAAACACTACATCCTTCGCCGTTAAAAATGAAGATGCCGCAAACTCGGTAAAGGCGCTTGAAAGGGAATTCTATCAAGAACTCGCCTCGGGAGAAATTAATCCGATTCATGCCGAGCACAATCTCGCCACTGTTGCCATTGTAGGTGAAAATATGCGTCATGCGGCTGGAGTTGCCGGAAGGCTTTTCAATACTCTGGGACGAAACGGCATCAACGTAAAGGCGTGTGCCCAAGGCGCATCGGAAACCAACATTTCATTTGTAATAAAATTATCAGACCAGAAAAAAGCACTGAATGTAATTCACGACAGTTTTTTTCTCTCTGACACCCAAGTGCTTAATCTTTTCATAATTGGAATTGGCAACATTGGGCGTCACCTGCTCCAGCAGCTTGCCCTGCAGCAGGAGAAACTTCTCCGCGATAAGGCTCTGGAGCTAAAGGTTGTGGGCATTGCCAATTCCAAAAAAGCCATTTTTGACCGCGAGGGTATTGATATTTCCACATTCAGAGAACGGCTTGAAAATGAAGGGCTACCCTCCTCTCCTCAGCTTATCGCGCGTGAGGTCATAGGCATGAATATATTCAACAGTGTGTTTGTTGACTGCACTTCGAGCGCTGACATTGCAGACCTGTATGCAAGGTTGCTCGACCATAACATAAATGTGGTTGCGGCAAACAAAATCGCTGCTTCCGGAAAATTCGAGCACTACCTCAGGCTCAAAAACATTGCGCGCGCAAAAGATGTGAAGTACCTGTTTGAAACAAATGTCGGTGCAGGATTGCCTATAATCAACACAATCAATTCACTGATTAACTCCGGTGACCGGATTCTAAGGATTGAAGCTGTATTGTCCGGTACCCTCAATTTCATTTTCAATGAGTTGAGCAAGGACATAGCTTTCAGCCAGGCGGTGCGCGGCGCAATGGATGCCGGATACAGCGAGCCGGATCCAAGAGTCGATTTGAGTGGCACGGATGTAATGCGGAAACTTGTCATACTTGCGCGCGAAGCCGGCTACCATATTGACATGGAGGATATCAAAATCAATCCGTTGCTTCCTCCGGAACTTTTTGAAGGGTCTGTGGATGAATTCTTTGCAAAAGTCAAGGAACTTGACCCGACGTTTGAGGATAAAAGAAGCGCAGCTGACAAAAAGGGACAGAGGTTCAGGTTTGTGGCATGCCTTGACAAAGGAGCTGCAAGCGTCGGGCTTGAGGCGGTATCTTCGGAACATCCCTTCTATAACCTCGCCGGCAGCAACAATGTGATATTGATAACCACCGAACGCTACCATGACTATCCAATGGTTATAAAAGGCTATGGAGCAGGTGCGGAAGTTACGGCAGCGGGAGTATTTGCCGACATTATCTCTATCGCTAATATCCGTTGAGCAGATATGAAGCAGACAAAATATTTGGCAGTGATAGGTGGCATCCTTGCTGTTCTGGTCGGAATCGGTAGAGGAGTCGGAGGTTTCACTCTTGCAATATCTTCAGAATCCTCTGTTGAAAAAGCGGTAGGAATAGGATTGATTGTAATTGCTTTATGGCTTATAGTCACTGGAGGAACTTTTATCCTGAACCGTACCACATCCATGCGTAAGTGGTTGACAGTAGGAGTAATATTATTTTGGATAGATGGAATTGTAAACGGTTTTATTCTTTTCGGTGCTCCATTACTGTCCGGGCAGTTGATTAATATATCCTTATCTGCACTTATACT
The DNA here is from genome assembly GCA_947176335.1 of uncultured Porphyromonadaceae bacterium. Classification (GTDB taxonomy): domain Bacteria; phylum Bacteroidota; class Bacteroidia; order Bacteroidales; family Muribaculaceae; genus Paramuribaculum. Next base: position 7,018 of record CAMWQE010000056.1, on the reverse strand, counting down.
TATATGTGTATGGTGCACCGCCTCTGACCGGAAGTAAAACCTGTTCCATATTACATAATAAAAGAGTCCTATGAAACTTTCAAAACATGATATTTCAAAACTGCATTGGAAACTGTTTTTTCCGCTCATAGGGCTTCTATGGCTTATAATCGGCATTACAATCATTTACTTTGTTTCGCATGAGAAACAGAGACAACGGGAAAATCTTGAGAATCGTTTGCTTAATGTAGGCAATACCGTTGTAGATGCTTACAACAGAGGAGAAGATTTGACCGAGACTGTAGATTTTATCCGCCTTTTCATCGACAACACTACTCTTGCACCGCTCCGTATAACGGTCTTCGACAGTAATGGCAAGATGGTTGCGGACAATTCTTCGGCAACAATCAATGTCTATGACAGCAACGGTAAAATAAAGCCGGGATTTGAAAGTCTCATCTATCATAATGACTTGTCCGCGGTGCAGGACATGATGCTTGAAAATGACAGGAGCATGGTTTGCTCCAAGAAGAGCCCGGACGGCAAGATATATGCGTTTGCCGCTTTGCCATATGAAAGGGAAGTGCTCACCTTTTTGAGCATCAACCCTATGGTGTGGATTGCAATCATATTGCTTGGCATTGTTTTGTCCGTGCTGACCTTTTTCGGGGTTAGGGCTGTATGCCGCAATGTATATGCGCTCAGGGATTTTGCTGAGGCTGTTTCATCGGACCGTCTGCCGGATGATATTGACTCCTGGCAATTCTCTAAAGATGAACTCGGCGATGTGTCCAAGCACCTGCTTACATTATACCGTGACCGCATACATGCCGAGCAGGAAAAAATTTTACATGAACGCCAGATTGGAATGAGTGTAAGCCATGAACTGAAAACTCCTGTAGGAATAATAAAAGGCTACCTCGACACTATTCTCGAGTCAAAAGATATGCCGGAGGAACTTAAAAATAAATTCCTGGTCCGGGCAAAAGAGAATACCGACCGCCTGTCGACACTGATTAACGATTTGTCTATGGTGATGCGCCTGCAGGAGCAGAGCAGCGTGCATAATTCAACGATTATAAACTTCCATAGGCTTGCGGCGCAATTGGCTGAGGATATCAAGCACGGACAGGTAACCGGTAAAATGGAGTTTGAGTACAGTATTCCGGATAAATGCCTTGTTGTGGGGCATGAATCGTTGCTGACAAATGCATTGCTTAACCTGATATATAACTCCGCCAAACATTCCGGCGGCAGCAGAATGTTCTTGCGGTGGATTAAGGAGGAAGACGGATTTCACACCTTCACATTCTCTGATAATGGAATGGGAGTGGAAAATGAGCATATCGGTCGATTGTTTGACCTGTTCTACAGAGTTGATTCCGGCAGGACACGCAAGACCGGAGGCTCCGGGCTCGGTCTGCCGATAGTGCGCAGGGTTATCAATGCAATGGGCGGAGAGGTTTCCGTACAGAATGGCAGTGACGGCGGACTCCAGTTTACCTTCAGGCTTCCTGCCGCTGTCTGAAAAATTTTAAGAGTCAGAATTAATTTGTAATTTTGCACCGCCTATTGAAAGTGACGTTTTGTAATCCTCATCGGAGGGCACGAAATATTGCCGGATAAGATGACTGGGTAAAACCGCGATTCTTATTCGGCATTTTATATTTAACCCTCAATGACAAAGAAATTATGCAACGTGATTCAATTGACCTTGGAACCATAAGGATACCACGCCTTTTTAAAATCTATTTCATTCCCACGCTGTTAGGAATGCTTGCCCTTTGTGCCGTGACTGCTACCGATGGCATATTCGTTGGGCGTGGAGTAGGCAGTGACGGTCTTGCCGCGGTAAATATCTGCATCTCACCTACAATGGTACTGATGGGAATAAGCCTAATGCTTGGAGTAGGAGCGTCCGTTGTATCCTCCATTCATCTTGCAAACAATAATGTAACGGCGGCACGGCTCAACATTACCCAGGCGATGCTTATCGCAACAATTATTGTCGTGCTTTTTCTATGCGTGACTCTTGTTTCCCCGGCTACTACCGGAAAGATACTCGGAAGCTCTGACTCACTGATGCCACTCGTCACCGAATATATGCCATGGATATTTGTGGCGTGCTTGTTCCAGTCATGGGCAGCTATAGGATTGTTCGTTGTCCGTCTTGACGGTTCGCCCCAGTATGCCATGTGGTGCAATGTAATCCCCGGATTACTCAATGTCGTTCTGGATTACATTTATATCTTCCCGTTAGATATGGGAGTGAAAGGAGCCGCTATCGCTACATGCATAAGTTGTGCAGTAGGAGGATTCATGGTGATTGTATATCTCGGCAAATTTGCCGAAACACTTCGGTTGATAAAAATAAAGCTTACCCGCAAAAGCATTGCATTGACAATGCGAAACATCAGCTACCAGTGTAAAATCGGCATCTCGGCGCTTCTTGGTGAAGCCACTATGGGTATGCTGATGTTAATGGGCAACCTTATGTTTATGAAATATATGGGTGACAATGGTGTAGGAGCATTCAGTATTGCCTGCTACTATTGCCCGTTTGCGTTCATGATTGGGAATGCCATCGCGCAATCCGCACAACCTATTATCAGCTATAATTACGTGCTCGGCTATAAGAAACGGGTAGTTGCAACAGAGAAACTCGCTATTCTATCAGCAATAGGTTGCGGCTTGATTGTTACCGCCGCATTCATATTTATCCCGGGTGCGCTGACGGAACTCTTTCTTGACAGCAATAATCCCTCTGCACAAATCACATTCAAGGTATTCCCACTGTTTTCAGCGGCATTTGTTTTCTTTATCTTCAACCTCACGGCAATCGGATATTTTCAAAGTGTCGAGAAAGTTATCCCCTCAATAGCGTTTGCGTTGCTTCGTGGAATTATATTCCTTGTGCCATCCTTCCTGTTGATGCCTGTAATTTTCGGTGATGCCGGAATATGGCTTGCACTGTTTGTTTCAGAATCACTCACCTCGGCTTCCATAATCATATATTATTTTTGTAACAGGTGCAAAACCAAGCCGGAGGATTGAGTTAAATAAAATCAAATAATCGCGGGGCTTGGCAAAATGTGCTATCTTTGTGAAAATAACCGAAACGATAATGCATTACTACAGCACCGGAAACAGTTCATACAAATTATCCTTCAAGGATGCGGTAAGGGAAGGTATTTCTCAGGACGGCGGTCTGTTCGTGCCTGCTGATATCCCACAGGTTCCTGCGGCTTTTTTCCGCAATATGCCGGAAATGTCCATCCGTGACATTGCTTATATCGTTTTATCCACTCTTGTAGGCAATGAAATTCCATCAGAGCAGATTAAAAATATCATTTCAGCTGTCCTGACATATCCGGTACCGGTTCGCAGGCTTGGCGACAGCAATATATTTGCTACCGAGCTTTTCCATGGACCCACAGGCTCATCCAAGGATATGGGAGTGAGATTCATGGTAAAATTCTTTGACCTTTTGCTAACACGCAGAGAGGATGAACCGATAACAGTAATTGCATCTGTTTCATCAGATAGTGGTGTGGCAATAGCTGATGCGTTCTCACATTCTGAAAATTTCAGGGTACTTGTTGTTTTCCCCAAAGGGAAAATATCGACGGAGGCTCGTGGAAAAATCCTTAAACTCGGAAAGAATATCATTCCTGTTGAAATCAGAGGTTCGTTGGATGACTGCCTTGCAATGATTCGCACAACTCTGGTGGATGAGTCACTTCGTGGAAAAATCAAGCTCGCATCTGCAAACTCTATCAATATAGCGCGCCTTTTGCCTACGGTAATTCAATACTTCTATATGTGGGCAAAGATGGTTGAGGATGGAGCGGACACTGACAAAATCGTCATTTCCGTGCCATGCGCCAACCTTGCAAACCTTTCTGCCGCACTAATAGCCGTCAAGATGGGATTGCCGGTGAAAAAAATCATCGCAGCTTCTACAAATCCGGCAATCACTGATTTTCTTAAGAACGGAACTTTCACTCCTGTCCGCATTACAGAGTCACTTGCTCCTGCCCTTGATATCGCCACTCCAATGAACCTTGCAAGGGTGCAGGAACTGATGAAATCATGCAAAGTGGAGGTTGAAGCCGTCACCGTTACAGACGAAGATATCCTTTCGGCGAAGAAATCGCTTACAGACAGATATGGCTATGAGGCAGACTATCATACCTGTGTAAGTGCCTCCGCCCTTACAGGCACAATAACCCCGGACGAGTACGGTACTTTCATCGCTACAGTTGACCCGAAACATAAAGCAGGACAATTGCAGCAGCCGCATCGCCACGATTCCATCGCACCCACTTACCGTGCGTTCAGACGCATTATCGACCCCGAACACAACTACTAAATTTTATATATTATGGCAAACAAGAGACAACTCAAAAAACAGATTCGTTATATATGCGGTGACGTTGCCGCTGAATGTGCACTTGCAAAATACCTCATTGACGGTGTAAACCGCGAGGCTATGAATGAAGCGCTTCGCGAAATCGCAGCCCTTCAGGAAGCATCACTTTCCAAAGTCAATGTGAACTTCGACAAAGTTCCCAGGGATTTTGAATCAAAGCATGCCTACAAAGAAGCTAAAAAAGAGTTTATCAACAAGGCATTCGCTTCTATCCGTGATGAATTCAGCAAAGGACTCCAGGAAATTGTAAACAAAATGAACAGTGCTCTCCCCAAAAAAGAGGACTGAGACACTGAAAGATGAATTTAGCAGGACTTATACTTAAGATAGCCGGGTGGAAGGTTAATATAACCGTGCCCGACTATCCTAAATGTATTATATGCGTGGCTCCGCACACATCCAACTGGGATTTCGTGCTTGGCAAACTCGCTTATGCCTCAGTAGGGCGTAAAGCGGGTTTTCTTATGAAGGAAGCATGGTTTTTCTTTCCTTTAGGATTAATTTTCAAAGCGATTGGCGGTATTCCGGTTCCCAAAAAGAGAGGAGGCTCCCTTGTAGACACCATTATTGAAAAATATAATGATACACAAAGGCTTTCGCTTGCAATCACTCCCGAGGGTACGCGCAGCAGAACCGACAAATGGCGTTACGGCTTTCTCCATATAGCCTATGGAGCGCATATTCCTATTGTACTCGGCGCGATAGACTATTCGACAAAGAATATCATCATCGAGGAAACATTCACTCCGAGCGGGGATATTGAAAAGGACATGAGGGCGATTAAGGATTATTACCGCCCGTTTGTAGGTAGATATCCTGAGAAATTTTCTGCAGAATGAGCACTTTAATGAAACCTGGACTTAAAGTCGCGTTAGCTCCGATTGATATAAAATTCAAAGATATATCAGGCAATCTGGAGCAGGTAAAAGAGATATTGGATTCCTTGGATTCTGATGTCGATTTGCTTGTTCTGCCGGAATTGTTCTCAACAGGGTATATAGCGGATGTTTCAATTATGGCACCGCTTGCCGAGCCAGCGGACGGTGATACCATTAGCAGGATTAAGGAATATGCCGGATATTATGGCACCGCTATCTGCGGTAGTTTTATATGCAAGGATGGTGACCGCATAGTCAACCGCGGTTTCATAATACAGCCTGACGGTGATATCGGGTTTTATGACAAGCATCATCTCTTCACTATGGGTGGAGAACAGAAAGTTTTCAGTGCCGGAATCTCCTTGCCTCCGGTTATAAACCTTAAAGGCTGGAAAATCATGCCGGCGATATGCTACGATGTCCGTTTCCCGGCATGGCTCCGCAACCATAAGTTGAAATACGATTTACTGGTTGTGCCGGCAAACTGGGCGCATTCAAGGGCATTCGCGTGGGAACACCTTTTGATTGCCCGCGCCATTGAAAACCAGGCGTATGTTATCGGTTGCAACCGCAGTGGCAAAGATGAATATGGTGAATATGCCGTGACTGATTCTTTTGCTTTCAACTATTGGGGCAAGGATATTGCAATGCGCCTTGATAATGGAATAATCTATTGCACGCTGGACGGTGAAAAAATGAAATCGGACCGGGAAAAGTTCAGCCCTTGGCGTGATGCCGACTATTTCACTTTTTCAGAAGCTCAAGAAGTTCAAGAACCCTCGGCAAGACAGGAATAAAACCGTCATTGTCAATTAACATAGTCGCAGGATGGCTGTTTTCAACAACAAAGCTGTCCTGCGATTTTATTCTGTCCTCAACCTGACGTGCTGTCAGATTGCTCCTTGACATGACTCTTTCAATTCTTATCTCTTTCGGAGCTACAACTTCCCATACGGCATCTGCCATCCGGTCAAGCCCGCTTTGGTAAAGGATTGCCGTTTCAACAAAAGCAATCTCTTTGCCGACACACCACTCGGAAAGGTCACGCCTCACGGCATCATGCACCACAGAATTGAGCGCTTCGAGTTTCTCCGGGCAACCAAATACAGTTTCAGCAAGAACCTGCCTGTCAATGCTGCCGTCACTCCTTATTGCCCCGGTGCATATATTTTCCGAAATAAAATCCTTTATCTCCTTACTGCCATCCATTATACCTTTCGCCCTGGAATCACAGTCATACACAGGGTATCCCATAGCAAGGAGAATCTTCGCAACGACACTTTTGCCGCTGCCAATTCCACCGGTGATAGCAACAAGACGCATTAATCGTGATGGGTTATTTTTTCAAGGATATATTCCACACTGTCGGGAACTACTGACACATTCTGGCATTGCGCCGGAAGTCCGGATAGATTCACTTTAGCCTTCTGCGTGGATGTATTTATGTCGGAATAATCCACATAAGCTGTAATCGGGAAATCTTTGTTGTACTCGCTCATCGGCACAAGATATTTCACCTCCACCCTTGCAGGGAAAGTGATTAGCCCGATGCTACGCGGCAATCCGGTACGCTCAACCATTACAGAACGGGTCTTGAGAATCAGCGGCTCTACCGGAATGGTCACCTTGATTTTATCAGGAATTATCCTTAGTCCGGGCACTGGAACAATGCGCACTTCAACAATATGTGTCTCGCTCAGCCCTGAACTGCTGAAATGCTAGGTCTCGA
>CAMWQE010000055.1 GCA_947176335.1 uncultured Porphyromonadaceae bacterium | reverse complement strand
CTTACAACAAATTCAATTACAAAAATTTCAAAGTACTCTTATCATTTTTTAGTGCACACTAATGACGATTTTTATTAAATAACGCCATTATTACACCCTCGGTTCACTGTTTCCTTAACACTATTTACATTTACAGACTGCTCTCAATACGCACCAACTCACTAACTTTGCATACAAATCAGTTAATTAAATGACTATCAGACTTATTTTAATATTCGTAGCATTTTTACCCACTCTTGCCGCCATCGCGCAGACTAAGGATGAGGAAACTCCTTATGTGAAGATGATGGGAGTTGCCGACAGCGCCATTGCAAAAGGCGATTGGGTTAATGCAGAAAAATACCTCAGGGATGCAATGCACATGGAACCGGCAAATCCTGCAAACCTGTTGCTGCTGTCAAACTTGGGAATGGTGCAGTTCTATCAGGGCAAGGATTCCATTGCTGTTGAAACACTCACCGATGCCTGCAACATAGCTCCCCGTGCTGTACCGGTACTGGCAAACCGCGCCAATGTGCTTGAAGCGTTAGGCAGATATGATGAAGCGCTTGCAGATTGCAATTCAATCCTTGAAATAGACAGCACGAATGTCAGGGCAAGGGCAATGAGAATAAATTTCCTTGTCCGTTCAGGAAACTACCCGGAGGCTCAAACTGATCTTGACAGCCTTATCCGAATCGCACCGGAAAATCCCCTTACCAATATAATCGCCGGAAACATATATACCGCCACCGGACGATATGCCGAAGCTATAACCCCGCTGTCAAAGGCAATAGATGCCGACCCGCAGGCAGAATACTTTGCGGCACGAGCCCTATGCCGTATAATGACAGGAAACCTCAACGATGCATCCACAGATATCGCCGAGGGACTGAGGATTAACCCGATGGAGGGAGAATTATACCTTTACCGGGCGATGCTCAACAAAATGAGATACAGAAACGACGATGCAAAAGCGGATGCCAAAAGGGCGATGCAACTCGGGATATCTCAGCAACGGGCACTACCCTTCACCAAATAACCGGAAAGAAGGTTCAAATCAAATGTAGCGATTTTGCCACACGGCATGCTTCTATCGAATTTTTCACTTGAAGCTTTGCGAGTATTTCCTGCCTGTGGCGGCTTACCGTGTGCTTGCTTATATTCAACTTCTCCGCAATGTCCTCGCTTTTCAGTCCCGAATCAATAAGGTTCAGAATCTGGTTTTCGCGTTGAGTCAGAATCTTCTTGTCTGACGAGGATGTAAGCTCCTCACTTATGCCTGTAACGGAGTTGATAATCAGGCAGGTGCCCTTGAAATCTATTACGAGCGGACCATATAGGCAAACAGCATAATGCACAGAGTTACCATCCGCTCCATAAACATAATACATTTTATGCTCTACATTCACATAGTTTCCCGCCGCATCTCTGAAACGCAGCTTTGACAACAGGTAGTAATGCCTTCTGCTCTTGCCGAGATGCTTTAGGTAATGGAAAAACCGGAGTTCCTCAATGAGTTTCCTTTCTCTCTCGGCAGAATCCATCCTGTCAAATATTTTCCTTTCCCAAATGGATTCCTCTTCCGAATAGCCTCCAACCCCTATCCTTTCAGCAAAATTGCCGCAATATATTTTGCTTGTACCATTCACTAAATCACTGACAACTACAATTTTACCCTCTATATCCGCTATTCCTTTCGCGTAATCGTACACTGTCGGCATAATATTTTTACCGACATCCGCAGCCTGCTCTTTCAGCAGTGAATCAAGTGTGGAGAAATTGCTCATAAGATGGTTATTTATAACCATTGCCTATTATTATACAATGGCTTACCTTTGCAAAGATAATTAATAAAAATGGTTATTTAAACTACATAATTACATGGTTAAGAAATTCTTCGCACTCATTGCCGTACTGTTTTGCCAGTACGCCGGAGCACAGACACTTGAAAAGATGAACTGGTTCAATGAGCCGGAAAAATGGGACATCAGCAACAACCGCCTGACAATGTTTGTCACACCTAAAAGTGACTACTGGCGCATTTCCCATTATGGTTTCACCGTGGATGACGCACCGTTTTACTTCGCTGAATATGGGGGCGAATTCGAGGCAAAAGTAAAAATATCCGGAGATTACAAAGTCCGCTTTGACCAGGCGGGGATGATGATACGCATTGATCATGAGAACTATATCAAAACCGGTATTGAATTTGTTGACGGCAAATACAATCTAAGCACGGTTGTTACCCACCACACTTCAGACTGGAGCGTGATTGCCCTTGACCGTCCTGTGGAATTTGTATGGATTAAAGCCGTGCGCCGCCTTGACGCAATAGAGATTTTCTATTCTTTTGATGACAAGGAGTACACACTCATGCGAAACGCATGGATGGAGGCAAACCGCCCTGTTAAAATCGGCATGATGGGAGCATGCCCGGACGGCAATGGCTTCAATGTCACATTCTCTGATTTTTCAGTAAAGCATCTGCCGGATGCTGTAAGGACAAAATGGCTGAAGGAAAACGCTGACTGATTTTGAATTAAATAAACCTAACATATAAAAGTCCGGTGTCAGAAACTGATGCCGGACTTTTCATTTGTACAAATCAAAACAACGCTATAAACCGTTATCAATATATGAACGGTTTGACTTTAGGAATACTCCTGCCATTTGCAGGCACCACTCTTGGAGCTGCTTGCGTTTTCCTTATGAGGAAAAGTTTACCCTCGGTGCTACAAAAGAGCCTCACCGGATTTGCGGCAGGGGTGATGGTTGCGGCATCTGTATGGTCACTCCTCATTCCATCCATTGAAATGACCGGAAAAGAGGGAATAATGAGCATAATTCCTGCTATTGCCGGGTTTTCAGCGGGAATACTCTTTCTTCTTTTCCTCGATGTAATAATTCCTCACCAGCACATAGACAGTAACCAGAGTGAAGGACCTAAATCACATCTGTCGAAAACAGCAAAACTTGTCTTCGCCATAACTCTCCACAACCTTCCTGAGGGAATGGCGATTGGAGTCGCACTTGCGGGTGCTATGGATAACAATTCCTATATGTCAATGGCAGGAGCGCTTGCATTATCCATAGGTATTGCTATTCAGAACTTCCCTGAAGGTGCTATTGTGTCAATGCCTCTGCGCAGTGCGGGCAATTCTCGCAAAAAGTCATTCATTATGGGAACCCTAAGCGGAGTTGTAGAACCGATAGGTGCAATCCTGACAATTCTGCTCGCATCAGTGGTTCTGCCAGTCCTCCCCTACTTGCTTGCATTTGCCGCCGGAGCAATGATGTATGTAGTCGTAGAGGAACTCATCCCGGAGACACAGAAAGGAAAACACTCCAATATGGGTACAATCGGTTTTGCTATAGGTTTTCTACTTATGATGGCACTTGATGTCCTCCTCGGCTGAACACAATATGCCACGCCCAATAGAAAATTTAGGATATAAATTATGCAAGTTGCATCCATGTAATAAAAAAACCCCGGAGATGTCCGAGGATTTCTAATCTTTAAATATGACAGAGTGTATTTATTACTGCATTATCTGTGAGGACGGCACACAACTGATGCCCATGTTCTGCATGTCATAGATATTTGCTTTCGCTACCTCCTCAGTCGCGGCAGAGCAGCAGTCAGTCACCACAACTGTATTATAGTCGAGACTCATTGAGTCAACTGCGGTGGAACGCACGCAGTTAGGATACTGCGTACCTGTGAGATAAACATTCTTTGCGCCAAGACCACGCAGGATTATATCGAGGTCAGTACCGAAGAATGCGCTGAAACGCTGTTTAGTAACAGTAATATCACCCGGTTGCGGGGCTATTTCATCAGGAATTGCAGCTCCTTTGGTACCGGCAATGCAAAAAGGATGCCCCTCCTCAAAATAGTGCTTACGGAATAACTCAGCCTCACCTCCCGCTCTACGGGGAATCCGGTAGATATAAATAACCGCCCAGTCTTTAGAGCGTCCGTAGTCAAGGAACTTTTTAATAGCAGGGAGGGTTGCGTAGGCACCCGCAACTTTCATCGGTGAGTCAGGGAGCACAAAATCATTCTCCATGTCAATCACCAGGATTACATTTTCGGCATTAGTCAGCATGCCGCCAATCTTGTTTTTATTTTCTGAAGTCATAACTTAACAGGTTCTTTTTAAACCCTAATATATAACAGTTTATTAACTATATGAGTTCAAATCTTGGATGCATATGTGATAAGCTACGTCCAATTAGAATGTTCAAACTTCAAAACAAGACTAAGCTTGACAAACAAAACAAAAACAAGATTCATTTTTGTAACATGAGGCTATTGCATAATCACTGCAATTTAATTAACTTTGTCACTATCATGGGAGTTATGGTTGAATCCAAGAGAAAGGCAAATTATTTTTCTATAGGAAGATGAAAACCAAGAACTTCCACAAGCACCAGCTAACTAAAAATAAACTAATTCATTTATGGCATCTATTAAATCAGCATTAATCAATTTCCATATATCTAAATTTCAAGGATTTATGCGATTAATGATTATTCTCATTTTGGCATTTAGCCATTCTGTTGTAGGTTTCTCACAAGTATATAAACACCAGGTTGATAAAGATAAGAACGCTTATCATAGATCTCCATACCTATCACATGACCGTGTCCTATTAAAAAAATCCTTTCAATCTCAAGGAGAGTGGTACGACATGTATTGGGTAGATGACGTAAGACCAATGAGCAATGATAAAGAAACATTATATGTAAAGGATGTTTATATTGTTCCTCAAAAATGGATGGATAAAGATGGAAACGGTGTATATAGAGTATATCCTCCTTTGCTACATCGTATATTTTACCATGATATTAAAGATGAATTTGTTGGCGCGTTAGTTAAGGAAAAGGAAGATAACCAAAACACCTACTGCTATGAAATACGCTTGCCTGACGATATTTCCAATATGCTCATGGATTTAGTTAAAGGACGGACTAAATTTAAAATTGTACCAGGACAGAAGTTAGACCGTATATTCGGGGGAGCTAATATGATATTAGTCAATATTCCTGACTTAATCAAAAGAACCTATATAAGTGATTTTGATAAGAAATATCCACTACATTAGTGTATCTTTTGCTCTTACTTAACCAAAGCATAAATCCTTTCTATATACCAGTTCAGATCTCGGAGGTATAGGTGACAAGGTACTTCCAGTTTTCAGGAGGGACCGGGACGTCCGCTATTTTTGAGAAACTGCCTTTACGACCATAGAAACTTTCCGTTTCATAGAAATGACAGATACCAATACCTGTATCAAGCACGGAGGCGGGACTCTTTGGCTTGTAGTAGAAATGCACGGAATTGCCGTCTACTAATGCCCTCCAAGGTTGGGAATTAGTTGAGGATGGAGCGAGCCGAAGCATTTCGAGTGCTTCATGGAAACGATTGTCCGCAGGTACAGGGTGACTGAAGTCGCCATAAAAGAATAGACTGTCAAATGGCTTGCGGTTATTGCTACCAATTGTCATCCTTGTCAGTTTCTCCATTATCGACTTTTTTGCCGGAACGCCTACCGGAGATATAATCTTAAGTTCTTCGCCCTCCTGCCATGACTCTCCTTTTTCAAAGTCAGAGCCTTTAAAAGTTGCGGCAATCCAGCACGTTCCTAACCCAAGTTGCCATGCTTTGAGCACAACCTGCTCAAACTGGAATCCTGCCGTGAGTGCGGATGCTTCATCAGAGCCGATTCCAAGCAAAAAGAAACTCTCCGCACCTTTAATCATCCCGTATGTGCTCGGTTTATATCCTGCTTTGAGGTCAAATTGCTTGAGCCTTATATCTAGTTTACCGCCAAAGGGAGAAAATGATTCTGATATTGCCCTCTCCAAGTCTTTAATCTGAGCCAATGTCAATCCATTGCCATCGTAACTTCTCACAGAGCGGCGCTCTTTCATTGCTTCTATTATATTCATGTTCCGTATTTTCAATTTAATATTTGTAAGTTTAACATCGGGAAAATAAGATTGTTCGCATAAACCTCTGCAATAGTGCATAGTTCTATTAAAGATTATGTAATTTTGCATAAGATACTTGAACCCGATAAAACAGATATATATGGTTTATTTTGACAGCGACTATATGGTGGGAGCTCATCCCAAGGTAATGGAAAAACTTGTTGCTACAAACTCTTTGCACACAGTGGGCTACGGACGCGATGAATTCACTGAGGAGGCAAAACGCCTTATTCTGGATGTTTGCGGTATAGAGAATGGCGATGTGTTCTTTCTCGTGGGAGGAACCCAGACAAATGCTGTGGTTATAGACCGCCTGCTGGATCATAATGACGGAGTTGTAGCAGCTGACACAGGTCATATCAATGTTCATGAGGCGGGAGCGATAGAGTCTAACGGACATAAAGTGCTGACTCTACGCGGTTGCGAAGGAAAACTGCTCGCGGTGGATGTGAGCTACTTCATCCGTGAATTTTACCTTGATTCCACAAATGAATACATGGTGCGCCCGGGCATGGTGTATGTTTCTTATCCCACGGAACTCGGCACACTGTATAGCCGCGAGGAACTTGAGAATCTATATGCCGTTTGCCGCCGATATGACATACCCCTATTCATTGACGGCGCACGTCTTGCCTACGGTCTTGCTGCCGAGAGCGGGGAACTGACAATCAAGGAGCTTGCGCAACTATGTGATGTGTTTTATATAGGAGGTACCAAATGTGGTGCACTGTTTGGTGAGGCTGTTGTAACCAAACGTCCTGAGTTGTTGCCGAGATTCCGCTCATTGATGAAATTGCATGGTGCTACCCTTGCCAAAGGTAGGCTACTCGGGGTACAATTCTCAACATTGTTTACCGACGGGCTTTACGAGGAGATTGGAAAACATGCGGTTGAACTTGCATTGAGATTGAAAAAAGGCTTTGTGAAAAAAGGTTATAAGCTCTTTATAGACTCCCCTACAAACCAACAGTTTTTTATCCTCCCCAATGAAACTATTGATTCTCTCCGGAAAGTCGCGTCATTTGAATTGTGGGGACCCAGAGGAGAGAAGGAAACTCCTGTACGATTTGTAACGGACTGGTCAACAACAGAAGAGGACATCGCCACTGTGCTCTCCAACATCTGAGTCTGTAATATATTGGTCTTACAGTAATATTATATCACTCTATATTTTATTATTTAATAAAATTTATCTATCTTTGCATCAACATACTTACCCCGCTTCCCAATTGAACAGCGCGCTCAGGGTAAGTTTTTTATTTTTATGGATTTACCTTCATACAACCAGCCACAGATTTCCATTCTTGAGCAAATAAGGATTTTAAAATCGGAAGGACTTGTATTTGCAGATGCAAACACGGCACAACATCAATTGTCAAATATAAGTCTTTTCAGATTAAAAAGCTATTTGAAGCCCTTACGAATCGCAGGAACAAGAAAATTCAAAGAAAATGCATATTTTGAGGATGCATATTCTCTATATAAATTTGATTCTACCCTTCGTAAGATAATTTATGCCGAATTGGAAAAGATTGAAATTTCTATCCGGACTCAATTATCACTCATAATGGGAGAAGAAGCAGGTATATATTGGTTCAAAGATACCATTAACTTCAGAGATACAAATCGCCACATGGCATTACTATCTAATTTGAAGACAGAACTTAATCGTAGTGATGATGAGGCTATTCTTGAATTCCGAAGAAACTACTCTAATACATTTCCTCCCAGTTGGATGACATTTGAAGTCAGTTCATTCGGTACACTCTCCATGATGTATCGTTGGCTGAAACCCGGTCACTCCAGAAGAAAAGTTGCCAAATTTTATGGCTTATCGGATACAGTAATGGAATCATGGCTTCACTCCATTGTATATGTACGTAATATATGTGCACATCATAGTCGGTTATGGAACAGAAAGCTAAGTATCAATCCTTTAATTCCTCGTAACACACAATTACCATTCATTACCACTCCTGATGACACTAAACGTGTATACTATATCCTATCAATTATATTGTATTTCCTTCAAACAGTTAATCCACAAAACACCTTTGCATTACGTTTCAAATCCCTAATAAATAATTATCCTAATGTCGATTTAAGAGCAATGGGATTTCCAGTAAATTGGGAAAATGAAGTTTTATGGGCATACCCTAACATACCCATCTGAGCTGATTCGGGGGAGGCAACCGGTTGATATTTCGCATTTTTTTATTACTTTTGCCTTGACTACTATACAAATTATGACAATTCCTGAAATAATCGGCAGCAAGGAGGGCAAGAGTTTCTCAATGGAGGTGCTCCCGCCACTGAAAGGAAAAGGTATCAACCAGCTTTTCGGCAACATAGATTCTATCCGCGAATTTGACCCGTCATACATCAATATCACTACCCACAGGAGCGAGATGGTGTATAAAAGCACTCCTGACGGTCTATACCAGCGGGTAAGTGAGCGTTCTCGTCCGGGCACAGTTGCAGTAGCAGCAGCAATCCAGCAGCGCTACGGCATACCTGCTGTTCCTCATATTATATGCAGCGGTTTTTCAAAAGTTGAAACCGAGTATGCACTTATAGACCTCAACTTCCTGGGTATAAACAACCTCCTGCTCTTACGTGGAGACAAGGCTAAACATGAATCATCTTTCAGGCCCAATGAAAACGGTCATGCACATGCAAGCGAACTCGCAGCGCAAGTAAACGCATTCAACAAAGGCTTGTTTCTTGACGGCACTGAAATGGAGATAGTCGCAGAATCACCGTTCAGCTACGGAGTAGCCGGGTATCCGGAAAAACATGACGAGGCACCGAATTCTGAAATGGATATGATGTGGCTCAAGCATAAGGTTGATACAGGCGCGGACTATATTGTCACACAGATGTTTTTTGACAACACCAAATTCCATGAGTTTGTAAAAAAATGCCGTGAAGCCGGACTAAATGTACCTATCATTCCGGGCATAAAGCCGATTGTAACGCGCGGACAGCTCACATTGTTACCAAAAGTTTTCCATGTAGACATTCCGGCAGAACTTGCCTCACAACTTATGGCTTGCAAGAATGATGACGAAGCAAAGGCAGTTGGCGTGGAATGGTGTACCATGCAGATGAAGGAATTGTACGCATCAGGAGTGCCAAGCATCCATATTTATTCGCTGAACGCTACAAAAAGCGTGCGCAAGATTCTGGAAAATGTAATGTGATCGAGGAATAATTATGCGGTTCAGCGATATCCCTGTACACGACAATATAAAAGACCGGCTTCGCCTGCTTGCCGATTCCGGCAAAATACCACATGCCCTGCTGATTGAAGGACCGACCGGTGTGGGTAAAATGGCACTGGCGCGTGCTTTCACTCAATATATTCATTGCACGGGCAAACAGCCGGGAGACACTGACAGCTGCGGAGAGTGCCCCTCATGCCACCAGCACAGCAATATGGGCCACATCGACACCCATTATGTTTTTCCGGTTGTCAAACTTGACAAAATGAAATCGCCTCCGGTAAGTGATGATTTCCTGCCTCAGTGGAAAGACTACATAAAAAACAGGTTATTCATGGATTTCGGTATCTGGACCGAAATGCTTGAAAAGAAAAATGCCCAACCTATTATTTATTCAAGCGAGAGCGGAGCATTGCTCCATAAACTCTCTTTTGCTGCCCATGGCTCCAAATACAAGATAGTTATATGGTGGTTGCCTGAGAAAATGAATGAGGAAGCCACTAACAAACTGCTAAAAATGATAGAAGAGCCATGGGAGGACACTCTGTTCATAATGGTCAGCGACAATCCTGCTGAAATTCTACCTACAATATATTCACGAGTACAGAGAATCAGTGTCGGCAGACTATCGGACAGCACTATAGCGCGTCTGCTTGAATCAGAAGCGGGAGTTTCACCGGAATCCTCACTTGCTGTGGCGCACAATGCGGACGGCTCCATGAGCATAGCATTGCGTAATCTCGGTAATCTCAGTGATGAAAGCGAATTTTTCAATATGTTCATAGCTCTGATGCGTTTCGCCTACCAGAGAAAAATAGCTGAGCTAAAAACATGGAGCGAAAATTTGGTTGCGCTCGGGCGTGAGAAGGAGATAAAGTTCTACAACTACTCAATCAGGCTCATAAGGGAAAACTTCGTTTTCAACTTCAAGTTGCCGCAACTTAACTATCTTAGCGCAGCTGAAGCCCAGTTCAGCGTTAATTTTGCCAGATTCATCAACGAGCGCAATGTGGAGAAAATACTTGAAGTATTCGACAAGGCGCGCATAGACATTGCCGGCAATGGCAACGGCAGGATTATCAACTTTGATGTTGCAATCAAAATAATCCTGCTCCTTAAACAATAGTTATGACAGAACATACCCCTTTCCTTAAACAGGTTGCGCAAATATTCGCTGAAAATGAAAAAGACGACCTTAAAAATATATGCTTCATTTTTCCTAACAAACGCTCTGCAACCTTTTTCAAACACTATATAGGGCAGTTTGTAACTGACCGCATTGTAAACGCAAAGACTATCAGCGCTTTCATTTCAGATTTCTCTAAAAG
>CAMWQE010000054.1 GCA_947176335.1 uncultured Porphyromonadaceae bacterium | reverse complement strand
GGGGGGGCTTACAGTGCCCTGATGTTACACTTGATGATATCGACGATGAGGCTATTGAATATTTTTTAACCAAGTCTGTCACAGCAAGACGAATGATGCCGGAAACAGAATGGGCTACGAAAGAAGAAGTCCTGAATAATCTTGGCTTACTTTCAGATAATATCCCGACAAATGCCGCAGTCCTACTTTTCGGCAAATATCCTCAGCGCAAGTTCGTAACATCAAGTTTTAAAATCGGGCGTTTTGGAACTGATGATTCAGACTTACTTGCTCAGGATATTATTGGCGGGAATCTTATACAGATGACTGATAAAATTATGCAAGTGCTTAGAGACAAGTATCTTGTACGCCCTATTTATTATGATGGATTACAACGCATAGAGCCTCTTGAGATTCCTGAGGAAGCATTACGCGAAATGATCTTTAATTCGATTGTTCATAAGCTTCAATCAGGTACGTGGAATCAGATGAGCATCTATGATGACCATATTCGACTATGGAATGATGGACGGCTGCCTGATGATTATACAGTAGAGACATTACTTGGTAAACATACTTCTAAACCAAGAAATCCGAAAATTGCCAATGTGTTTTATAAAGCCGGATTTATAGAGTCATGGGGTCGCGGATATGAAAAGATTATTAAAGCTTTTGATGCAGAGAATCTAACTCATCCGGTATTTTGTGAAGAGCAAGGTGGTATGGCTGTAATTATTCCTCGTGAGCGTTTTGTTTCCGTATTAAAAGGTCCTAAATTTAGCTCAACAAAAGTAGCCGACCAGAAAGCCGACCAGAAAGCCGACCAGAAAGCCGACCAGAAAATACGTATACTGGAAATTATCAAGTATAATCCTATGGTTACCCGTGCAGAACTTGCAAAAGAATTAGGAATACATGAGAGCAGTGTCAAGCGAAGATTGGAGTCACTCGTATCGGATGGAATTCTTCATCGTTTAGGACCAGACAAAGGCGGTTCATGGGAAATCATAGATTAATGGAAACTAATATATTCTGTATTACAATAGACTCATATAAATGAATGTTTTCATTTGGGGGAGCAGGATATTCCATAGTTTTTAAGTAAATTTGCAGCGTAAAAACAATCTATAGAGATGATAGAGAAGATAAACTCACTCAAGGAGGAGATACAGAACATGGTTGCAGGCTCAGCACAAGAGGTTGAAGCCCTGCGCATTAAATATCTTGGTAAAAAGGGCGTTATCACAGCTCTTTTCACTGACTTCAAGAATCTTGACGGAGACAGCAAGAGAACCCTCGGCAAGCCGCTCAATGAACTCAAAACTTTTGTCACAGAGAAGATTGCATCATTAAAAGAGGCTGCCGCACAAAAACCGGACGATTCAGTGACTTCGCTTGACCTGAGCCGTACGGCGGCACCGATGCCTCTCGGCACTCGTCATCCGCTGACTATTGTCAGAAACGAGATTACCGCAATATTCTCCCGTCTTGGGTTCACAATTGCCGAAGGTCCTGAGATTGAGGATGACTGGCATGTTTTCTCGGCGCTCAACTTTGCCGAGGACCATCCGGCACGCGATATGCAGGACACATTCTTTATCAGCCGCAATCCCGATGTACTTCTGCGCACGCACACTTCTTCTGTTCAGACAAGGGTAATGGAGCGCACCCAACCGCCTATCCGCATTATCTGCCCCGGACGAGTGTACCGCAACGAGGCTATCTCCGCCCGCGCGCACTGCTTCTTCCACCAGGTCGAAGCATTGTATGTGGATGAGAATGTGTCATTCGCCGACCTCCGTCAGACCCTTCTCTACTTCGCGCAGGAGATGTTCGGGCCGGAAACAAAAATCCGCCTTCGTCCGAGTTACTTCCCATTCACCGAACCGTCCGCCGAAATGGATATCTCATGCAACCTCTGCGGTGGCAAGGGATGTTCATTCTGCAAGCACACAGGCTGGGTTGAGATTCTCGGCTGTGGAATGGTTGACCCGAATGTGCTCGACGCATGTGGCATAGACAGCAAGAAGTACAGCGGTTTCGCTCTTGGCATGGGAGTGGAGCGCATCACTAACCTTAAATATCAGGTAAAGGATTTGCGCATGTTCTCTGAAAATGACAAGCGCTTCCTTGAGGAATTCACTTCAGCGCATTGATAAATCCTGTAGGGAACTGAGCCATGACTACCAAGGAGCGATATGAGGGTGTGCTGAGCCGCTTTGCCGAGGCTATGCCGGAAGCAAAGACAGAGCTGCGATATTCAGACCCTTTCAGTCTTCTTGTTGCGGTTATCCTGTCGGCACAGTGCACCGACAAGCGGGTGAATATGATTACTCCTCCCCTTCTGGAGGCGTATCCTACCCCGGAGGCTATGGCAGCGGCAACCCAGGAGGATATTTTCGAGTATATCAAATCTGTGTCATACCCCAACAACAAGGCGAAGTCGCTTATCGGCATGGCACAGGCTCTTGTTAAGGATTTTGACTCACAGGTGCCTGATGACATGGACTCCCTGCTCAAACTGCCGGGAGTCGGACGCAAGACGGCAAACGTGATTCTCTCTGTCGTGTTTGAAAAGAGCGCTATGGCGGTGGACACCCATGTGTTCCGTGTCAGCGAGCGCATCGGACTCACAACAGACAGCAAGAATCCGCTTACCACCGAGCGCACGCTTGTCAAGTACATTCCGGAGGATTTGATTCCTAAAGCCCACCATTGGCTGATACTGCACGGACGCTATGTGTGCAAGGCGCGCAAACCGGAGTGCCTTGAATGCATTGTCCGCGATTATTGCCGCACATGGGCTAAAGAATCTAAACATTAACCGTCGGAATCAGGTTATCTAATTGGTATGGACAATTCGGAAGAGATACAACAGCAGAAAGGAATCATAGGAGCATTGTCCCGTTGGCGCGCAAAGCATTTCAGCGAGGGCTTTTTTGCGCCGGTGCTTGCTGTGTTTGTGGGTATCGCTACCGGATTTTGTGCCGTGTTGCTGAAAAAGATGATTGGAGGAGTTTCAAACTGGCTCCATAGCTTCTTCACAGGTGACATCAAGTGGCTGATGATTCTTGTGCCTCTTGCAGGCATAATGCTCACCGGCATTTTTGTGAGATACATCGTGAGGTTGGATATTACCCACGGAGTCAGCAAATTGCTTGCAAAACTCAATAACAGGATTTACACGATAAAGGCGCGCGTCATGGCGGCGCCTATGCTTGCGAGCAGCATAACTCTGGGATTCGGTGGTTCAGCCGGTTCGGAAGGACCTATCGCTTACACCGGAGCTGCAATCGGCAGCAACTTCGCCCGCTTTTTCGGGCTCTCGCCTCAGATGATGATGGTCATGGTAGGTTGTGGAGCTGCGGCAGGCATTGCAGGTATATACAAATCTCCTATCGGAGGATTCCTTTTCACTCTTGAAGTGCTCAGGCTTGAAATGACGACCATTTCGGTAATAACGGTGCTTCTGTCGGCAATCGTTGCCGTAATGACCACATACCTTTGCTCGGGGTATTCACCGGATCTGCCCTACTCCGACCCTCATATCTTCGCCCCGTCTATGATGCCTCTCTTCATTGTGCTCGGCATTTTCTGCGGGCTGTACTCTTTCTATTATTCCTCGGTGATGAAGGGTATGGACAAGCATTATGACAGCGTAAAAAATCCGTGGATTAAGAACCTTTACGGCGGTCTTGTGCTTGCCGCGTCAATATATCTTTTCCCGTCGCTTTACGGTGAGGGATATAACATTATAGGTGAGCTTTTTTCCGGTAACCTTAATTCGGTGTCAAACGGCACTTTGATTGGCAAGTTTTTCAGTGGCAACACCGCTTTCCTTATTATATGTGTGGGCATTCTTTTGCTGAAATGCTTTGCGGCATCGGCAAGTAACGGTGCCGGAGGCGTTGCCGGAGATTTCGCTCCTACCCTGTTTGCGGGAAGCATTGCCGGATTGATGTTTGCATTAATCGTGAAATCCCTGTTGCCAGATATCTATCTGCCTGTAGGCGACATGGTTCTCCTCGGCATGGGCGGAGTGATGGCAGGCGCTATCCGCGCCCCGATGATGGCATTGTTCCTTACTATAGAGATGACCGGATGCTACACTCTCTTTTTCCCTGATTTGATTGTCTGCGGAGTGTCTTTCGGGGTCATAAGGCTGTTGTCTCACCGCGACTATTTCGCGCGTCGCTCGTTTTTCAAAAAAATACTTTGATTGCATTACAATTTTAGCGGCGTAATGCCGTTTGGATTGTGATGGCGCTACTTCAAAAGACACTTCTGTTTCTGGCTCTTGCCTTTTCCGGACTTGGACTGAGTGCGGAAAATTTCACTTTGCGCGGCAGGATTATTGATGACGCAGGCAAGCCTATAGATGGCGCTACGGTGAAGATTTCTCCGGGTTTTTCCGGGGCAATGACAAAAAACAACGGTGAATACCGACTTACAGCGCTTTCTGCTGACACCGTCACCGTAACTTTTTCCTGTCTGAGTTACCGCACCATAAACAGAAAACTGATAAAGCCCAAGGGCGAGCTGATTATGAATATCCGCCTCCATACTGCCGAAAAGGAGCTTGGGGAAGTCGAGGTAAAAGATATTCAGAAACAGACCGGAGCGATGCAGCGGCTCAACACCCGCGGCTACCGCAAAAGAGCGGCTGATCCTACAGGCGGAAGCGTGGAATCGATGCTTGCTACCATGCCGGGGGGCACCGGAGCTAATGAATTGAGCAACCAATATTCTGTCCGGGGAGGCTCATATGATGAAAACACAGTGTATATCAACGGATTTGAGGTTTATCGCCCGCAGCTCATAAGCTCTTCCGCTCAGGAAGGGTTAAGCATAATTAATCCGGATCTCACCAAATCGGTGGAATTTTCTACAGGAGGATTCGGCGCGCAGTATGCCGATAAAATGTCATCGGTTCTTGATGTAACTTACCGAATGCCACAACGCGCTGAAGGCTCTCTTATTGCGAGCCTGATGGGAGCGGAGGCATCATTCGGCTCATCGTCATCGAAGTTTGCGCAACTTCATGGCGTGCGCTACCGCAGGAACGGCTCGTTGCTTTCCACCACCGATACCAAGGGGGAATACGACCCGGATTTCTTTGACTGGCAGTCGTATTTCATCATCAATCCAAGCAAGAAGTTGAAAATCACGGTACTTGGTGACGTTAATCTCGCCAATTACCGGTTTGAGCCGAAAGATCGCACCACCAACTTCGGCACTATGAACGATGCCAAGAAATTCAAGGTATATTTTGACGGGCATGAAAAGGATAAGTTCGCTTCATTTTTCGCCGGAATGGGCTTTGATTTCAGTGTAAGCCGCTCCACCACCCTTTCACTTCAGTTGTCCGGATACCGTGGCGACGAATTGGTTGCATACGATATTTCGGGGGAATACTGGCTTGACCAGGCAGGTACGAGCGGAGGCGCAATCGGCGGAGAAATGGGAGTGGGACGCTACCAAGACCATGCGCGGGACAGGTTGAAATCCACTATTCTGGCTGCTTCTCTCCGTGGCATATCAGCTGTTAAATCCCATTCGCTGACATATGGGGTGACTTTTAAGAATATGCGGATGGATGAAAATTCACGAGGTTGGGAAAGACGCGATTCTGCCGGATACTCACTGCCAGTCGCTGAACAACTTAAAGTGTTTTATTTCTACCGTTCTGACAATTCTTTGTCAAGCGCACAAATATCATCATATATTCAGGACAATCTGAAGCTTACAGGTGATTTCGGATATTTCAATATCAGCGCCGGACTCAGGGCTACTTATACTTCATTCAACAAAGAGTTCATCCTGAGTCCGAGGGCGCAGATAGGTTTTGTTCCTGAGGCTGCTCCACGCTGGGCATTCCGCTTTGCAACAGGGCTTTATCATCAGACACCTTTTTTCAAGGAGATAAAAATAGCAAACCGGCTTTACGAAAATGCATACGAGTTTACTCTCAACAAGGATGTGAAGTCACAGCGTAGCCTGCAATTTGTTTTCGGCACTGATTTCACTTTCAAGGCATTTGAACGCCCGTTCAAATTATCAGTCGAGGCTTATTATAAAAGCCTTTCCAATATAATCCCGTATGAGATTGACAATCTTAAAATAGTATATTCCGGATTGAATGAAAGCTCGGGATATGTCACGGGGCTTGACATGAAACTGTTCGGTGAGTTTGTGCCGGGAAGTGATTCATGGCTTACAGTAGGAGTCATGAAGTCTAATGAAAATTTGCACGGTGTAAATGTGCCGGTTGCAAACGAGAGAAGATATAATGTTTCGCTGTTTTTCACGGACTATCTGCCGAAATTGCCAAAACTGAAGGTCAACCTTCGCGGAGTATTCATGGATGGGTTACCACAGAGCGCGCCGCATAGCAGCCGTGACAAAGGTTATTTCCGGACTCCGCCGTATAAGCGCGTAGATTTGGGGCTCTCTTATGGGTTGCTGACCGAGGATAGAAAAGGCAATGCTTTGCCGTGGATTAAAAGCGCATGGCTCGGACTTGACTGCTTCAACCTGTTTGATATTTCCAATGTGGGTAATTACTATTGGGTAAGCGATGTCAATAATTTGCAATATGCTGTGCCGAATTACCTGACACGCAGGCTACTGAATGTAAAACTGTCACTCGAATTCTGATTTATCGTTTCACTCTTTTGTCTATGAAGCGGCAGAGAGGCACTGCAATGCGTTTCGGTAGCTTGTCGAGAATATAAAATCCTAACCTTACCGGCAGAGGCAACTGCTTCAAGTCAAGCAGATGCGCGTTGACTTCAGGATATGTTTCACGCCATTTGGTTATGTCGCAATATCCTCCACGAAGTAGCTTTACTTTTGCATGAAATTTCATCAGCAGGATAAAAGGCTCGTATTCAGCCGCAATCCCTTTTTCCACAAACCACTTTTCAACCAGCAGCGTGCACATAAGCCTTTGCCGAAGGGCAAGATCATGGCTGGTATTGGATAGCGAGGTAACGGCATTGTCAACAGTGTAATTATACACAGGTTTGTCAAGCACAGCCGTTTTTAAAGCAAACGGGAGCACCCGTGACAGGATACTCACATCATCCCAGCAATCAATTCCGTTTACTGGCATAATCTCATTTCTTACAAGCAAATCCTTTCTTATCACCTTATTCCATAAACTAAAATTGATTGTGTCAAGCGGCATCCGGTTCAGGTCGCCGAAATGGTTTGATGGAGACAATATTTTTGTTTTTTTCCCTGGGATTATTTTATTTACCGAACCGCATACAATATCTGCTCCGGTGGTCCTTGCACATTGGAGCAGATTTGCAAGCGCATCCGGTTCAAACGTGTCGTCTGCATCAAGTCTAGCAAGGTATTCTCCTGTCGCATTGGTAATACCCAGTGATATTGCTGCGGCAACTCCTTGTCGGAAAGGATAGCTGATAAGAATACTTTTTTTCTCGAATTGTGGGTTAATCGCGCAGAAATACGCTACTATTTCCTCGCTACGGTCAGTGCTGCCGTCATTTATAAGTATGTACTGCACGTTGCCGTCACATTTCTGTGCGGCAAGCGACTCAAGAGCTTTTTCTAAAGTGGTTTCCGCATTATGAAATGGAACGAGAACCGAAACGGCAACGCTCATACTGAATCGCCGGTTAGAAGATATATCCTATCGAGACAGTGAAAACGCCTGAGCCGAAGTCCCTCATGGCGCGGTACTTGGTTTCAAGAGCCAGTTTGAGTGTGGGTTTCGCATAGTATTCAATGCCCGCGCCAATATTAAATCCGAGTCGGTCAACGCGGCTCTTGGCATCATCATTTTCATCAAGCTCCTTACGCCCGCGGATGTTCCATGAAGTGTAATCAAGACCTGCGAGCGGATAAAAAGCAAAACGGTTCTCTGAAAAAGAGAACGGAACATGAGCATTCAGGTTAATGGAATATGCGTCTGTGCCGTTATTGCGGAAAGTGTAACTTACATCCGGAGCAATACGGAAATGCGAACTGAAAGCGTACTGGAAATATATGCCCGCAACAGCGCTCTGGTTATTAGTGGTATAGCCTCCGCGGAATCCCATGCTCTTCTCCCCTTTCTCTACCGCGTATGTGAGATTCGCGGATAATAGGATGAGCATCAGCGATGCAAGAAACTTTTTGCTCTTGAAAAAAATATTTGTAATCATAGAAATGGCTGTTCGGGTTTAAACTTTTTACAAAGATACATAAAAACCTGAATTTTCACACTCTACACCTACGAAAGACATGTTGCTGAGATATTCATCAGGGTCTTATGTCCAGCTCTGTTTTATGTTTTATCTCGCTAAGCACAAAGGAGCTTTGCATTTTCACTATACCATGCACTTTGGTAAGTTTCTCAAATACAAACCTGTTGTATTCGTCAAGGTCTTTCAGTATCACCTTCAACAGAAAATCGTAGAAGCCTCCCGTTGAGTAGCATTCCATAATTTCATCTATCCCTTTAATTTCATTTTTGAACCGTTCTATATGCTCGTCATCATGGACGGCGAGGGACACATTGCAGAACACGACCAGTGGCAATCCGACCTTCTTATTGTCTATTATCGCGTTATAGCCCATTATTACCCCCTCGTTCTCAAGCCGGTGTATTCGCTCATACACAGGTGTTTTCGATAAATGCAGAAGTTCGCACAACTCCTTAGTATTTGCTTTGGCATTATTCTGTAGTGCTTTAAGCAGCCGTACATCTATCTCATCTAATTTTGCCATGATTCCTGTTTTAATTACAATTTTATAACCTTAAAAGGAAATAAATGGATATTCATATGCAAATATGGGAATATTTCCCAATTTATGCAATTAATATAGTCCAAATGGCACATATTTGATAATTTTGTCCTTGGATAACACATCAAAACAGGCAATGAATCAAAGAATCCTTTATAATCTTCTGGTGATACTCACAATATCGGTGTGGGGAGTGACATTTGTCTCTACAAAAATCCTGCTGTTTCACGGCATGACACCTCTTTGGATTTTTATAATCCGGTTTGCCATAGCATATCTTTGCACATTAATGCTTTGTCATGGCAAATTGTGGGCGGACTCAGCTAAAGATGAACTATGTCTTATTGCCTCGGGGCTTACAGGAGGCTCCTTGTACTTTATTGCGGAAAATTCTGCCCTTAAACTAACATTCGCATCAAATGTATCTCTGATAATATGCGCCACTCCTGTTCTGACTTTATTTCTATGCTCAATATTTTATAAACAAAGAATAAGATTTAGAGAGTTGGCAGGCTCATTCATTGCAATATGCGGTGTAAGCATAGTGATATTGAACGGATCACTGAATTTCGGCATTAATCCTGCCGGTGATATTCTGGTTCTCATTGCCGCTTTATGTT
The DNA here is from genome assembly GCA_947176335.1 of uncultured Porphyromonadaceae bacterium. Taxonomy (GTDB): domain Bacteria; phylum Bacteroidota; class Bacteroidia; order Bacteroidales; family Muribaculaceae; genus Paramuribaculum. The sequence goes on along the minus strand of CAMWQE010000054.1, from coordinate 1,235 downwards.
GGGCGGTGTACTGTCTGTTGCTCAAACACTTGAATATCAGATACTCAAATCTTTTTATCACACGCAAAGTATTCTTTTATGGTTTCGTAAGTTCATTATTGTGGAGTGTTTTTGAGCCGTTGCCTCAGCCGGACAGTGGCGCGATTGCTTCAATAGTATTTAATCTATTGTTTCTTAGCATAGTAGCATCTTTCCTCTGCTTTATTATTTGGAACAAGGCGGTCCAGGTACTTGGTCCTGAAAAAACAGCGAACTACATCTATTTTACTCCGGTCATAACCATTATCTCATCATCACTGATTCTCGGCGAACCGGTTACATTGTGGTTGCTGGCAGGCGGTTGTATAATTATCGCAGGAGTTTACCTTACTACAAAGAATTAAGCTGCAAATTATATCCTTGTAAACTTTGAGTCTCAATAGATATTTCTTTTCTTTGCATATGAAATACATTCATATAACAGATATACTGCATGATAGAAACGGAAAGATTGATACTGCGTCCCTGGCGCGAATCGGAAGCCGAAATATTATATAAGTACGCGAATGACCCTGACATTGGACCGATTGCGGGCTGGAGCCCCCATACTTCGGTAGAACAGAGCCTTGAAATTATCCGTACTGTTTTTTCCGCACCTGAAACGTACGCAGTCGTTTTGAAAGAAACCGGTGAACCAATAGGAAGTTGTGGAATAATGGTTTCAAATAGTCTTCATTCTGCGGGAATGAAGACTGGGGAAGCTGAAATAGGTTATTGGATAGGTAAGCCTTATTGGGGACAACGTCTGATTCCTGAAGCGGTAGAAGCATTGCTTTCAAGATGTTTTGAGGATTTAGGGCTTGATGCGGTGTGGTGCGGTTACTATGATAGTAACTATAAATCGCAACGGGTTTGTGAAAAATGCGGATTCAGATACCATCACACCAACAATGATATCATTTCTCCACTCGGAGATAAGCGTATAGAACATTTCTACATAATGACAAAAGAAGATTTCCATGCCTTATATATCAATTGAAAGCGGGAAATTGACTGCTGAACAGAAAAAGCAGTTGATTGAGCGACTAACCTCTACAGCCTCCGAAATAACACGTATCCCGGAGCAATTTTTTATAGTAACTATCAAGGATATTCCGGATGAAAATTTCGGTATAGGAGGTAAATCTATTGATGAGATAAAATCATTAGTGTCCACTAAAAAATCATAAGAGTACTTTGAAATTATTGAAATTCAA
>CAMWQE010000053.1 GCA_947176335.1 uncultured Porphyromonadaceae bacterium | reverse complement strand
ATTATATCCTGCATGGCATCGGGCAGCCCCTCCATTGCTTTGACCTTGCGAAAATCGAGGGAGGCAAGGTGGTTGTCCGCACCTGTCCCGAGGGTACTAAGTTCACCACACTTGACGGTGTGGAGCGCACCCTCGATTCCCGCGACCTTATGATTTGCAATGCAAAAGACCCCATGTGTATCGCGGGAGTGTTCGGCGGTCTTGACTCGGGTGTAACAGAAGCCACCACCGATATATTTATCGAGAGCGCATACTTCAATCCCACATGGGTGCGTAAGACAGCGCGTCGCCACGGGCTCTCTACCGACTCATCTTTCCGTTACGAGCGCGGCACCGACCCAAATGCAACGCTCTGGGCTGCAAAATTTGCTGCGATGCTGGTCAAAGAGCTTGCCGGAGGCGAGATTTGCGGCGAGCCGGTGGATATTTATCCTGAAAAAATCAGTCCTTACGAAGTTGAGTTTGATTACGATTACGCACGCCGCCTGATTGGCAAGGATATAGAGCGTGAGGTGATGGACTCAATCATGAAATCGCTCGAAATAGAGATTGCGAAGCCCGGAGACAAGGTGTCGGAGGTTCTCGTGCCTACCTACCGCGTTGATGTTCGCCGTCCGTGCGATGTGGTGGAGGATATTTTGAGAATCTACGGATATAATAATGTGGAGACCGGCACTTCGGTGCGCTCCGCCCTCTCGTCCAAGAGTCGCGCCGACGTAGACAATACACTCCGTAATATAATAGGTGAGCAGCTCACGGCTGTCGGATTCAATGAAATCCTGAACAACTCCCTTACATCCGAGAGCTACTATGCCGACCTTTCCGGATATCCGCTTGACACCTGCGTGCGCCTTCTCAATCCGTTGAGCAGTGATCTTGCAGTGATGCGCCGCACCCTCCTTTTCGGCGGACTCGAATCACTTGCGCATAACATCAACCGCAAGCAGGGTGATTTGCTCATGTATGAGTTCGGCAATGTGTATGCCCGCAATCCTCATGCCGAGAGCACTGCCGAGAAGCCTCTTGCCCCCTACAGCGAGGGTTCACGCCTCGGTATCTGGCTTACAGGAGCGCTCCGCCCCGGCAACTGGGCTCGCCCGCAGGCGGATGCCACTTTCTTTGACCTGAAAGCCACTGTGGCAAACATTTTTGCGCGCCTTGGCATTTCAGAGCGTGAAATCAAGTTGTCAAAAGGTACTGATGAGCTTTTCGATGCCTGCATTGCCATATCTACCCGCAGCGGCAAGGAACTTGGCGTTATGGGTATTGTCGCTAAAAAGCAGCTTGCCCGGTTCGATATCAAACAGCAGGTTGTATTCGCTGAACTTGACTGGGCCGCCCTTGTCAATCTTGTGGCGAAGAGGAGCCCGCTTTACACTCCGCTGCCACGCACTCAGCCTGTGCGCCGTGACCTTGCTCTGCTTATAGACAATACTGTGACAATGGAGCAGGTAGAGGCTACAGTGCGCGAGAGCGAGCGCAAATTGCTTCAGGGCGTGGAGCTGTTTGACGTGTACGAGGGCAAGAACCTGCCTGAGGGCAAAAAGAGCTATGCGGTGGCAATTACGTTGCAGGACAATGAAAAGACCCTTACCGACAAGCAGATTGAGTCCGTAATGGAGAAAATCACCGCAAACCTCTCGAAGAAACTCGGGGCTTCGCTCAGATAAAACCGTAAAAGAAGAGAATAAACATAAAAAATATACCGCAATGGGAAGAGCTTTTGAATACCGCAAAGCAAGAAAACTGAAACGCTGGGGCAATATGTCCCGCACATTTACCCGTATAGGTAAGGAAATCACCATCGCCGCCAAGGCAGGTGGTCCCGACCCTGACACAAACCCGCGCCTGCGCGCGCTCATGCAGAATGCCAAGGCTGCGAATATGCCTAAGGACACTGTTGAGCGCGCTATAAAAAAAGCGACTGAAAAGGACGCAGGAGACTACAAGGAAATCGTTTACGAAGGATACGGTCCTTTCGGCATTGCGATTGTTGTGGAGGCTGCGACCGATAATAACACCCGCACTGTTGCAAACGTGCGCTCTTATTTCAACCGCTACGGCGGTAGCCTGGGTACACAAGGCAGCCTTGCGTTCATGTTTGACCACAAGAGCGTGTTTAAGATTAAACCTAAGGACGGGGTTGACCTTGAAGAACTTGAGCTTGAACTCATTGATTATGGTGTGGATGAGCTTGAGGCGGATGAGGAGGAAATCGACATCTACGGCGCATTCGAGGAATTTGCCAATATCCAGAAATACCTTGAGGACAACGGCTTTGAAATCATCAGCGCTGAGTTTGAAAGAATCCCCAACGATCTTAAAGAAGTTACTGAGGAACAGCGTGCCACCCTTGACAAGCTCCTTGAAAAATTCGAGGAGGATGAGGATGTGCAGAACGTGTTCCACAATATGAAAGAATAAGCCAAAAGACAAATTTATAGGTTTTTCATGAGCTGCCGCCTGAGAGTGATTCTTCGGCGGCAGCGTTTTTTTAATGATTTTTTATTATCTTTGCACAGAGCGGAATACGCGCGCAATGGATATTCCGTATAAATGACTGCATGATGAGCGATGACGATATAAACGAGGAGTATATTCCCGAAGAAGAGATTGAGGATGATTCCGAGGCTGTTGAAGGCGGCTTCGGTTCTATGCTTGTTGACCTGAGTGATGACAATGTGCGGCATCAGCTCAGGGGCATGTTCCAGAGCTGGTATCTGGATTATGCATCGTACACTATCCTTGACCGTGCGATTCCGAACGCCGACGACGGATTGAAGCCGGTGCAGCGCAGGCTGCTACACACCATGAAGAAGCTGGATGACGAGCGGTTCATAAAAGTGGCGAATATCGTGGGTGCTACAATGGCTTATCATCCTCATGGCGATGCGTCTATTTATGGAGCTCTTGTGCAGCTCGGGCAGAAAGGGCTGCTTGTGGAGACGCAGGGAAACTGGGGTAACGTGCTCACCGGCGCAAGTGCGGCGGCGGGACGTTATATCGAGGCGCGCCTGAGCGAATTTGCAAGCGATGTGCTTTTCAATGCCAAAGTCACCCAGTGGACTCCGAGTTATGACGGGCGCAGCAAGGAGCCGGTGACTCTTCCTACCAAATATCCTCTCCTTCTCGCTCAGGGAGTAGGCGGTATCGCCGCCGGCTTGTCAAGCCTTATCCTTCCCCACAATTTCAATGAAATCATAGATGCCGCTATTGCCTATCTCAAAGGAGAGGAGTTTATCCTCTATCCCGATTTTTCAACAGGCGGCATGATAGATGTCAGCCGCTACAACGACGGAGCGCGTGGAGGCAGGGTGCGCGTGAGGGCAAAAATAGACAAGGTTGACAACCGTACCCTTGCTATTACCGAACTCCCTTATGGCATTACCAGCGGCAAACTGATTGAAAGCATCCTCAAAGCAAACGAAAAAGGTAAAATCAAAATCCGCCAGGTGGATGATAATACCTCCGCTACCGCATTGGTCATGGTATATCTCCAGCCCGGTGTTTCAAGCGACAAGACCATTGACGCGCTGTATGCCTTTACCGATTGCGAGCTCACAATATCTCCAAACTGCTGCGTGATTTATGACGACAAGCCTCATTTCCTCGGTGTGAGCGATGTGCTCCGCAGGAATGTGGACCGTACACGCGATATACTTAAAGCTGAGCTTGAAATAGAGCTTGCCGAGACAAAAGAGAAGCTGCATTTCCTCACTCTGGAACGTATATTCATCGAAGAGAGGATATATAAGGACAAGGAATATGAGGAGAGTGTCACCAAGGCGGAAGCTATAAGGCATCTTGGCAAAAGGATAGCCGAATATTCCGACAGGCTTGTCCGCCCTGTCACTGAGGAGGATTTGCTCAAACTGCTTGAAATAAAGATGGGGCGCATACCTCGTTTTGACTCAAAGGCAGCTGATGAGGCGATTGTTGCCCTTAACGCCAAGATAGACGATATAAACTCGAAGCTTGCTGCGCTTACCGACTATACGATAAAGTGGTTCAGGAAACTGAAAGAGAAATATGGCGCTGAGTATCCGCGAATGACCCAGTTGCGTAATTTCGAGACTATCGCCGCGGCGAGGGTAGCGGAGGCGAATGAGAAACTCTATGTGAACAGAAAAGAGGGCTTTATCGGCACCGCGCTGAAAGGTGAGGATATAGAGTGCATCGGCAACTGCTCGGAGCTGGACGATGTCATTATCTTCTTTACCAACGGCAAGTACAAGGTTATCCGCGTGCAGGACAAGGTGTTTGTCGGTGAAGACAAGATTCAGCATGTCGCCGTGTTCAAGGACAAGGATGAGCGCACCACCTACAATGTGATATATCAGGACGGCAAGGGAGGTATCTATTATATGAAGAGGTTCCATGTCACCGGAGTGACAAGGGACAAGATTTATGATGTCACCCAGGGCAAGCCGGACAGCAAAATCAAATATTTCAGCGCGAATCCAAACGGTGAGGCTGAAATTGTAAGGGTTACTCTCAAGCCTAAACCTAAACTTAAATCGCTCCAGCTCGATATTGATTTTGCCGACCTCAAGCCGAGAGGCAAGGGTGCTATGGGCAATATCGTCACCAAAAACGAGGTACATTCTATCCGCCTCAAGGAGGCAGGGCAGAGCACCCTCGGCGGCCGCAAGGTGTGGTTCGACCCGGATGTGCTCAGGCTTAACTATGAGGGGAGGGGGAATTATCTCGGTGAGTTCAATGCGACTGACCAGGTGTTGGTGGTGCTCAACAACGGGGAATATTACACGACCTCCTTTGACAGCACTAACCACTATGATGACAATATCAGCCGCATAGAGCTCTTCCGTCCCGAAAAGGTGTGGAGTGTGGTGCTTTACGATGCTTCGCAGGGATTCTATTATCTCAAGCGTTTCACATTTGAAAGCTCGCCGAAGAAGCAGCGTTTTATCGGAGACAATCCCAAATCGGCGGTTGTGGCGATGAGCGATGAGCCGGGTGCGAGGTTTGAGGTGACTTTCGGAGGCGCTGACGAGGTGCGTGGGTCGGCAGTTGTGGATGCGATGGATTTTGTAGGTGTGAAATCGTTCCGTGCGAAGGGCAAAAGGCTTACATCATATCAGGTTGCCTCTATTGCTGAAATAGAGCCGGTGATTGTAGAGGAGCCGGAATATCAGGAGCCTGAAGAAGAGGAAACGGCTACGGAGATTTCACAGGAAGAAGTGATTGAGGAGCGCTCGGATGACGAGGTGCGTGATGAACTTACCGGGCAACAAAGAATATTTTAGATGAAAAGAATCCTGATTTTATCCATGTTGGGTTTCATTGCTGTTTCCATGGCAAGTGCCCGCTCTGTTGAGGAGGAAATTCTACGTCCCGTAACTGCCGCATATACAGTAGGCGTAGGTTCAAGCCATCTTGCCGATACTTATCTTTCACCGATTAACTACAACGGGTTCAGCGCCTCCCTCAATTATGACAGGTGGCAGGCAATGAAATTCAATCCGCAGAGCTGGGTGATGAAACTGGCTTTCGGAGTAGAGGCTGAGCGTGGGAATAACCGTGCCGGAAACGCAGTTATGTGGTATGGCGGCATCAACGGTTCATGGACAATGATGCACCGGTGGAATATCGTCAAAGGGCTTACGCTTGGAGTCGGTCCGGCGGCGAATCTCGACTTAGGATGCCTTTACCTTGAAAGGAACAGCAACAATCCTGTTTCGGCAAAAGCGGCAGTTACAGTGGGCGCATCCGGATATGCCGCATACAATATGCGTCTGGGCAGACTCCCGGTAACATTCACATGGCAGCCGTCTCTTCCGGTAATTGGGGCGTTCTTTTCGCCTGACTACGGGGAGTTGTATTATGAAATTTACCTTGGAAACCATAACGGGCTTGCTCACTGCGCCTGGTGGGGAAACTATTTCCGGTTTGACAATCTGCTGACCGCTGACCTCCATTTCGGCGCGACTTCACTCAGGCTTGGCTACAAAGGCAGGATTTTGTCAACAAAAGTCAATCACCTTGTTTCCAACAACTATACCCATCAGTTTGTAATCGGTGTATCCGGTGAATGGCTTTCCTTGAATCCAAGGAAGAAACTATCACCGAAAGCAAAAACCTATCATGCATTATGGTGATGACTAAATTCTGTTGTATCATAAAAACTTTGTTATGAAAAAGATCTTAGGTGTAATTGCGGTAGTAACTATTATTACATTTATCGGTTGTAAAAAAACAAATGAGAATAATCCTGACGAACCTCTTTTTGATATAACTTTTACCGAAGAGCCGCTGGTAACTAAACTTTCGCAGCTGTTCCCGGACGCGAGATTGGTTAAGCTGGAAACCAACGACAGCTCGCTTGTCGGTACACGGAATATGAAAGTTATTTGGCGCGATGGCGTATTCTATATCCGCTCGTTGAATGAAATTATCATGTTTGATGCTGATGGCAACTATCTGGATAAACTCTCGCATCAGGGAGGTGGTCCCGGTGAATACGAGCGTATTGCTGACTTTGATGTAGTGGACAATAATGGACATAAAGAAGTATGGATCGCTAATTATGGTATGATTCTCCGTTATGATGCCGAAACCAAAAAGCACATAGCCGATATTAAACCGCAGTTCAACAATTCAAACACAAGTATATGGAATATGTCCTATGTCAACGACTCTTCGATTTTGGTTACTTCAAATGATGAATTGTGGATTAAGGTTCTGGACACTGACGGCAATGTACGGCACGAGTTTATGAATATTGACTTCGCAAATTCAAGTGAGAGTCCTGTTGCATTCCGCCGGCATGGCAATCTTGTATATTGTCCTATTATCGAAACGAATACGGCTGTCGTGTATTACATAGACGCAGACACATTAGGATTACGCCCTATAATCAATCCCAATGAAAAATTTGTAACCATGAAAGATCATACTGATGCATACGAATCGCAAGGTATGATGGGATTTGGCAAATACATTAGAGAAAATTTTATCACTTTCCATGGTTTGGCGAATCACGGCAATGATGTGCTGATCACTTTTGCAACCCCGGAAGGTAAACACTACCTGGGCGTAAGCAAAGGTGGGGAAACCAAATTTTATACCTTTGATGAGGGAGCAACCCTAGAGAACGACCTTGTTCCAACTGCTGACACATGGTATCCGGTTACTAAAATCGCATCTCAAAACGATAAGGGCTTCATTCTGATTATGGAAGGTGATGAGGATGAAAATCCGTACTTACTGATAATCGAATAAACATCTGTGTACATGAATTTCCACGCCGTATTAAAGCGAGGCAATTTAGAACAAGGATAAGTATAAGTCACTTTTTGAATAATATCCTATGAAAAAGACTCTCGGGAAGATATTGTTTTTCGGCTCATGCATCATTATGCTTGCCGGTATTGCCGGATGCCATGAAATCGAAGAACCGGACAACACTACTGTGGGTAATTTCGATATGCTCTGGAAAATAATGGATGAGCATTACTGCTTCTTTGAAGAGAAGGGCGTGGACTGGAATGAAATGAAGGCAAAATACCGCCCACAGGCATCAAAAGCGAGGACCACGAAGCAACTTTTCAGAATTATGGCGGCGATGCTTGACGAGCTCAGGGACGGTCATGTGAACCTCGCGGCACCTTTTGAAACTTCCTATTACCGCCAGTGGTGGACTGATTACCCTCAGAATTACAATGCGCGTATTGTAGAAGAGAATTATCTGTATTTCCATTACGCTCAACTCGGCTCCGTCTATTATTTCCTTCTTCCAAGCAATGTCGGCTATCTGCGTGTGCCTACTTTTGAAACAGGGCTGGGGCATGGAAACATTGATAATATTTTTGCCGCATTTGAAATGGCGTCCGCCCTTATTATTGACATTCGTGACAATGGCGGCGGCAACATGACCAACGCCGACAATCTGATTTCACATTTTATCGGCGAGGAGATTTGCGCGGGGTATATGTCTCATAAAACCGGTCCGGGGCATTCTGATTTTTCAGAACCCTTTGAAATGAAGGTAAAGCCGGTCGATGCAGGGCATTGGCTCTGGGGAAAACCGGTGGTAGTGCTTACAAACCGCTCGACGTTCTCTGCCGCTAATTATTTTGCAACAGTAATGAAGTCGTTGCCTAATGTCCGTATTGTCGGTGCCACAACAGGCGGCGGTTCGGGAATGCCGTTTTCAGCCGAGCTTCCCGCCGGGTGGGGAATAAGGTTTTCAGCTTGCCCTGTTTATGCGCCTGACGGCACCCTTACTGAATTTGGAGTTGAGCCGTCTCCCGGTTGTGCGGTTGATATGACCCCTGCCGACGAGTTCGCCGGCAAGGACACCATACTTGATTTCGCAATAAAATTGCTTACAACCCCACAGTCTTAAGAAGGTCGGCAACCGCTTCTTCCGGAGTATTGTTGCGACTGAGGCATTTGATAAAGAGTGAGCCGATAATCGCTCCTGAGGAATGATTGTTTGCCTGCTCTCTTGTCACCGGGTCGCTGATACCGAATCCGATAAGGCGCGGATTGCGCAGGTTCATGCCGTTTATGCGCTTGAAGTAACCGGTCTGCTCCTCTGAGAAACCTTCGGTGCGTGTGCCGGTGGTGCTCGCGCTGCTCACCATGTAGATAAATCCGCTTGCAAATGAATCTATCTCCCTGATGCGCTCTTCTGATGTTTCGGGAGTGATGAGCATAATTACAGGCTTGTTAAATTCAATGCTGAGAGGGTGTATTTCGGCAAGATATTCCTCCATCGGCAAGTCCGGAATGATGAGTGCGTCGATTCCCGCGCTTTCGCAGCGCTCGAACAGGCGGCGGTAGCCGTACTGCATCATCGGGTTGAGGTAACCCATTAGCACAAGCGGAATGTCCGGGGAGGTTTTGCGTGCTTTCTCCACCTGCTCAAACAGTTTTTCCAGAGTCATGCCTTGGCGGAGTGCCTCGGTGGAACTTCCCTGGATTACAGGGCCGTCAGCCATAGGATCGCTGAACGGCGCGCCGACTTCAATCATGTCAATGCCCGCTTTGTCAAGCGCGTTTATGATTTCTGCCGTAGAATCGACAGTAGGGTATCCTGCGGTGAAATATACTGAAAGGATATCTGAGCCTTTGCGCTCAAAAAGTGATGTAACTCGGTCCATCTTCGTTGAATTTTCTAAGGGATAAAATAAAATGTGTGAGCAACCGGATATCTTTTATTCCGGGTGATGTTTCAAACCGGCTGTTAATGTCAATTCCAGCCATGTGGGGACGCATTGCTGTGACAATATTGTCGATATCATCAGGTGAAACGCCTCCGCCAATCAGGTAAGGAACTTCCGCATTGTAGTTTTCAAGGAGGTCCCAGTCGAATTTGCGTCCGCTTCCTCCTGCTTTTTCCGTGAGTGTGTCGAAAACAAACATATCAACGCTATCTGCATATCTTTCAATCAGTTCAACGGGCAAAGATTCGCCTACATGGATAGTTTTGAATACTTTGAATCCGCTATTGCGCAGCCTGTCGCAGAGTTCCGGCGATTCGCTGCCGTGGAGTTGCAGGTGGCTGATGCCGAACTTTCCTGCGGTAGCTTTTATGGTTTCCTCATCCGCATTAAGGAATACACCGACAGGTATTATATATTCCGGAAGGGATTTTACTATTTCCGGGTCAACGCCGGTTGCGCACCGAGGCGATTTGTCAGTGAAAATGAATCCCATCATCATAGGTGTTAGCGCTGAAACCTGACGGAGGTTTTCTTCGTTGCAGTTACCGCATACTTTTATGAAGCGGTCGCGGTGTGGAGTAGATGTGTTATTGCTTTGATTCATTGATAAATCTTTTAAGTGTTTCTCCCGGTTGCGGGGTTGACATGAATGCTTCTCCGATAAGGAAGCCGCTGTAGCCTTTTTCGCGGAGCATTGCGATGTCTTGCGGTGAATGGATTCCGCTTTCCGCAACCTTCACAGAGTCCTTGGGTAATAGTGTGGCAAATTGTGCTGCGGTGTCAAGCGAAGTCGAGAAATTGCGGAGGTTGCGGCTGTTCACTCCGGTCAAATCGGCAAGCGGTGTCCATTTTTCAATCTCTTCAGGAGTATGGAGCTCAAGAAGCACTTCGAGTGACAACTCTTTCGCTACTCCACAAAGAGATTCTATCTCATCTTTTTCAAGCGCGGATGCAATCAGCAGAATTGCGTCAGCACCGTAAATCCGTGCCATATAAATCTGCACCGGGTCTATAATGAAATCCTTGCGGAGCAGGGGAATGCCAACGGTTCGGCGCGCTATGGCAAAATCGGTGAGCGAACCTCCGAAAAAACGGGTATCTGTGAGCACAGAGCATCCGCTTGCACCGCCTGCTTTATATTGCGCCGTGACAACAGATACGTCAGCCATTGGAAATATTTCCCCTTTTGAGGGTGAACGGCGTTTGAACTCGGCGATAATCCCGCTGCCTGAAAGTATGGATTGCCTTAATGAAACAGTTTTGCGGGAACAGGTCATCGCGGCAGTGCGCAAAGCGGATTCGCTATAAATCGATTTTATAGCATTGACCTCATCTCTCTTCGCTGCGAGTATTGTTTTGAGAATGTCGCTCATGATGCTAACTGTTTATTTCAACGAATTTCATAAAACATTCCTTTGCGGCTCCGCTGTCAAGCGACTCCCTTGCTTGAGTTATCGCTGCTTCAAGAGGCAATTCCGGTTCAAGCGTGGTAATTGCGAAAGCTGCGTTTGCAAGCACGCAGTTTTTCTGCGGCAATGTTGATGTGCCTGAAAGCACGTTGTCGAAAATCGCAGATGCCTCGGCAATGGTATCTCCGCCGTAAAGGTCATGCTGTGCGGCGGTTTCAAATCCGATTTCTTCGGGGGTGTAGATTTTTTCGCCATCCGGTGAGGCAACTTTGAACGGCGAGGTGAGTGATATTTCATCATAGCCGTCAAGCGAGTGGACGACCGTGCATCTGAAACCTTCTTCCTGGGCAAGGTAATGGTAAAGGCGCATCAGTTTGAGGTTATAGACACCGAGCAATTGGTTACGCGGCATAACCGGATTTACGAGTGGTCCGAGCATATTGAAAAATGTCCTTACCCCCAGGGATTTCCGTGCCGCTGCTACGCTTTTCAATGCCGGGGAGAAGAATGG
>CAMWQE010000052.1 GCA_947176335.1 uncultured Porphyromonadaceae bacterium | reverse complement strand
GGACTGGAGGGCGATGAAAATAACCCTTATCGCTGAAACCGCAACAGCATATTTCAATCTGATAGCTCTTGAAAATGAAAGCAGCATTGTAAAAAGGACAATTGAAACAAGAGCGGAGGAGCTTGCTAAGGCTAAACTACGCTATGAGGGTGGGCTGACATCTGAACTCCCTTATCTGCAGGCTCAGGTTGAATACAACACTGCAATGTCCCTCATCCCCGTTATAGAGAAGCGGCTGGAGGTGACCCAGAGCGCATTTGTCGTTCTTATGGGTGAGTTTCCCGGCTCATCGGTAGATGTTAACAGCACCGGGCATATTTCGGTCCATCCGAAGTATATCCCTATCGGTCTGCCGTCGGAGTTGCTTGAACGCCGTCCTGATTTGCGCGCCTCGCAGATGCGCCTGAAACAGGCTACCGCAGCTGTCGGTGTAGCTCATGCAAACCGATTTCCGAAACTCACCATATCTTTGACCGGCGGTGTGGAGAATGATGATTTCGCAAAAATCTTCACAGCGCCGTATTCGCTTATTGCCGGAAGCATAGCCGGCCCAATTCTTGATTTCGGAAGAAAGAAAAGGAAGTATAAGGCAGCTGTGGCGGCATACGATAAAGCTCGCTACGAGTACGAACAGGATGTGCTCGAAGCGTTTAAAGAGACCGCGGATGCTATCACCGGCTATAACAAGGCGCGTGAAACAACAGCTTCGCGCACGGCACTCAGGGATGCGGCGCTGAAATATATGGATTTGGCGCGTTTGCAGTACACCGGCGGAAAAAGCAGTTATCTTGATGTGCTTGATGCCCAGCGACGTTACCTTGACGCGGAAATTAGCCTTAGCAATGCGGTGAGGGATGAACGCATTGCCCTGGTTCTGCTGTATAAGGAACTCGGAGGAGGTTGGAGTCTCGACGAGGTCGTAACTAAGCCATAAATCGGCTATTGGGGGATTTCCCCGGAGATTGACAGAGAGGAATTATAGTACCTTGCATCGTCAGTTATTTCCCTTCCTATGTATTCCGGCAGCATGATTTCCTCATGCACATGGTCGATTTCAATCTCGGCAATCACGAGCCCGCTCAGGCACCCGTGGTAAACATCTATTTCCCATCTGCCGTCACGGTATCTGGTTTTATCTATTACCGGAGATGTCTCGCACTCCTCAATCATTTCACGCGCATCTGCCACAGGAATTCTGTACTCCCACTCGCATCGTTCTGCTCCGTGGTTACGGCTTTTGACAGTCAGGAAAGCCTCATCTCCGGCAATACGGAGTCTTACTGTCGCATCAGGGTTGGTATTGAGGTATGTTTGTACGAAATGGACTCCTTCTCCGCAGCGTGGACGCCACGAAAAGTCTTTCACTAAAAATTTGCGTTCAGTCTCTTTAGCCATAATTTATTGATTGAAAGTATCAGTGTCAAGTAGTTCTCTTAATTCTTCCGGAGTTGGTAAGGAGTTAGTGTATTGTTTAGGCAGTTTGGATGTAATGGTATAGGTAGCAACGCCCATAGGTTTATTCATGTCCCGAAAAGCATATTCGACCATTCGGTTTGATTTCTCCTTACATAATATTAACCCTATGGATGGATTCTCATCAGGACGCTTGACTAAATCATCAAGGGCTGAAAGATATACATTTAACTGCCCGGCGTAAGCACCTTTGAATTTTCCTGATTTTAATTCAACTGCCACAAGGCATCTGAGCCCCCTATGGTAAAACAGCAGGTCAACATATAGAGTTTCACCATCCACTTCCAACCTATATTGGTTTCCCATGAATGCGAAATCTTGACCGAATGCCATAATAAAGGATTTGATATTGTGTACAATTTCCTGCTCAAGAATCCGTTCATCGATATAATCTGGGTCATTGTCCTCCAGATTAACAAGATTCAGAAGGTACTCATCTTTAAAAGCCTTAAGTGCCCTACTTCTCAAATCTATGTCAGAAATAGTTTTATTGAAGGAGTGGGCTTTTATCGGAGAGGTTTTGTGTAATCCGTCGTTAATTTGTCTGTGAAGAGTTTTGACAGACCAAAACTCAGCAGCACATTTTCTAATATAGAAAAGGCGTGCTTCACGGTCAAGATTTTTTGATGCAATCTCGTAGTGGTGAGAAAAGCCGATACTCATAAAAGCCTCGAAATCACTTTTATTCAAATTGTTCGTTGATAACGAACAAATATCTAAGTCTTTGTCTGGGGTAGATTTAATCGAGGTAATGAATTTGTTCGTCAATAACGAACAAATATCAAAATCCTCTTTCCATGTATTATAAAAAGAGCGCATCTTACGTATGCTGGATGGCGCAAATCCGTATAATCCCGGCAATTCAACTTGTAGGAGATTAGAAATCTGGTTGATGGCACTCTCTCCCCATTTGGCTGACTCCATAATTCTGGTTATATATTCCCCGACATGGAAATATAATGCGATGGCATGCTTATTTACGCTTTTTGCCGCAAGATAACGGCTTCGCATTATGGCAGTTTTAATTGTAGAAACCACCGTTAACAACTCTGATGCAGTAGGATTCAATGATATTGTGAGGTCAGTCATTGGTCTAAGATATGTTTTTGATTTGCTGCGGATGTGCAAAAATAAGAAATAATGGCGTAATTTTGGGGTATGATTAATACATCATCCCACATAGTAAGCCGTTTCGCTCCGTCACCGACAGGACGGATGCACATGGGTAATATTTTTACCGCATTGATATCCTGGCTTGTAGCAAGGAAGAATGGCGGAAGATGGCTGCTGAGGATAGAAGACCTTGACCCACAGAGATCGCGCCTTGAATATGCGAAGATAATTGAGGATGATTTGAATTGGCTCGGGCTTGACTGGGATGAGGGAGGAATTGAAGGAAAAGGTGATAACGGACCGTACTTGCAGAGCTTGCGGCAGGATTTTTATGAAGCTGCACTTTCCTCCCTTCAGAGTGCGGATTACACTTATCCCTGCTATTGCACAAAAGCCGATATTGCCGCTACACAGGCGCCGCATGCTTCTGACGGTCGGATTATTTATCCGGGCACTTGCCGCCCTGTCAATGGAAAAAGCAGTGGAAACACGCAGCGTTCTCCTGCTGTCAGGCTTCTGATGCCTGAATGCTGTGTGGAATTTGAAGATATGATTGCCGGCAAGCTGCATACTGATATGGCGGTGGAATGGGGTGATATTGTGCTTCGCAGGGCGGATGGCGCATGGGCTTACCAGCTTGCTGTGGTGGTTGATGATGCGGCGATGAAAGTGACTGATGTGGTGAGGGGCTGTGACTTGCTCGGTTCATGCGCACCGCAGAGTCTTATCGCGCAACTTCTCGGATTGCCGGTTCCACGGTACCTTCATGTGCCTTTGATATGCAATGAAGCCGGAGTGCGGTTGAGCAAGCGTGACCGGGCACTTGCTATGGATTCGCTCAGGGCTAAATATTCACCCCGTGAAATCATAGGTCAGCTCGCGTCACTTGCCGGGTTGGTGGATTCACCGGTATCTCTTTCTCCTGACGAACTTGTTGGTATATTTGAAGTTTCCTCACTACCCAAAAAAGAAAAAATACTTCTCGGCAAATAATCACTAACTTTGCAGAAAATTTCTGATGATTATGCAAGGAGAAAGGCTATGGAATTCCAATTACTGGAAGGTGATGTGCAGCAACTTTCTGCTATTTTTCGCATTCTATATTCTCACACCGCTGCTTCCGATATATCTTGACCGCCAGTTTGCCGCAGACAAGCACCTTATAGGCATAGTGTTGTCCGGCTACGTTGTCGCCGCGCTGCTTGTGCGTCCCTTCAGCGGTTTTATGGTAGATTGCTTCAACCGAAAGAAGGTGCTGATGCTCTGCTTCTTTGTATTCTTTATCTGTTTCACCGGTTATATTGGTGCCGGCACTATACTTATGTTTGCCATAGTCAGGACTTTTCACGGCATCCCTTTCGGGGCGGCGACTGTTGCAAACAGTACTGTCGCTATAGACGTGGTGCCCTCCTCGCGACGTAACGAAGGTATTGGTTTTTACGGTCTCAGCAATAACCTTGCAATGGCAATAGCTCCCTCAGTCGGCATATACGTCTATTCCGTTACAGATAATTTTAACCTGCTTTTCTGGATTGCGCTCGTGCTTGCGCTTGCCGGATTCTGCTGTGCGGCTACTGTAAAGTTGCCAAAACGTGATATCGTGAAAGCCAAGCCTGCGATGAGCCTTGACCATTTTTTCCTCACCCGCGCATGGCTGATGGCTATAAACATCATTCTTTTCGGATTGTGCTGGGGAGTGATGAGCAACTATGTGGCGATTTACGGTAAGGAGAAACTTGGCATCACGGATGGTACCGGGATATTCTTCATGATATTGAGCTCCGGGCTGTTTGTGAGCCGCCTTATCGGCAACAAATCTTTGCGCAAAGGCAAGATAACTTCCAATGGCGTGCGTGGAGTGATACTTTCCACCGTAGGATATACTCTTTTTGCATCGGCGTTAGGGGAGTGGAGCTATTACCTGTCAGCATTGTTTGTCGGGCTCGGCAACGGGCAGATGTATCCTGCCATGTTGAATATGTTTGTAAAGGTTGCGCGGCATGACCAGCGCGGCACCGCAAATTCATCCATTCTCACTTCATGGGATTTAGGCATGGGGCTTGGCATCCTTGCTGGTGGATTTATCGCCCAATACATAAGTTACAGCGCGGCATTCTGGGCTACTGCTGCCGCACAGACATGCGGGGCGCTTCTTTTCATATTCGCTACCAGATCATTCTTCAATCGCCGGAGGTTGGATTTGCAAAAGCCGGAAGCATAAAAAAAACGCGTGACCGGTAAGGTCACGCGTTTTTTATTGAAGTCTGTTTTAGTCGGCGATAGGATACTGCTCGCGGATGGGGTCGTCATACTGCTCCTGTGCAGCTTTGAGTTTAGCCATCATGCGTTTGGTTATCTCTTCGGTGCCGGGTTTGCCGTAGATGTTGTTCATCTCAGACGGGTCTTCCTGAAGGTCGAAGAGTTCCCAATGGTCGATGTCATTATAGAAGTGGATGAGTTTGTAGCGGTCGTCGCGCACTCCATAGTGGCGTTTCACGGCATGCTCGGCGGGATATTCGTAGTAGTGGTAGTAGAGGTTGTCACGCCATTCTTCGGGACCTTTCTCATCGCGGAGGAGGGGAAGGAGCGATACTCCCTGCATGTCTTCCGGCACTTCCACTCCGGCGAGTTCGAGGAATGTGGGAGCGTAGTCGATGTTCTGCACCATTTCAGGCACATCACCGCGGCGGTTGAGCCCTTCGGGGAGAAGCATCACGAGCGGTGTGCGGAATGATTCCTCGTACATGAAGCGCTTGTCGAACCAACCGTGTTCACCCATGTAGAAGCCCTGGTCACTGGTATAAACAACGAGGGTGTTGTCAAGCATGTCATTCTTTTCAAGGTAGTCAAGCACTTTGCCTACATTGTCATCAAGGCTTTTCACAACCTTCATGTAGTCGCGCATATATCGCTGGAATTTCCACTCTGCAAGCTCCTTGCCGGTAAGGTTCTTTGAGTAGAAGTCGTCGATAATGGGCTGGTAGTGGGCATCGAAAGCTGCACGCTGCGCGCTGTCCATGCGTCCGATGAATGCGAGGTAGGTGTTTTTAAGGCGGGTGTTGACAGTGTCGTTGAGCATCTTGAGGTCATAGATAATGTCCATGTCCTTGTCGATGGACATTTCCTGCGCTGCTGCTGCGGGACGTCCTGCATAGTCGTCATAGAAGTTTTCAGGCACAGGGAAATTGGTGTCCTCAAACAGAGCGAGGTCGCAGGTATCTGCAAGCCAGTCGCGGTGGATAGCCTTGTGGTGGATGAGGATGGCGAAGGGTTTGCTCTTGTCGCGCTCGTTTTCAAGCCAGTTGAGGCTCTTTTCTGTAATGAGGTTTGTCAGGTAGCCATGTTCAGCAATGGTGTCTCCGTTTTCATGGATAAAGCGGGGATTGTAGTAGTCACCCTGCCCGGGCACGATTTCCCAGCGGTCAAATCCTGTGGGGAGGGTTTCAAGGTGCCATTTGCCGAATAGCGCGGTCTGGTAGCCGGCATTCTGGAGATATTTGGGGAAAGTGGGCTGGCTGCCGTCAAACACACTTGTCTCGTTGCTGACGAAACCGTTCTTGTGGCTGTGCTTGCCTGTGAGCATGCACGCCCTTGAAGGTCCGCTGAGCGAGTTTGCCACAAAGCTGTTGGTGAATTTCACTCCGTCGCGTGCGATGCGGTCGAGGTTGGGAGTGTTCATGTACCTGGTGTCATAGCAGCTCATCATCTGGGCGGTATGGTCATCGGTCATGATGTAGACGATGTTCATCGGTTTCTGCTGTGCCTGCTCCGCTGTTTTGGAAGTCGAGCAACTTACCAACGGCACTATCGCGGCTGCCGCTGCGACCGGAATGGTCACTGTGTTGGGTCTTAAATGTGTCATTGAATAATTTAAGGTAATTGGTAATATATCGCAAAGATAATTGTAATTTCCGGGATATGGATTAAATTTGTAGTGTTTTCTTACTTTTTAAGTATTTCTATGATAAATCCCTTTTCACATCCTATATATGTAATGCCCAAACCGGTAGGGTCGGCGTGCAACCTCGCCTGCGAATACTGCTACTACCTTGAAAAGAAAGGGTACTATCCTGACGTGCGCCGGCAGCTTATGACCGAAGCTACCCTGGAGGAGTTCGTGAAGCAATATATTGAGGCGCAGACAGCGCCCGAAGTGATGTTCACATGGCATGGCGGCGAGGCTACAATGCGTCCGGTGGATTTTTACCGCAAGGCTATGGAATACCAGAAAAAATACGCCGGGGGCAGGAGGATTGAGAATTGCCTTCAGACAAACGGCACTCTGCTGACAGATGAGTGGTGCCTGTTTCTGAAAGAGAATGACTGGCTTGTGGGGGTGTCCATAGACGGGCCGCAGGAGTTCCACGACGAATACCGCCGCACCTCCGGCGGGAAAGCATCCTTTATGAATGTGATGCGTGGCATTAAGATGTTGCAGAGGCACGGGGTGGAATGGAATGCCCTCGCTGTGGTAAACGATTACAATGCTGATTATCCGGTGGAGTTTTACCGTTTCTTCAAGGAAATGGGTTGCCGGTTCATCCAGTTTACGCCGGTGGTCGAGCGTATAAAAGGCAATAATATGCTTGCCGATGTGTCTGTGAAAGGAGACCTCGCTCCATTTTCAGTCACTCCGGAGCAATGGGGTAATTTCCTGATTGGAGTTTTTGACGAGTGGGTCAAGGAGGATGTTGGCAAGATTTTCGTTCAGATATTCGATGCAACTCTTGCAAACTGGGTCGGGCAGCAGCCGGGTGTATGTACCCTCGCCAAGCAGTGCGGTCACGCTGCCGCGATGGAGTGGAACGGCGACGTTTATTCCTGCGACCACTTTGTTTTCCCTGCATACAAATTGGGCAATATCCACGATAAACATATAATCGAGATGATGAGCAGCGAGCAGCAGCAGAATTTCGGAGCGTCAAAGCAGGCGAGTCTTCCGGCACAATGCCGGCAATGCAAGTGGCTTTTCGCCTGCAACGGCGAATGTCCGCGCAACCGGTTTGCGGTTACCGCAACCGGTGAGCCGGGTTTGAATTACCTGTGCGAGGGCTATCGGATGTACTTTGAGCATGTTGCTCCATACATGGACTTTATGGCGGGGGAGCTGAAGGCGCAGCGTCCGCCGGCAAATGTCAACGGCAAGCGGTTTTAATGCGCAGGATGAAACTAAAAAAACGGCTCTTCTATGTTTTGCCACATGGAAGAGCCGTAGTGTATAAAGATATGGAGTCCTTACATCTTCAGCAATGAAGAGCCGTTGTCGCTGTTGTTGAGGTTGCGGCGGCCTGTGCGGAAGATTGAACCGAAATTGGTATTGTAGGTGACTGAGAGCACAACCATGTTGCTGTTGTTCCTGATGTAACGGTCAATTGACATAGGATTGGTCTGCGAATAATTCCACGCGGGATAACGGGTGCCTTTCTTATCAAACATATACCACCAGCTCAGACCCAATGTCCAGTGTTTGTCCGGCTGGTATTCAAATTCCAGCACATCGCCGTTCTCCTGTTTGCTCACATATGTGCCGCTCAGGTATTTGCCGGGAATCTTGCGCCAGTAGGAAATGGTGTAAGGTCCCTTGTTCCACCACACGCTGAAGTTTGCTTCAAATGAATTCAGCACATGGCACCAGCCGTTGCCCATGGTCTCGGAGTGTGTCGCGCCTACGGTGACATTTGCGCCGAATCCTTTGATGTCGCTGATGCGCATATTCAGGCTTGCCCATCCCATCCATGATTTCCGTGCGTTGATGCTTTGTGACAGGAAGAGTTTGTTGCCGAGATAAGTAACATCGCTCATTACGAAATTGTGGATAGTGCGGTAGTTCATGAGCAATGATGTATTGAACTTCTTATACTGGAATGAAGGCATGAGCTGTACGAGGCAGTTTTCGGCGACCTTCAGGTTGGGGTTGCCGTTTGATATGAGATAAGGAGTGGTCTGCTGCGGATAATCCGTTAGTGACGTCAGCGACGGTATTGCCGGTGAATACATGAAAGCGCTCGCGATATTCCATTTCGGTGATATGCGCCAGGATGCTTGGACTGTTGATATGTTGCGGATGAATTTGCGCTTGTTCATGCCGTTGTTTATCCAGAACATTTTCAATCCCGTGCTTGCTGAAAGATAGACTTTGCCTATGGCCTGCCCGAGGCGCGCATACACGTAGTTGTTGTTTTCAGTCAGCACAGGCTTGTAGTCCGATGAAAGGTATGTGTTTGTGCTGTGCGACACCGTGTTCTGGTAACCGCCGGACAGCTGGGTGTTGTCGCTGAAATTATGGATATAGCTTACCTCCGATATAAGCGATTGGCGGCGGCTGTCCACATTCATTATATAGGACTCCTCGGTGTCGTCATCGAAAAAGTAATTGTTGTCCCTGCGGTAATCGCTTGAACTGAGGGTGCCCACCACCTGCACCTCAAGTGAGTTCTTGTCATTGAAGTCCTGGCGCAGAAACAGGTCGAGTGAGGGTGCGAAATCCTTGCTTTTCGACTTATTGGTGTTGTTGTAGCTACCTAATTCAGAGTCAATGGTGGTTGCATAACTGCGCCTGTTGTTATAGGATGGGGTTGCGGTGAATGTCGCTGAAAACAGTGTTTTGGTACTTGGGCTGTAATCATATTTCATCCTCATCTGGTGGTAATGGTAGTTGAAGGGATTGCGGTCGCGTGACTCAAGGTTTACCCTGAAATCATCACCGATATAGCTTTCGATGGTGTGGTCAAACACATCCTTGTAGTTGCGCCATGACGGGTTATATGACAATGTGAACTGTGATGGTCCCTGGTGGTATGACGTGCGTAGGTTCCCGTCTACAAAAGTAGTGTTCAACGCGCTTCGTCCCCAAATGTAGAACTGTCCCCCGTCACTGCGCTTCTTGAGGGTGATGTTGATAAGCCCGCTTGTGCCTTTGTCGGCATACCTTGCCGGGGTCACGCGTGAATATTCGATTTTCTCAATATCCTTCGGTAGCAGAGCCTGCACATCCTCTATAGTCGAAGGCACTCCGTTGATTAATATCATGGGAGCACCGCCGTCAATGCTAAGCGAGCGGTTTATCGGGTTTGCCTCAAGCCCGGCGAGAGGCAGTTTCTGGAACAGGCTGATTGAGGTGGAGGAAGCCTTGACATCGGCGCCGGAGGGATAGACGATAGTTCTTCCTTTGGAATGGATGACCTGGTTTGCAGTCACGGTCACCTCATCGATGTTAAGCGCCTCATCAAGATAAACTGTGCCCACATTGAGGCTCTTGCTCCCTGCTTCTATAATAATGGTGGTTGCGGCATATCCGGTCATGCCTATTTCAAGCGTCAGGGCTGATTTCAGGTCCGTGCTTAATGAGAAAGCTCCGTCAGTAGCAGTCTGTGAACCGGTTATGAGTTTGTCGCCAAGCAAAATCTTGCATGATGCGCCCGCAACTGCGGTGGAATCGAAGCTGGACAGCACAGTACCCTGTATTGTCCTTGCGCTCAATGGACTGAGCCATGTAATAAGAGCAAAAAATAAAATTGTAAGATGTTTCATACACCGTAAAATAAAAATGATTGATTATTTGAAAGCAATTTGCCTGCAAATATAGCACTTTTTTACATAAATATGGAATTATGTTAAATATTTTTTATGGTCAGAGATGAATGTTAACTTCCGTGCACTTATTCACAAAGATTAATAAGGGTTGGTAAGCGGCAGATACAATAATTTAAAGCAAATGTAGCATGAAATTTATACTATCTGCGTTGACTGCCGCCTCTATGGCTTTTTGTGCCGCAGCAGTCCCGGCAATTTCCCCTACTTACGATTATCGCGTTCCCTCGCCGTCATGGAACGAATCTTTCGGCAATCATCGTGCTGTGCTGTATATCGGCAAACCATCCGAAGTTGTAGGGTTGGATTTCAGTTGGCGTCGTCATGATGCGGCTATAGACAATACGCGCTTTCTGATTGTCAATGCCCAAACAGGGGATACCGTGAAAAATGTACGGCGTATCGAAGTTACTCCCGAACAATGTCGTATCCAGTTTGGACCGATAACCGAGAAGGGTACCTATTATTTCTATTATATGCCGTACCGCGTGCAATTTGAAACCGGTTTTTGCCGGGGTGGGTATCTTCCACCTGAAAAAGCTCCGGCTGGCGGCTGGCTCAAGGTTGCTGAAAAACAGCGTAAGGTGCCTATGGCAAAAGTTGAAGCCGTGGAGGCGCGCACTGGGTTTGACAGTTTCTATCCGATGGAAGTGCCTGCGACTAAAGCAGAACAGGAGGCATACGCTTTACAAACTCCACGTCCTTTCTACCTCTTCCCCGAAGACCGCATGGCTCCTATTCGTATGAAAGAAGCTATTCCGGTGAAATGGCTTGATTGCAGGCAAGGAACCGGTATAGTCGGCAAAGCACAGCCTAATGAATATTACACGTTTCAGGTGGGAGTGTGGAATCCGGCTTCAATAGTAGACAGTCTTTCTTACTCCATCACTGATTTGAAGTCGACCGAAGCAATAATTCCTTCCTACGCGATAACCTGCTTTAACTTGGAAGGAATTGACCCTTATGGGAAAGCATTTACAAAAGTTGTGAATGTGAAAAAAGGTGGCGTACAGGCTCTTTGGTTCGGAGTGGACATTGCACCGGAACAGACTCCGGG
>CAMWQE010000051.1 GCA_947176335.1 uncultured Porphyromonadaceae bacterium | reverse complement strand
TTATAGAATTATTACTAAATTATTACTAGCACTGAAATAGCTTGGAATAAGATAGGATAGGGTGCCACGTTTTTATAATTTTGCATTATGGAAAGACGAATGAAAACACTTTACTCAATTACGATAATAGCAATCCTCTCATTCCTTGGAATGCAAGGATACTGGCTTTATGGACAATACTCATATTCTTTAATCGATTATGAACATAACCTTGCTGAACAAATAGTAAAAAGTGTCGATAGCTATAATGAAATCCGTAAGAGCAAAAATGAAAACGATATTGATTACATACCGTTAACCGGTGAATATGAAATAGATTTGCCGACATTCAGCCTCTCATTACAATATGGAGATCCGACAAAAATAACCAGGACCACAACAATCAGAACTTATCGTTTTACATCCCATGAGCTATCCGTAGTTGACTCCGGTATACCTCTTACCCGTGAATTGATAGATAAGGCAACTGAGTTAGCTCAGTTAAAACTGAAAGTACCCACCGATTCTGTTATTTACGACGTTACTGGCGCAAAGAATGAAAACGATGTTTGGATCGCCACCAATAATATTCAGACTGAGCGACAGAATCCTTTTGATGCTGCTGGACTTGACTCTATATTAAACAAAACCGGAATATCAGCACATATCAGTCTTGCAAAAACCGATAGTATAATCTGGGAATCTAAGATTGACTATTGCGGGTCCGCATTTAATCCAAGATTGTCGGTTTCGATTCCGTATTCTCAATTAGAGGGAAAAACGGCTGTTATAGAATGTAAAGTCAATCCGTTTGATGTTTTGCCGAGGATGTGGCTTACCCTTATAATATCAGTTATAATATCAACTTTTCTAATCGTATGTTTAGTATTGCAATTCTCGACTGTGCTTAAACTATCTCGACTTGACGAGATGCGCAACCGCTTCATCACAACGATGATTCATGAGCTTAAACGCCCTATTTCCACATTAAAAATGTGCGTATCGGGGCTTGACAACGAGAGGATGCTGGAAGACAGGTCCGTAAGAAAGGAATTACTTACCGAATCCCGTAAAGCCCTCGATAATCTCTCAGCCTACTTCTCAAAACTGCGTGATATCACATTTAACAATGTAGAGCAGATTCCTCTCAATGTTCAAAATGTGAATCTCCATGATTTGTTTGACACTGTTGTTCAGGCGACAGTTCAACCATCGGGAAAGAATGTAATCATTCATAATGATATTGCTTCCGATACAATAGTTTCAGCTGATCGTGCGCATCTGTATAATATTCTGAATAACCTCGTGGAAAATGCAGTCAAATATTCCGGTCCGGAAGTGAAAATCAATGCTATGGCATCTGTGAAAGAGGATTTTATAGAATTTATGTTAGCAGATAACGGCAACGGCATTCCAGCCAGCGATTTGAAGCATATATTCAAACGGTTTTATCGCGGAAAAGCTTCATCAGGAGAACTGCCAGGTATGGGACTTGGACTCTCGTATGTCAAACTGCTTGTCGAAGCTCATGGGGGAGATATATCTGTATATAGCTTCGAAGGGAGAGGCACATGTTTCACTATAAAGTTACCTCAATGATGAAAGCGATAAAGATTCTCTTGGTCGATGACGACCTTAAAAACTCGATGTTTCTCAAGTACTTTATTGAAGCAGAGGGGTTTAAAGTCATATATGCCAATAACGGCAAAGCGGGATTGGAAATGTATCGTGAAACCCGACCTGACCTTATTCTACTTGATATAAATATGCCGGAAATAGATGGGTTTGAGATGGCAAGAATTATCCGCCTGAATGACAAGAGGGTAATTATCTTCTTCCTCACAGACCGCACAGAAAAAGTCGACCGCCTACATGGTTTTTCATTGAAAGGAAATGACTATATCCCCAAACCGTTTTATCCGGAAGAACTTATTGCAAAAATTAATGAACGGTTCGAAAGTATTACCGTGAATCAGGATGTGGAATATCAACTCGGACAAACTGTTTTCCGTCCTAACCTTTCAACATTGACCTTCAATGGCGAAACTCACTCGTTGTCAGTACGCCAAACAGAAATACTTCAGATGCTTGCAGAGAATATCGGTAAGCCTGTAGAGCGTGATATCATACTTGAAAAGATATGGGGTGATGCAAGCTACTCCAACTCTCTTGCACTAAATGTGCAGATTACCTATATCCGAAGACTCATTACAGACCCCTCAGTCTCAATTACATCCATCAAAAAGAAAGGATATATTTTGTCTGTTGTATAAAAAATATATTGAAATAATGTACGGTTACTTGAGTATTGCCGAGGGGGCGGCTGACTGTTCCCCGACTTCATTGCTCCTTTTCACTTTCTTGCCGTAACCAAATGTATAGGTGACAGACAAGTTGATTCTGCGATGGTAATATGTTCCTCCCTGACGCATCGTCTCGGAATATAACGGAGATTCCAAGGTCTGGGTTCCGGCAAGCCAGTCACCACGAAACAGATTCGCTGCAGTCAGACGGATATTCCAGTCAGCATTACCCCATCCGGCTTCCACCTGGTAATAGCTCCTGTTCCTGTAGTAAACTCCCATATTGCCGTTGATTGTCGTTGCAGCAGTCTGAAAGGATGCCTGAAAGAAGAAACTGTTCAGATAATATGTAAGTGAAGAATTGAGAGTAAACGGTTTCT
Organism: uncultured Porphyromonadaceae bacterium; assembly: GCA_947176335.1. Lineage (GTDB taxonomy): Bacteria > Bacteroidota > Bacteroidia > Bacteroidales > Muribaculaceae > Paramuribaculum. The sequence goes on along the minus strand of CAMWQE010000051.1, from coordinate 8,693 downwards.
TTGACAGATTATAGTACCCTTTGTAACTGAATAAGGTAACTGACGGTTGGGCGGCAAACTGCAAACTGCCTTCAAGCATTTTTAAGTTGAAGGATGTGCCTAATTTAGTACGGTTGTAGTCTTGGTTGGAAGAATAGGTTCTAAGCAATGCCATGCCACCATTATAATGCACGAAGACAGGCACATACAGTCCATATTCTCCAAAATACCGGCTGAACAGAGATAGTGAGAAATTATTATTTGCCACCCAATTATACTGAAAATTGAATGTTATCTGTCTGGAAAATGACAAACCGGGGTTTCCTGTCTTATACATCAGTTCATTATCCTGCAACACATTAGGTGATTTCACGCTTTCCCCGGGATAATTTGCTCCATAATGGAAAAATGCCTGTAAGGAATGGTGTGTAGAGGGAGAATAGCTTCCGGAAACATTCACCAGCGGATAAATCTCGCTTACTGCTTCACCATTTATACAATTACGCTCCCATTGCATCGCCAAATTGGAGTCAAACCTCCATCTCCGGTTGTTGAAACTGTATCCGGCACGGAATCCGGCAAAACTGTCGGAAAAATCGTTATCATACGGGGATGACCCGTAATACCGTACCTTATTATGGTTTGTGCCTCCATAAATATTGGTAAAAGCGCTATGGATTCCTGAAAAGCGCTTATACAACGACGCGCCTCCACTGACATTGCTATAGTGCTCTTTTGAAGTGTTCTCGATATCGGCGCTAGCATTACGCTCTATTGAGTACGAATATGTGTATCCGGTGTTTCCGTAACTTACTTTAGGAGTGAAGCTCAGCTGAAAGTCATTCGGCAATACGAAATAATAGGCTCCGGACCATACGAGATGCCTGGTAGTATACGGCTGACGGTTTATGTACCTGTAACTTTCAAATATACTTGGTGAATAAGTGAGTGTGCCGTTAGTCTCGGCAACAGGACTGCTATCAAAATTGATGCCGACTGTATTGCCTATCTGTGTATTGTCGCTATCGTAAACTGCCCTAAATGAAACGGGATATTGGTTGTACTTGAAATGGGATTTGTCAAAAGCCTCGCTTCTCGTCACTATTTTTTCCTGACCTTCTTCATCAATCAAATTATATCTGCTTATCCGCGAAGTGCCTGCATGATGCAAATCATAATTTGATGAGCCTGCGTACAGGTCATATATCATCTTCTTATAAGAGAACTTTGAATACAACGATGCACGGCTTGACAACCCAATCAAAATATTCTCGCTTGCCGACAATTTCGTGTAACCGCCATACTCATATTTCTGCATAACGAAATTAATCACATGGTCATTGCCGGCATAGCGTGCATCTGTAGGGAAATCAAGATACTCCACTCTGCGCACATCGGCAATCCTCATCCCCTGCAATTCCTGCGGCGATGCAGGCAAACCATCCACATACACCGCTACCGGTTCACCGGATAATGTCGTAACAGATTCATCCACAAGGTTGACAGTAATCTGTGGGATTGCGAGATTCCTCAGCAAGTCCACTGCTGTCTGTGAGGCGTTTTTCTGGCGCAAGGTGGGACGGTATATGCTTTTGTCAGTAAAAAGCGTGGCATTGTCCGCTTCAACAACAACGGTCTTCAACTGAATCGGCAGCTCCTCCATTGCGATTGTACCTAAAGAATTGCCTGTACAATACCTGAAGAGGGGTTTATAGCCGAGGCAACTGAATTTCGCCACAACTTTCCTGTAGTCGCAGGGAATGGAAAAATTACCACTGTCATCAGTAAAACCATAAGTCACCACAGCGGAATCCTTGGGAGCAAGAAGCAGGATTGTAGCGGACGCTATCGGTTCATTTGCCGCACTGACAACATGACCGGTGTAAACATATCTGCCGTGCTGGAGCGCCTCGATATAAAAAGCGCCATCTTTCTCTACCACGGATACCGGATTAAGACCGATTATCTGCCGAATTGCGCTGTAAGCATCACCCGCATCCACCCGCACCGAAGTACGGTAATTGTCCAACTCCTTATATATGAACGATATGTTCAACTCCGGATTATCCTTACCCAGCTGAACAAGAGCCTGAGAGACCGGAGTGTCACGGAACCGATAAGAACAGTGCCATGGATATACCGGAATGAAGCCCAACACAGCTATTACCAAAAGAAGGATGTGCTTCATTTCAGTTAACAGTCAAGGTTTTACCTTCCAGCACAAGGTTTATCTGTTCAAAGGTGTTGAGCTGCGAAATAATGTCTTCCAACGGAAGCGACGGATTATATCTGTAGTACAGGTGCAGTGCCGCCACATCCTTGTTCTTGAATATCACCTCAACGCCATAGGTTTCAGCGACTGCAACCATTATATTTTCAAGTGACACATCCTCAAACATTACCGGTTCAACTATTTTGCGCACAGTATCCTGCGTGACAATAACGGAATCCTTCAACAAGGAGGATGAATATTCCACCGGTACATCAGCATTCCGCTCCCCGGGTTCCTTATCTTCCTTGACCGCAACCGTGAAGACAACACCAAGAGCAACCGCAACAAGCGATGTTGCAGCAAACGCTATTATAGATGCGGCACGGCTGCCGAACCACGCGAACCGGCGCGGTCTGATTTTACTATTCCGTGCAAATGATTTCCATTCTGAATCAATATCCACTTCTTTTGCCGATTCGACTGCCGAGTGGGTCATGCACAAAAGATTATATATTTCTTTTGTTTCCGGGTCAGCAAAAATCTGCTCCAATTGCTCCACAGAATAGTTTTGGGGATGTGCGATAATATCAAGCACCAGATCGTATTTATCCATTTTGATTTAGTTTTTGACGAATTAATACCAATGCATGGCGAAGATGACGGAAAACCGCAGTTTCACTTATACCCATCTGCCTTGCAACCTCCGCAAACGGCAATCCTTCCGTAAACCTGAGTTCGATAACTCTCCGTGCCTTTTCAGAGAGGTCAGCCTGTATGATTCCCTGCACCTCGGCGAAAACCAGCTCATTGACGTACTCCTCCGATTCATACATATCGTTATCAAGGTAATAGAGGGAGGCAATGCGCTGATGCGTCTCACAGTCCCGTATGTGGTTGATGCAGCGGTTCCGCACCGCCCTTAGCAGATAAGCTGCCGAAAGATTTGCCGGAAGAGGGTCTGCATCGAGCAGCGAAGCAAACACATCATGGACAATGTCGCGCGCAAGATCATTGTCATGCAGCAATCCCAGCGCCATCCGAAGGAGTTGCTCATAATGCGCTTTGAAAAGCCGTTCTATGTCATTTATGCCTGCCATGCATTATATAGACACGCAAGTATGCGAAAACTAAACCCTAAAATGATTTTTTTTGATGATTGATGCAAATTTAACTTTTACCGTGCAAAAAAAGCGTGCCAAAATTAATTTGACACGCTTCAAGATTCGAGAAAGTGTAATATGCTACCTAAACCTTGTGTATTTCAGTTATATTATTCTTCATCACTTGTAGAGGGGAAGAGTGCATCATAACCGGGGTTCTGGGTAAGCGCCGGGTTCATGGTAATTTCATAAGTGGGCACCATCGAGAGATAGTATGTATCCAACCATCCCTTACCGGTTGCAAGCGGGCTGGGATATGTGTAAATCCATCCCTTACCAGGTGTCTTACCCATAGTCGCAGCGTAACCGTTAGCCTTGACTTCGTTGTAGTTCACGAAATCACCGGTGTATTTACCAGTACCGTAGGGGAAATCGTTTGCATCAGCCCAAGCACCACATGCCTGACGGTTAACATAGTAAGGTGCCTTGTGCCAACGGCGGATATCGTACCAAGCGAATCCCTGACCGAAGAGCTCAATCATGCGCTCACGACGGATTTCCCAGAGGACGGGGTCAACCTCATAGTTTGTAGCGGCATCATATCCGCGGGTCCAGGGCGCTGTGCCTTTATCGCGGTCGGGATCGAAGCTTGCATTAATCTTAGCAACTTCCATATGAGCCATGTCAATGCGGTCACGGAGCTTGTTGATAGTAATGTCTGCAACGCCCTGATCGAACCTGCCTAGCTCGAACGCAGCCTCAGCATAGTTGAGGAGCACCTCCTCAATAAGGAAGATAGGCTTGTCAGATGTCTGGTAATTGCCGTTTGAACCAACTTCCCACATAGTGAAGTTTTTCCAGAAATAGTATCCTGTCCAGCAACGCATATAGTTGTCTGTCTGAGAATACTGTGTGATATTGGGTGAAGAGTGTGACATATCACCACCCCAGTTGTGACCGGGAAGACGCTTAACGCCCCATGAGGGATCGCCTTCACCGTTAACACAGTGGATATTCGGACCGAGGTAGTCGATAAAGCGACGGAACTTGATTGAGTCTTCTACAGACACAATGCGCACACCATTATTCATTTTCTCTCCGGGCTTATAGAATCTCCATTTAAGGAAAGTAGTCACATTGTCCGGATTAGCAGTCCTGACAATATTACCCATAGCGGGAGGACAGAAGTTTACGATAAGGCGGGGGTCACGGTTATTATAGTAATCGTAGAGGTCCTTGCCTTCTCCACCCTCAAAACCTGAGTTGGGGTTATTGATAGGCATACCATTTTTCATGAGGAACATATCGACAGTGTGCTGAGGACCGTCGCAACGGTGAGCCTCCACGTGGATAAGGTCACTGAAACGGTGCATAAGGTTCTCGTTGTACTCCTTGTACATGATTACGCCGGGAACTCCATGCAGGCTCTCCGAAGTAAGCATTTCATCGTAGCCGGCACCTGGATACTTGTTATAACCGTTTCCTTTGAAAAGGGTAGGATACTTATTCATGAGTTCCTGAGAGATAGTGAGACACTTCTCAAGGTACTGCTGCCAAGGTTCGTCAAGCTTGTGGTACTTAGCCCATGTGCCTTCGCGGAGAAGGAATCGGCTGAGTGCGGCACGGCAAGCGTCAGCATTAAGCGGGTTTGAGCCGTCCTTGGATGTGTCGCCGAGGTTAGCGATAGCATACTCAAGGCGTGCGATGATGCTGTCAGCAACTTCCTTGCGGGGAGTGCGGGGTCCATACGCTTCCTCAGACTCGTCGGAAAGCACATCTGTGATATAAGGAATATCACCGAACCTGTTCACCAACTCCATATACCAGAATGAGTGGAAGAAGTAAGCAACAGAACGCCAGTGGCGCTTTTCCGCATCAGTGAGTTTGCCATCGTTGAGGTGTGCAAGCATCACATTGATTCGGCGGATTTCGCCGAAGTTCCAGGGCGAATAGCTGTTTGATGAGGTTACAGGGCTGAAGCTCTGCCAAGCATACGGGTTCAGACCATTTTCGCGGTTTGTCATAAGACCGGACCAATAGTCGCTCAACCATTGACCTCCCCAATAATATGAGTTACCGCTGAAGTTGGTCAGGATATTGGCATTAGTAAACATGCCGTAGCTGTTGTACATATATGCCTGAAAATTCTCATAAGTCTGGAAAGCATTCTGCTCGGTGAGACTTGTCTGGGGATATTTTTCCAGATAGTCATCGTTGCAGGAGGTCATCGAAAATCCGACCGCCACCAGACAAGCTGCTGAAAGTGCTTTGTATATTGGTTTCATTTGATTACTTATCGGTAAAAATTAGAATGATATTGTAGCTCCGATTGACCATGTGCGGTAGAAGGGATAACCCCATGCAAGACTCTCCGGGTCATAGCCTTTGGGAAGCGATGTGCATGTAGCAAGGTTTTCCACGCTGAAGTACACACGGAACTGGCTTACAGAAACCTTCTGTGTGAGAGCTGCCGGGAATGTGTAGCCAAGTGTGATATTCTTAATACGGAGGTATGCCGCGCTCTGAAGGTATTTGTCAGAAGTACGGGTGTTGTAGCCTACGTTGTTCTCCTGGTTGTAGATACGGAACAGTTTAGCCTCAGGATTAGCGGCTACCATATAGTCGGGACTCTGGGGGTCGTAGCTCTTAGCAGTCCAGTAATCGGTCTGATTATAGTAAAGAGGCCAGAATACACCGTCAGCACCGGCTCCACCGAACGGGAACAGAGAAGTGCTACCGAGCCAATAGTCACGCTTGCCAACACCCTGAAGGAGGATATCGAAGTCAATACCTTTCCAGCTTACGCCGGCAGATGCACCGAACTGGTAGCGTGAAGTCGAGTTGCCAAGCACCTTACGGTCACCGGGGTCATCAAAGGTATTTGCACCGGTAGTGATGATTCCATCTCCATCAAGATCCTTGAACTTCATGTCACCGGGACGAACCTGCACACCCTGAACGGAGGTCACGCCTTCTTTCAGCTGCCATGTGCCTGCCTTCGCTTTCTCGTAATCGAAATCATCAATAGAGTAGTAACCGTCGCTGACATAACCCCAAATCTGGTTCAATTTACGACCGGCATACCATTGACTGAGATTACCGGTAGCATTGTTGTACTTGGTTACTTTTGACATATGGTCATAAACATTCGCACTTACACGGTAGCTCCAGTCACCAATGCGATCCTGCCAACGGATAGATGCTTCCCAACCGTCAGTGCGCATGTTTGCAATATTCTGCTGTGGAGCTGATGCACCAACTACACCGGGTATTTCCAAACCATCGGCAAGCATGCCTTTTGTAAATCGCTTGTAGTAATCGAAAGTACCTGTCAGGCGGTTGTTGAGAAAGCCGAAATCAAAGCCGAAGTCAAGTGTCTTCACAGTTTCCCATGTAAAGTTGCCTCGAACAAGTCCGGGCATTCCGATAACAGTAACTTTTTCCCCGTTATTGAGCCATACGTTGCTCTCACCAATTGTCATGCCAGCGACAAATCCATAGGGGTCAATATTCTGGTTACCGATAGAACCATAAGAAACACGGGGCTTAAGCTCATTGAGCCAGCCACGGGTGCTTTCCATGAATTTCTCCTGACCAATACGCCATGCGGCTGAAACAGAGGGGAAGAAGCCGTAACGATTCTTTTTGGGGAATTTTGATGAACCGTCATAGCGGGCACTTACCTGAAGGAGGTAGCGGTCATCAAAGTTATAACTGATACGACCGAAACCGCCACGGATTGTGTATTCACTGTATTCATCTTTTATTACTTTTTCACCAGTACCACCCTGGAAAGAGGGAACAGTGATTACAGCCTGCCCGTAAACACCTGTATTCACCCTTGCATAGTTGTAGCTCTCCTGGTTGAAACCGAGCATGACAGCGAAGTTGTTTTTGCCGAGATCAAACTGGTAGTTTGTATAAAGGTTCAAAGCATTGTACTTTGTTACAGAACTCTGGATAGTATAATAGTCTTTGGTGGGATCTACAGGAGATGTTTTCTCAGCAAGCTGAACGTCAGCATAGTGAAGCAGGCTGGTGTAGTTCTTATACTGCCAGTTTGACTGGTCATAGGTGTATTCGCCTGTGATTGTCCAGTTCTTCAAGGGAGTGATGATAGTCTTGGTCTGGATACGGGGAGTAGAATATGTAGTATTGGATCTTTCACCCACCATAAGTGAATTGTACGGCGAGTCAATAATCAAATCCTCGGTAGCATTTGTGAGATACTCCGCGGGCATGTAACCTTTCACAGGATACCATGAGATAAGACGGGTTGCGTACGGGTCACGGATATTGGTTGAAAGGTCAGTGATGCGGCGGTGGGTATAGAACATACTGAGTTCCTGAGTAAACCATTTGGTAATATCCGCAGAGATGTAAGATGAAATAGCCTTGCGTACAAATAGGTCTTTGTCTGTAACAAGGGGACCATTGTTTCGGCTATAGTTGCCAGACATACGGAAACGGAGACGGTCTGTGCCACCAGACATGGATATGTTGTGGTTTGTCATCGCACCTGTGCCAAGGATAGAACCCTGGATATCGCTTTCGCTGAGGTAATAGATTCTGCCGTCGGTGTGCTTATAAATACCGTTGTCTGTCACCCCTTCAAGAGTTCCGGCACGGTACTGACCGATGAGTTCCTCCCATGTGTCAAGATTACCGTTACCAGCCCAATACTGGCTTGAATAATTTGCCTCGCGGTAAGCAGTGATATAATCAAGGAGCGATGCCTGCTCCGGACGATTGATTGATTTTTCCCAAGCTTGAGAGAATCCGTAGGTGACATTGAAGCGTGTATCCTTGTTGGGTTTCTTGGTTGTGATAAGCACAACACCACCTGCTGCACGCGCACCATAGATAGCAGCTGAAGAGGCGTCCTTGAGGACAGTCACTGTTTCAATATCATCAGGGTTGAGCTGGTTGATGCTACCTTCAACATTATCAATAAGGATAAGCGGACCACCACCATTAAGAGAAAGGTCACCACGGATATTGATACTCTTGGACTGCTGCTGGTTTGAACCACCTGAAATCATAAGACCCGGCATAGCACCCTGAAGTGCGGCAGCAGCGTTGATAACAGGACGGTCACCGAGAACCTCAGTCATTTTCACCTGGTCAACGGGACCGGTGAGGTCGACTCTTTTCTGTGTACCGAAACCTACAATGACAACTTCATCGAGAGTATCGTCAGTAGGCTGGAGAGTTACTGTTACAGGCTTTCCGTCCCAAACAATAGACTGTGGAACATAGCCAACATAAGAAATTTTAATTGTGGTTCCGACTTTTACATTCGGAATGGAGAATTTTCCGTCAACATTTGTTGACGCTCCGGTTGTACTACCTTCAACAAAGACAGACTCACCCGGCAGAGGCTCGCCGTCTTCATCATAAAC
>CAMWQE010000050.1 GCA_947176335.1 uncultured Porphyromonadaceae bacterium | reverse complement strand
TCATTGCCTCGATTGTATCTTCAAACGGGTGCGAACCTTTCCAATGAAGCAGATAGAGGTCGAGCCTATCTGTACGGAGTTTTCGCAGGCTATTCTCGCAGGCACGGATAGTGCCCTCAACACTTGCATTCTCCGGAAGCACTTTGCTGACAAGGAACACCTTGTTGCGGATATGTTCAATGACTTTACCGACAAATTCTTCGTTGGCATACATTTCCGCTGTGTCTACCATTGTCATTCCGAGGTCAATGCCTGTTAACAGAGCCTCGGTTTCCTGCTTGCGTTTGAGTGGATTCCTACCCATATTCCAGGTACCTTGGCCCAAGGAGCAAAGTTCGGTATTGTCTGAAAATTTTATAGTTTTCATATCTTATTTCATTTTCGTTTGCAATATTAACAATTTCAGCCGACATATTAGGATACCTCTGTTACGTATAAAATTACCCCAATTACGGAATCTTAAATTCAGGCAATCAAGTGACTACCCAAATTAATGCTAAAGTTACCCGAATTACAGAAGTGACTTGATTCTCTTCACCATCTCATGAAATTTCGTTATCTTTGCATATTAAATCATACGATTTACTATGGAAGTTTTTGAAGCTGACACGATAGAAAATTTCAATAGGTTCTTCGGTTTTGATACCCGACATCCGTTGGTGGCTATTGTAAATTTCAATTCTGAGAATAATCACAAGGTGCATCATATCATGCGTTATGGTTTCTACGCCTTATTCCTAAAGAAGACAACCGGCTGCACCATAAACTATGGTAGGACAAAGTATGATTTTGATGGAAATACTGTGATTAGCTTTGCTCCGGGACAGACTGTTGAGATCGAGCGAACCGATGAAGGGATAATTCCAGAGGCGATAGGATTATTATTTAGCCCCGAACTTCTTGCACGAACAAATCTTGAAAAAGGGATAAACAATTATTCATTCTTTTCTTACTCCTCCAATGAGGCTTTGATTTTATCTGAGGAAGAATGTGCAACCATTTCCCGATATATGGAGGAGATACAACGCGAGTTGCAACATTCCATAGATAAGTTCTCCAAGCCCCTTATCGTTTCAAATATTGAGATTTTGCTCAACTATTGTCTGAGATATTACGAAAGACAATTCATAACACGCGAAGAGATAAATATATCAGTTATAAGCCGATTTGAAAAACTACTTGACGCATATCTCAATGATGGTCAGGCTGAAAGATACGGCATACCGACCGTGAAATATTTCGCAGAGAAAGTTTGCCTATCCCCCAACTATTTCGGTGATCTTGTTAAAGCTGAGACAGGCAAGACAGCGCAGGAATATATTCAATTGAAAATGACATCAAAAGCTAAGCAACTGCTGTTATCCCCCGAGCTGACAACAAAAAGCGTCTCTATGCAACTCGGATTTCAACATCCTCAGCATTTCCTGCGGTTCTTTAAGAAACAGGTTGGTATTACACCGCGCGAGTTCAGACTAAAGGCAAATTAAGCAAATTATAACGACACGAACTTACGACGAGCCATATTCCATGGCGCCGTGCGTATACGTGGCTACCTTGGAAAACAACTCCGGCTGAGATGTTCCGTGTCGAAAACACCGAGCATACTCAGCCGATTCTTTCTATGCCTATAGCAGTATATCCGAATGACAGCACATACGCCAGAATCATTGCTGTGATGTCAGAGGTACACTTCAATGTCTTTCGCGTTGTGCTTATACTTGACACCTTGGCTTGACAATGAACACATTGAAGAAGTGACAGTAGGGGGTGAATCAGGGAAGTATGCCCGTCCACTTGATTTCAATTGGGTAATAGACATTCGTGAACAATGCATGAATGCAAATGTACCCTTCTCCTTTCATCAGACCGGCTCATATCTCATCAAGGACGGGAAAAAATACCATATACCCAGACCGCTGCAACACTCACAGGCGGCAAAAGCATTCCCTCTCCCCGCCTCACACTAAGCCGTCGCGGCGGTTGGATTTGAGCGGATAGCGTGACGGTGACATAATCAGGCGGAGCGATGTCGGATATGAACAGTATGCCCAAATCCAGGTAATGAGCACTGTGAGTTTATTTCTCATTCCGAGAATGGAAATCAGGTGGATGAACATCCATGTAAGCCAAGCAACGAATCCTGACAGATGCATGTGCGGCAAATCGGCGACGGCAAGGTTTCTTCCCACAGTTGCCATAGAGCCTTTGTCGTTATACTTAAATTCTGAAAAATTACCTTTATTAAGCTCCTTAGCAAGGTGATGCGCCTGCTGGATAGCGACCTGTGCAAGCTGCGGTAAGCCTTTGGGACTCTCCTCTGTGGGCATGAAAGCTATATCTCCAAGTGCATAAAGGTCTTTGGTGCCTGTAACCGCGCAAGTTCTGTCAACGGTAAAACGACCGGAGCGGTCAAGCGGCGGAACAGTGCCGCGCATCTCAAATTTCTGCGCGGTGATTCCTGCAGTCCATATCACCATGCCGGCATTGAACTGAGTGCCGTCGCCCAAAGTGACAACACCGTCCTCATAGGACTTCATCAACTGGTTGAGTTTCACATCCACCATAAGCTCACCGAGGTATTTCTCAGCTTTTGCGGATGATTCCGGACTCATTGCGCCAAGCAGACGGCTGCTACCTTCTATCAGGGTGATTTTCAATTCGTCCGGAGAGATTGTCGGATATTCGCGGGGAAGGATATAACGCTTCATCTCACCAAGAGCCCCGGCTATCTCAACACCTGTAGGTCCACCGCCTATGACGGTGAAACTGAGTAGTTTTCTGCGCACTTCCGGGTCATCGGTGATGGTGGCGCACTCCATACGCTCAAGAATCTCATCACGGCACCTTATTGCTTCGGGAACGGACTTGATTGTGTAGACGCTCTTAATCAAATCGGGATTACCGAAGAAATTATTGGTAGTTCCTGCCGCAACAACAAGGATATCATAATGCAATGTATCGTACTGGGTTGTGATTTCCTTACGGTCAAAGTCAATAGTCTCTACCTTACCCATCTGGAACTCAACGCCTTTAACACTGCCCTTGCGCATTTCCCTTCTGAAAGGGAAAGAGATGCTGGATGGGTCAAGGCCGCTGCTTGCAATCTGGTAAAAAAGCGGCGGGAAGGAGTGGTAATTGTTTGCATCCACAAGAATTACCTCAAATTTCTTCTTATCCAACTTTTTTGCAAGGTTGAGCCCGGCGAAACCTCCGCCTATGATAACAATGCGCTGACGCGATGAATTGCCTGATATGTTTTTAGCCATGATGTGATGTTTTCGTTGATTATACAACTAAACAACACTCACAAAGGCTCAGGGGTTTAGTTTTGGAACAAGATATTTTCCGGTAAGCGAATCAGGATTTGCCGCAACCTCTTCAGGTGTTCCTGCGGCAACGATATTTCCACCGGCATCGCCACCCTCCGGGCCAAGATCTATGACATAATCCGCCGATTTTATCACATCAAGGTTGTGCTCGATGACAATAACGGTGTGCCCTCTTGAAACAAGGGAATTGAGTGACTGCATGAGACGTGAAATATCAGCCGAATGCAGCCCGGTTGTAGGTTCATCAAGGATAAATACGGTGGGACGGAGCTTTTCGGAAGCGAAATATCCGGCAAGTTTAAGCCTCTGGCTCTCACCGCCTGAAAGAGTAGATGTGCTCTGCCCTAACCTCACATATCCGAGGCCGACGTCATAGAGAGGACGTAGAAGCTTGACTATCTTTTTCTCAGTAAGCGCGGAATCGGGAGCTGAACCGAAAAATTCAAGCGCCTCAGCAACAGTCATGTCAAGCACATCGGAAATGCTTTTGCCACGATACAGCACTTCAAGCACCTCGCGTTTATACCTCTTGCCGCCACATTCGGGACACACCATACTGATATCTGCCATAAACTGCATCTCAATCGTGAGCGTGCCCTCCCCTTTGCATTCCTCGCAGCGTCCACCCTCGGCGTTGAAGCTGAAATATCCCGGTTTGAATCCCATTTGCTTCGACATCTGCTGTTCAGAAAAAAGTCGCCGGATTTCATCAAACGCCTTCATGTAAGTAGCGGGATTGGAGCGTGAAGAGCGCCCGAGGGGATTCTGGTCGACAAGTTCAACCCCAGTGATGCGTGAAAGGTCTCCTGTTATCGCGCCAAATTCCCCGGTCATGCGCTTGTCGCCGCTCGGAGCAATGTCGAGCTGCGCGAGAAGAGCCGGATAAAGTATCGAGCGGACAAGTGTGGACTTGCCGCTGCCGCTCACTCCGGTAACAGCGGTCATGACACCAAGAGGAAACTTGACATCAATATTCTTAAGATTATTTTCTCTCGCCCCCTTAATCTCTATGTAATCACGCCATTTGCGGCGGGAAGCGGGCACTGGAATTGAATCACGTCCGGTAAGAAACTCGGCGGTGTGTCCGGGAGTTGAGGAATCTATATCACTGACTTTGCCGGACCACACTATTTCTCCTCCGAGGCTACCGGCATCGGGACCTACATCAATAATATTGTCAGCGGCACGCATTATATCCTCGTCATGCTCCACCACAATGACTGTGTTACCGGCATCGCGCAGTTTGTGCATCACATTCACAAGCCTGCCGGTGTCACGTGGATGCAGCCCGATACTCGGCTCATCAAGAATATACATCGAACCCATTAGCGGACTACCGAGGGAGGTGGCAAGGTTGATTCGCTGGCTCTCTCCTCCTGAAAGGGATGCGGCACGACGACTGAGGGTAAGATAGCCGAGTCCGACATCCTTCATGTATGAAAGACGTGATTTTATTTCTGTAAGAATCCTTTTGGCAATCTTTGCATCATTAGCATCAAGTTTCAGGTTTTCAAAGAAATCCGACAGACGGTCAATCGGCATTTCGCAGAGCTCGCTGATGTTTTTGCCGGCAATCTTCACATATTCCGTGTCTTTCCTCAATCGTGAGCCGTGACACTCCATGCAGGTTGTGCGCCCGCGGTAACGAGCTTTTATAACACTGTACTGCACCTTGTGGCGGTTAGCGTCCACCATGCGGAAAAATCCGTCTATCCCCTCAAAGCCTCTTCCGCCATGCCACAGGAAATCTTTCTGAGCGCGGGTAAGTTCATTATACGGGCGGTGGATAGGAAAACCGACAGAATCGGCAACAGCAATAAGCTCCTGACGCCACAATCCGAGTTTTTCTCCACGCCAGGGAGCGACAGCACCATCATAGACGCTTCGGGTAGAGTCGGGAATCACCTTACGCTCGTCAATCCCCTCAACCTGCCCGAGCCCTTCACACACAGGGCACGCGCCATAAGGATTATTGAAATTGAACATCATTTCCGAAGGTTCGACAAACTCAATGCCGTCCGCCTCAAATTTTTTTGAGAACTCCAATTTGCGTGGCTCCTCGCCCTTGACCCAAACCCATAGGTTCAAAACTCCGTGCCCTTCAAAGAATGCCGCTTCGGCACTTTCGGCAAGACGGCTCCGCTCATCGGCATCATCCATCACCATGCTGCGATCCACAACAAGTTCCAAGCCCGAGACATCGGTTTCCTGCAATTGGATAAGCTCGTTAATGTCGAGGAACTCACCGTCACGAAGCATTCTGCTGTAGCCGCCTTTAGAGTATACGTCCAGCTGGGTGACAAGGCGCCTTTTCTCCGGCATAGTCACCGGAGCTGTGACGGCATAGCGTGTTCCCTCCGGAAAAGAGTATAAGGTATCGACAACATCCTCAACGGTGTGTTTCTTGACTTCCGCACCGGAAACAGGAGAGTATGTACGCCCGATTCTGCCGTAAAGCAAGCGGAGATAATCGTAAATCTCGGTTGCGGTGCCAACTGTGCTCCGGGGATTGCGGGTAGTGACTTTCTGCTCGATAGCCACCGCAGGGGGGAGACCCTTAATCCATTCCGCCTCAGGTTTAGGCATCCTGCCGAGGAACTGCCTCGCATAGGAGCTGAGGCTCTCGACATACCGTCGCTGACCTTCAGCATAAAAAGTATCAAACGCAAGGCTTGATTTACCGCTGCCACTCACTCCAGTGACAACCGTCATAGCCCCGCGTTCAATCTCGACATCAACGCTCTTAAGATTATTGACTTTAACCCCTTTTGCGCTTATAGCGCCTTCGGAGTCGGATTTATATTTTGTTTCTGTGATTTTTTTAGCCATAGCTTGCAAAGTTACTCATTTTCGAGGGACTTTGAAAGAGGCTTAAACTTACCCTAACTCTATTTAACTGTCATTTACGCCAGAAGCTCGGAGTAAATAGAATCAGTACAGTGAAGAGCTCCAGACGGCCAATGAGCATGAGCAAAGAGAGAATCCATTTGCCGGCATCAGGTACTGCTGTGTAATTTTCACCGTAACCTGTAACCCCCGAGCCCAGCCCGGTATTGCTCACGCAGGAAAAGGAGGAGAAAAACGCATCGACAAGCGGAACATCCAGAGCGGTGAGCACTATAGCTCCTACCGCAATGACCATCACATAGATGCAGAGGAAAGCGATTACCTTATTGACAATGTCGGACGGAATCACCCTGCCATTGACCCTGACACTGAGGATTGCCGAGGGATGCAGGCAACGGTACAATTCATTGCGAGTGTTTTTAAGGAGATAGAGCATACGGTCTATCTTTGCCCCGCCACTGGTCGAACCCGCACAAGCGCCGAAAAACATCAGGATAAAGATGAGGGAGAGGATAAATGTGCCCCATTCCTCGAAATTGTTTGCCGTGAGACCGGTGGATGATATAGTGGATATTATCTGGAACAGCGGGTCAAGTGTCACCGATGCTATTCCGTTATAAAGACCCCTGCAAAGCAATGCGATTACAAACATTATATAAGCGCATACAATAATAAATATGTATGCGCGGAACACATCATTACGCCACAGGGATTTGAAATTGCCCTGAGCCGCCTTGAACAGAAGCGCGAAATTGACACCGCCAAGAAACATGAACACAGTTATGATTCCGGTGATATATGCCGACTGCCATGCGCCTACGCTTTCATCGCGGGTTGAATAGCCGCCGGTGGATATGGAGGAGAACGCATGGCAAAGACTGTCAAAAAAATCCATAGGTCCGACCCACAGGAGGAGGGTCAGAGCCGCCGTAAGAGCAAAGTAGACTCCCCACAATCCTTTAGCTGTCTGTGATATACGAGGACGGATTTTGTCATGGGTAATTCCGGTGACCTCCGCATTGAACATCTGCATCCCTCCCCTTGAGTTGAGCATCGGCAACACGGCGAGGGTGAAAAGGATTATTCCCATGCCTCCAATCCACTGCATAAGACAGCGCCAGAGAAGTATGCCGTGGGAAAGATGCTCCACCGAGTCAAGGACAGTCGCCCCGGTAGTGGTGAACCCGCTCATGCCCTCAAAAAAGGCGTCGCTGAGCGAGAGGGTATCAGCCCCGAGCATAAACGGGAGCATCCCGAAAACAGTGAAGAATATCCACACGCATGCGGTGAGCAGGAATCCTTCACGCTTAGCCATGTCATGCCTCGCCGGATGGATACCGAAAGTCATGCCCGCACCGGCGACGAAAGTTACAGCCGTACTTATTGCAAAAGCGGTGAAATCATCCATCTCCCCATAAATCAAACAGGTAGCTGTAGGAAACAGCAGGAAGCCAGCTTCTATCATGAGAAGCCAGCCTATGACCCTGAGAACCATCGGATAGTTTATGTCAAACCGCTTAGTAGCCATAGCATCAGCCGAACAAACGCTCAATCTTGTGAATAGCACCCGCGAGGCAGAACACAACCACCCTGTCGCCCGGCTGGATGAGAGTATTACCGCTTACGAGCATACCTTTGCCATCACGGATAAGTCCGGCGATGGTCATGTCCCTGCTCAGGTTCAAATCCTTCACAGGCGCTTTGGTAATCTTGGATTTGGGCTTGACTTCGATTTCGGCAACATCGGCATCGGCAAGCGCCATGAATTTGGAGGAGGATGAGTCTGTGTCAAGCAGAATCTGGAAAATGTTGCTTGACGCGAGCAGCTTTTTATTGATTACAGTGCCTATGTTCAGGTTTTCCGCGGCGGAAATGAACTGCAAATCCTCGACCTCGGCAATAGTCTTGCTAACTCCATGCTCCTTTGCGGAGAGGGAGGCAAGAATATTTGTCTCGGAGCTGTCGGTCAGCGCGATAAAGGCATCCATATCGTCAATACCCTCCTCTATAAGGGTGTCGATATCTCTTGCATCACCATGGACGATGCGCGCACCGGCGCATCTTTCACACAGCTTTTCGCACTGTGCACGGTCTATATCTATAATCTTGAACTTGTATTTGCTTCCGCCAAGCGCAACAAGGCGGATGGCTATGCGGCTGCCACCCATGATGAGCACCTTTTTTATCTCCTCCTGCCGCTTGCCGCACATCTCGCGGATAGAATCAAGGTGGTCGCGGGTAGTGGTGAAGTACAGTATGTCATTAAGGCGGATAATATCGTCACCACGGGGGATAATGGTTTCATGCGAGCGGCGGATTGCCGCAACATGGAAGAAGTGCTGCTGCATTGCAAGCTGTTTGAGCTGCATACCGCACAGTTCGGCATTAGCGTCACGAATCTTTACACCGACAACAATCAGCTCGCCGTTGTGAATCTCAAACCATGTACGCACCCATGTCCTTTCAAGAGAAGTCATAATCTCTTTAGCGGCAAGGTACTCAGGATAGATGAGCTTGTTAACGCCCATGCGGGAGAAGAACTCCGCATGCTCACGCTCCATAAACTCATAGTTGTCGATTCGCGCGACGGTCTTATGCGCCCCGAGGCTCTTCGCCACCGATGCGGCGATTACATTGTTTGTTTCAAAAGGGGTGACGGCGATAAAAAGGTCACAATGCTCCACCCCGGCATCTTTGAGGACGTGGAATGACATAGGCGAACCGGTCATTGTCATCAGGTTATAGTTGGCATCAATGGCGGCGAGCTTGTCAGCATCCTTATCTATAAGGATAATGTCCTGCTCCTCGCGTGACAGCAGCTTTGCAAGATGTGAACCGACCTCCCCGGCACCGGCAATGACAATCTTCATTTCCCAACACCCTCCTTTCCAGCCTTGACAACCGCATCCGCAATAGCTTCGGCATCCATGCCGCACAGCTTGAACAGCTGCGGAACCTTGCCCTGCGGCACAAAGGCATCGGGCACTCCGATACGGGTCACCGGAATTGTATATCCGTTGGCACTCAGCCATTCAAGCACAGCGCCTCCGAGTCCACCCTCAACAGTGCCGTCCTCGACTGTCACTATCGGCTTGCCCGCCCCGGCAACTTTCCGGAGTATTTCCTCGTCAAGCGGTTTCAGGAAAATCATATCGTAATGGCTCGCGCTTATGCCTCTTCGGGCTGCGAGGTCAAGCCCTTTTTTCACCTCAGAGGCAATAGCCCCGATGCTCAGCACGCTCACATCAGTGCCCTCGCGCAGCTGCTCCCCTTTCCCTATCGCTATAGGTGTAAGCGGCGCATCGGGATTTTCACAACGCCCGCGTCCGCGGGGATAACGGATTGCCCATGCGCCCTTTCGCTCCGGCAACTGCGCGGTGTAGAGCAAGGAGCGCAGTGTATCTGCATCGCGCGGGGCGGCAACAAGCATGCCGGGAATAGCGCGCATATAGGCAAGATCAAGAACGCCGTGGTGCGTCACTCCGTCCTCCCCTACAAGCCCGGCGCGGTCAATGCAGAAGGTAACAGGAAGTGATTGCACGGCAACGTCATGGATAATATTGTCGTATGCCCTCTGGATGAAAGCGGAATATATTGCGACAAACGGCAGCATCCCCTCTTTTGCAAGACCGCCGGCAAAGGTGACAGCGTGGCCCTCGGAGATGCCTACATCAAACACCCTGTCCGGCAACACCTCCTGCACCATGCTCATGGAGGTGCCGGAGGACATTGCGGCGGTAATGCCTACAATGCGGTCATTTTTAAGTGCAAGCTCTTTGAGGGTAGAGCCGAATACATTCTGGAACTTGGGGTTATGCTTGTCATCCGCCTCCCCTTTGCGCTCCCCGCTCTCCGGGTCGAAGCATCCGGGGGCATGCCACGGCGCAGGGTCATTCTCCGCAGGCGCGAAGCCTTTGCCCTTGACTGTGCGCAGATGCAGCAACCTCGGTCCGGGTATATCCTTGATATCGTTCAGAACCCTTATGATTCTCGGCAAATCATGACCGTCAAATGGTCCGAAATACCTTATATTCAGTCCCTCAAAAATATTCTGCTCCTTGGTAATAAGCGATTTGAGGCTATTGTTGAACCTTTGTATGCGCCCCTTGCCGCTCTCGGTAACCAATCCTATGCGTCTTGCCAACTTTGCCAACTTGTAGCGGAAATTGTTGTAACTTTTCGACGCGGTGAGATGAGCGAGGTACGAGTTCAGGGACCCAACGTTACGGTCAATCGACATATCGTTGTCGTTGAGTATGATGAGCAGGTTGCTGTTGGTATTGGCGGCATTATTCAATCCCTCGAAGGCGAGTCCGCCGCTGATAGAAGCGTCACCGATGACGGCAACCACATGGCGTGGCGGCTCCTCCTTTTTCAACGCGCTTGCCGCAGCCATGCCGAGCGCGGCGGAGATGGAATTGGACGCGTGTCCCGCCGTAAAGGTGTCATACTCGCTTTCATCCGGATTCGGAAAACCGCTGAGGCCACCGAGCTTGCGGTTAGTGTGGAAACGCTCTGCCCTGCCTGTCAGCAGCTTGTGACCGTAAGCCTGATGTCCCACATCCCACACGATGCGATCGTAAGGAGTATTGAATACATAGTGCAAGGCGACAGTCAGCTCCACAGCGCCCATGCTTGAGGCAAAATGCCCGGGATTTGAAGAAAGGCTGTCTATGAGGAAACGGCGGATGTCGACGCACACACCTCCCAAAGCATCCACCGGCAGCTTGCGCAGGTCCTCCGGCGAATTAATCGAGCTCAACAGCGGATACAGCTTCGCATCCGGCTTATGAACAGACTCATCTGCTTGAACTTGAAGAGTTGTCATTGTCTTTTGAGCGAACATACTTCTTATATAGAGGCACGAACACTATTATTCCGGACGCTACGAGGATAAAGGCGACACGGAGGTTGAACCTCTGGGTCGACACCACCAAGTAGCACAACGCCAGCCATAGAAGCGTGATGCAGCAGAGTCGGAATATGTCTTGCCCTCTCAGTTTCATTGGTTATCTTATCATGCCCGAAAGTGCATTGCGCACCATGAGCAACCGCAAAGGTACTAAATATTTCAATACGATAGCACAGCGGCTGCCGATTATGCCTTACGCGGTGCGTGCGAGGAGTTCATTCCATTCAGCCTCGGCAATGTCATGCTTCGGGGGCATCTGGGCGAGCTGCTCCCTGATGCGGGTGCATCGGTCGTTGAGCTCACGGCGCAGACGGACCATGTAGTGGTTGTCATTTTCGGGAG
>CAMWQE010000049.1 GCA_947176335.1 uncultured Porphyromonadaceae bacterium | reverse complement strand
TACCGTCCTACACTCTGAGGCTTCTCGCATTGCCCTATTCTTGTCGGACGGCAACGCAGAAGCCCACGCAAGTATATGCAATCAGTGCGTCCGGCTGTATTTCTCCCGAAATACCATGCCGGATGCAAGATAATTACATATCCACGGGCATCTACCGTTGCTCAACCCTTGACAAGAATATGAAAGTTTGCGAGACATTTCAGAGTGTCAAGAATCAGCGCGGATAAACGCTTTCTAAGTATGTCTACTTCCCGCCCTCAATCCCCGGACCGGGGGCTTCAGAGCGGTCTGCGGGCGCAAAAATAGGCAAAAAAATTGAGAAACTGATAATTGCGTCCTGATTTTAACCCTATATTCCGCTGTATCAAAATTTCAGTTTTCAATATAGCAAGCGGGGAGGATGAGCGCCATGCTCACCCTCCCCGTGTCGTTTGCGTGTGCGGTAAAAAGCTTACACGGTCAGGATTTCTTTTTCCTTTGCAGCGAAGATATCATCGATGCGTTTGAGGTATTTGTCGTGGAGCTTCTGCACAGTTCCTTCGGCATCTTTCTCCACATCTTCGGGCATTCCCTGCTTGACGGCTTTCTTGAGCCCGTCGATGGCATCGCGGCGTGCGTTGCGCACAGACACTTTCGCCTGCTCCGCTTCCGCCTTGCTCTGTTTCACAAGCTGCTTGCGGCGCTCCTCGGTGAGCGGGGGGATAGAGAGGCGGATAACCTCGCCGTTGTTCTCCGGGGTGATGCCAAGCTCCGAGTTGATAATAGCTTTTTCAATTACCTTGAACATCTGTTTCTCCCAGGGGGTGATGGTGATTGTGCGTGCATCGGGCACCGCTACATTCGCAACCTGGCTGACGGGCACCATGCCGCCGTAGTACTCAACCCTGATGCCATCGATGATTTTCGGGTTTGCCTTGCCTGCGCGGATGTGGGCAAGAGCTTCGTCAAGATAAGCCACCGCGAGTTCCATTTTATCCTCGGCGGGGGTAAGATAATCTTTTACTTCCATAATTATATGATTTTTTGTTTTTCTCCTTAAATATATCAGTACACGAGAGTGCCGATAGGCTCTCCGGTTATCACCTTGGCGAGGTTGCCGGGGGTGTCCATGTCAAACACCACTATGGGCAGACCGTTTTCCTTGCAGAGTGCGGTAGCGGTGAGGTCCATGACTTTGAGACCGCGGGTGTACACTTCGTCGTATGTAATCTCGTTGAATTTGGTCGCTGTGGGGTCTTTCTCCGGGTCAGCGGTGTAAATGCCGTCTACCCTCGTGCCTTTGAGCATCACGTCCGCTTCCACCTCTATGCCTCTGAGGGCGCTTCCGGTGTCGGTGGTAAAGAACGGGTTACCTGTGCCTCCGGCGATAATTGCCACCGCTCCGGCTTTCAGCGCCTCGATAGCCTTCCATTTGCTGTAATGCTCTCCGACGGGGAACATATTTATTGCGGTAAACACCTTTGCGGGCTGACCCTCCGCTTCGAGAGCGGAGCTGAGGGCGAGGGAGTTGATGACTGTGGCAAGCATTCCCATCTGGTCACCTTTCACGCGGTCAAATCCTTTTGCCGCGCCGCTGAGCCCGCGGAAAATATTTCCTCCGCCTATAACAATTGCTACCTGCACGCCGCCGGCGGCAATCTCCTTTATCTGGCGCGCGTATTCGCCGAGGCGCACTGTGTCGATGCCGGTACCTTTTGCCCCTGCAAGCGATTCGCCGCTGAGTTTCAGCAGCACTCTGTTGTATTTGCTTCTCATATAATGTAGTTTTTCACAAAAATAGGTGTTTGCGCTGAATGTCGCAAATTTGTTTTGCCTTATGCGGGCAAAAAATCGGGGTCGGTTCTAACTATATGCCTGATGGAGTGTTATATTAATACAAGGCAAGAGAGCGGAGAATATTGCTTCCCTGTTGGAGTGTTAAGATTTTTTTGATATTTTATTACCACTAACAGAGATATTTGCAATACCTTTGCACCCTGAACAGCCAACTGAGATATATAACATAACGCAAAATAGCGAATCAGATGGAAAATAAAGAATTAGACCGTATCAGCTATGCTCTCGGATTGAGCATGGGCAACAATTTCCGCAGCAGCGGAATCGAAAAAATCGATGTTAAAGACTTTGCCGACGGAGTTGCGGCCGTTTTTTCCGGCGAGACTCCCCGTATGACCTACGATGAGGCTAAGGAAGAGATACGCAAGTTCTTCACCGAAATGGAGGAGAAGCAGCGTGCGGCGGCAGCCGAAATGGGCAAGGTCAACAAAGCGGCAGGGGAGGCTTTCCTTGCAGAGAACGGCAAGCGCCCCGAGGTGAAGACAACCGCATCTGGCCTCCAGTATGAGGTGATTGAAGAGGGCACAGGCCGTATGCCCAAGCCCACTGACAGGGTGATGGTGCACTATACCGGCAAACTGATTGACGGCACAGTGTTTGACAGCTCCGTTGAGCGCGGCGAGCCCGCTACATTCGGCGTTACCCAGGTTATCCCCGGATGGGTTGAGGCTCTCCAGCTTATGAAGGAGGGTGCTAAATGGCGTCTCTTCATCCCGTCAGCACTTGCTTACGGACCTGCCGGAGCCGGTGCCGCTATCGGACCTGATTCAACTCTTATCTTTGATGTAGAGTTGATTAAGGTGTTAGGTTAATGACACGGCTGACAGCAACGATATTTGCATTATGGGTGTGGGCTTTTTCAGCTCACGCCCAAATTGCGCATGAACAGGGCGATTCCATCAACGAAGCGGTAGCCTCAAGCCTGTATGCCATGCTTGCCCCGCAATTCGGCTCCACAGACCCGGAAGTCGCGGCGATAGGGTTCATGTCCGGTGTTACCGATTCCACTGCCGCAGGCTATTCCACCGCAGTGATAATCGGCAATGGCGCAATGGAGTGGATAAGCAAGGAGTTCGCGGATTCCCCGATGGGAGTCGAGCCCTCGAAGGTGATGGAAATCGTTGCAGCGTATATCGGCGGAAAGAGCCCTGCGTTTACCGCGGTTGAGGCAAACACTTATCTTGCCATGCAGGAGGAGCTGCCGGCGCCTTCCAAAGCGTCTGCGCGTCAGGATTCAGTCAACCAGGCTCTTGCATCGAGCATATACCCGACGCTTGCAACCCAGTTGGGCGCAACCCTTCCGGCAGTTGCCGCACAGGGATTTATTACAGGGGCAACAGACTCCACCGCTGTAGGTTATGCCACTGCCGTGCTGACTGGCAAAAGAGCAATGGACTGGACTTGCAGGGAATTCGCCCGCACTGACATAGGAGTCGAGCCCTCCAAGGTGATGGAAATCGTCGCCTTATATATTGCGGGGGAGGCGCCTGCATTCACGGAAAGCCGGGCGAACAATTACATATTGGAGCAGTTCGTGCGTTCCCTGAACTCAGGCATTCCCGATAAAGCCGACCCTGCGGAAGAGGAGGCTTTCCTGGCGGCGGCAGCCTTGCAGAAAGGGGCGGTTCTGCTGCCGGACTCGGTGGTGGTCGTTGTTGAAAAGCCGGGCAAGAAGCCTGTGCCGCAACCGGGATGCACCGTGACGGTTGTTTACGAGGCATCTCTGAGCAACGGCACGGTGTTTGACAGCACCGGTTCACAACCGATAGACCTCAGCTTCGATTCACTTGCTCCCGGTGTGCGCTCCGGGTTGATGAAAATCGGCAAGGGAGGTGCTGCGAAGATATATGTGCCCGCCTCGGCTGGATATGGAAGCGACGGTTTTGCCGGAGTGATTCCCGGAGGCGCATCGTTGCTGTTCGATATAAGACTTATAGACATCAAATAACTAACTTCATTAATATCAACAATTAAAAAATCGTATGAAAAAGACATTATTTGCAATCGCAATGTCTGCACTCGCACTCGTTCCCACGGGCTGCGCTAAAAACAGCGAATCCAAGACATCTGCCGAAGACCAGGCTTTTGTTGACTCGCTCACAGTTGCACTCGGCAGAGGCCAGGGCGCTATGCTTGCCCAGAACATGGACCAGCTCCCTGTTGACGAGCTCGCCAAGTTTGAGAAGAAATCTTTCCTCCGCGGCTTCAAGGAGGTGCTTATGGCAGACACATCTGATGTGGCTTACCAGTACGGCGTGCAGATCGGTCTCGGTTTCGCCCGCCAGCTCAAGGCTCTTGCCGAGGCAGGTGTTGACATCAACCGCGCTGAGCTCCTCCGCAACTTTTCACAGGCATTCCTTCAGGACACAATCAACCAGACCGCGCTTGGACAGGACATGAACGACATGCAGCGTCTCATGGGTCAGGTTCAGGAGAGAATGCAGGCACGCCAGATGGAGGCTGCTCAGATTGCTCAGGCAGAACAGGCAGCGGCAGCAGCTGAAAACGAAGCTAAAGGAGCTGAGTTTATCGCAGCACAGATTAAGGCAGACCCCGAAATCAAGACCACAGAGTCAGGACTCGCTTACAAGGTTATCGAGCAGGGCACAGGCGCTATGCCTACCGAAAGCGACAGAATGACTGTTCACTACACCGGCAAACTCATTGACGGCACTGTATTTGACAGCTCTGTTGACCGTGGCGAACCCGCCAACTTCGCAATCACAGAGGTTGTTCCCGGTTTCGGCGAAGGTCTTAAGATGATGAACAAGGGCTCTAAGTACACCCTCTACATCCCCGCAAAACTCGCTTACGGCAACAACGGTCCCGGCAGCATTCCTCCCGGTTCAACCCTTGTGTTTGATGTGGAAGTGCTCGACATCGCGCAGAAATAATCATTCTTGATGATAGTGAAATCGCCGACGGTTTTCCGCCGGCGATTTTTTTGCTTGGTTAGGAAATTGATTCGTTGTGTACACTTTTATGTACACGTATTTGTTTTATTGTTGTGTTATCACTATATTTGCATCAAAAATTAAAGGATATGGAAGCACTTACAGTTAGAGAATATAGGGAAAATCTGTCAACATATTTTGACCGGGCATCTGCAGGCGAACAAGTTCTTATTCGCCGGAAAAACGTTATTTATGCTCTTGTTAGTGTGGGATGTGAGGAAGTAAACCTCTCCCCGAATCAAAAACACCATGTATCGGAGATTGCTGAAAGTATCAGTCGTAGCTGGAAGCAGGTAAAACAGATGGAGGCTGGCGAAATTCCTGTGAAATCCGCAATGGAGTTTATTGATGAGCTTTGAGGTTTTGACTACTGCTGAATTTGAGAGTCAGGCAAAGGCACTCAAGAAACGTCACAGATCGTTTAAGGGCGACTTGATGGAGTTTGTTCTTTCCCTTAGGGAAAATCCTTTCCAAGGAGTTGAACTTAGCCCCGGCATTCGCAAAATTCGTATGGCAATTACCTCTAAAGGTCGTGGCAAATCAGGTGGTGCAAGGGTGATAACCTACACTGTTGTCACAGCTGAAGCGGAAGGGACAGTATATCTGATGAACATCTACGACAAAGCGGATTTCTCCACTGTGGAATTATCTGTAATCAAAGAAATGATTCAAAGTCTGGAATAACTCTCCGTAAACGGTAATCTCTGATTTCTCCACCAAGTTAATATCTATCAAACGCTATTGTCAGTCGAATACTATGCAGGTGGGGCGGGAAGTGGGTATGGAGCTGCGCAGTTCAAGCAGTCCGGTTTCGGCATCACGGCTATAAATCTCTATGCCATTTGTGTCGCGGCATGCAACCAGCAGGTATTTGCCGTTAGGGGTGAGTGCGAAATTGCGGGGATGTGCGCCGGTAGGCTGGAAACCTATGCGGGCAAGAGTCCCGTCCTCAGGATTTACGCTGAAAATCACTACTCCGTCCCCCGCAAGGCGGTTGGAGGCATAGAGAAACTTATCGTCGGGCGACAGGTGGATATCCGCGCTGCCTTCCGCGCCGAGTGAATCGGCAACCACAGTTTGCTTGGGAGTCAACCCGTTGCTGTCGACATCAAACACCGTTATCTCTCCTGAAATCTCAGTTATCATATAAGCGTGTTTGCCTTTGGAATCGAAAGTTGTGTGGCGTGGTCCTGAGCCCGGTTTCATGGCAATCTCCTTCATGCCGTCGCCATTATATGGCGCGGGTATAACATATATTTTGTCCGTGCCGAGGTCATTTGCGAGCATGGTCGATGTGCCGGGAATGAAGCTTAGCTGATGCAGGTGCGGCTGGGTCTGGCGCAACGAATCCGGACCGGTGCCGGAGAACCTTATTATCTGCGGTGTGCCGCAAAAATATCCCGCCGAATCAAGTTCATAGCCGCTTATGCTTCCTCCCATATAATTTGCCGTCAGCACCCGTTTACCGTCAGGCGACAGGATGATATGGCATGGAGCGCCACCGCCGGTGGTATCTGTGGCGCATAATGCGAGTCCCGTACCGTCCTCATTGTAGGTCAACAGGTTCATGGTGCTGCTGTTTCCGCTATCCTCGCCGACTGAATACAGGCGCCGGTTAGCACTGTCCAAAGCAACAAACGAGGGATTGCTCACACCGGTTGCTGCGCTTAGCAGGCTCCATTCGCCTGTCTCCTGGTCAAAGGAGTAGCATTTTATCCCTGCTGAGTCTGCCGGTGCATAGCTTCCGGTGAACATAAGCAGCCGGTCATCACTTTTGGGGCGGCTGTTGGTGCAGCTTGCTGTCAAAACCGCGGCTATTACGGCAACTCCGATATATATTTTATACATGACTTACTTAATTTGCACTGTAAATAATATTTTCCTCAAAGGTAATAAAAATTCAGTAAGGAGATGTACCATATTTTTTTTGGGGGGGGATTTTATTATCTTTGCGGAGTTATTAACTAAATGACTGTGTAAATGAAGAAATTATTTGGTTTTATCGGCGCTATCGTGATTGGCGCGAATGCGTATGCATTGGATTACACTATCAAGAGCAGCCTGCCCGATCACGAGGGTGAGGTGTTTGTCGTTGTTGACCGTGACCAGAACAAGAAGATTGCCTCGGGAACTGTAAAGGATGGTGAGCTTGTCATCAGCGGCACATATCCGCGTGATGCGGTTGTTGAGATTAGGAAGGAGGACGATGGCAATGTCTATGCTTTCTGTATCCTTGAAAATGAGGTGGTTGTTGACTTCGACAATCATAAGGCAAAGCCCGGTGCTCCGCTTAATGACAAGATGATAAACATACTTGCGGCGCAGGACAGGTATTTCAACAGCATTGACTCTATCCGCGCGGCAAATAAGGATAATGGCGCTGAGGTGCGTGACAGTGTTTTGCAGGCGTTTATCCGCGTAAATTATCCGGAGCTAAAGAAAAAATTTATCCGGGGGATGATTGAAAATCAGGATGGTTTCGGAGAGCAACTGGTTTTCAGTGAGAGCCGGATTCTTACGCCCGATGAGTGGGATGAGGTATATGCCGCAATGACCCCGAGGCTCAAGGACCTGAAAGTGACGGAGAATTTTAATGACATTTTTAAAGCACAACGTGAAACCGCTGTAGGCAAACATTTTGTCGACCTTGCCGGAAAAAGCGTTGATGGCGAACTGGTGCAGCTGTCCGATTATGTTGGCAAAGGCAAATATGTGCTTGTTGATTTCTGGGCAAGCTGGTGTATGCCGTGCCGCATGGAGGCTCAGCGCACATTGAAGCCCCTGTATGAAAAGTATGGCAATGACGAGCGGTTTGAAATCGTAGGCGTCGCAACATGGGAGAATGCCGACAGGACTCTCAAGGCTCTCCCGGAGCTTGGCTACAAGTGGACCCAGATTATCGGTGCCGGAGAAACCCCTATGCAGAAATATGGTTTCGACGGCATACCCATGATTATACTTATCGGACCGGACGGCACTATTCTTGAACGCAATATCCGTGGCAACGCCATAGTTGAGGCGGTTGAGAAATATCTCGGCAAAAAATAACTGCTGCAATTACTACAGTCTCCCTTTTCCGGTATCCCCGGTCAAGGGAGATTTTTTATAAATATATGTGTAATAACGCTCTTGCAGCCGCTATTTATAAAAAAAATATTATCTTTGTACACTATTTCAGCACCTGAAGGGAAGCAATGAAGGTAAAAATTCATAGGGAAGGAACCAATATATTGATTATCTTGCTGTTAATGCTTATGGTAATCAATGCTTCGGCGTGGATGTTCATCCGCCCCGTGGCAATTCCTATCGTATTTTCTTCCATTTCCGGTATCCTGTTTCTTCTGGTGCTTAATTTTTTCCGCTCCCCACGCAGGCATTTCCCCGGTAATCCTAAAGATATAGTCGTTTCATCGGTCGATGGCACCGTGGTTGCACTTGAAGAGGTTTATGAGAGCGAATGTCTGCACCGCAATGTCATTCAGCTCTCGGTGTTCATGACCGTGTTCAATGTGCATGCCAACTGGTTTCCTGTCAATGGCGAGGTGCTTCTTGTTCGTCATCACTCGGGACGTTTCCTTTCCGCTTACCTTCCAAAGTCAAGTACCGAGAATGAGCGTTCAACAGTGCTGATTCGCGCCGAAAACGGTCAGGAAATCCTTGTCAGGCAGATTGCCGGCGCAGTGGCAAGGCGAATTGTCACATACGCAGAGCCGGGTGAGAAATGCAGTGTTGAAGAGCACATGGGATTCATCAAATTCGGGTCGAGGGTAGATATTTTCCTCCCTCTCGGCACTGAAATCTTTGTCAACATCGGCGACAAGACCACCGGTGGCATAACCGAGGTGGCGCGCCTAAGACCTAATAATTAAGAATCAAAATGTTTCGTAAGATTCGCGCAAATATACCCAACTCCATCACTTGCCTGAATCTGCTCAGTGGAGCAATTGCTTGCATCATGGCTTTCCATGTTCAGGAACCGATTGGCGCACTTAAGGGCTATCAATGGGCTTTTATTTTTATAGGGGCGTCCGCCCTGTTTGATTTCATGGATGGTGCGATGGCGCGCTTGCTCCATGCTTACTCGGAACTTGGCAAGCAGCTTGACTCCCTATCCGACCTCATCAGCTTTGGGCTTGCACCCACAATGTTGATGTTCAATACTATCAATGACTACCAGCCCGGTTCCCCCTTTGCATTTGCTTCGCTGTTCATCGTGCTTTTCGCAGGATTGAGGCTGGCAAAATTCAATATTGACGACAGGCAGACTACATCGTTCATCGGTCTCCCTGTTCCTGCAAACGCTATCTTCTGGATTGGTACTGTTGCGTGGATTCACACCAATGTTTTCCCCGGTGCGCTTGCGGTTGCTATACTCATTCTCATTCTCAGCAGCATCATGGTGATGCCGCTCCCGATGTTCTCACTCAAGTTCTCCAGCTTCGACTGGCACTCCAACTTCCGTCGCTACCTCCTTATTATCGCGGCGGTGCTGTTCGTTATCTTTCAGGGGCTTCCCGGGCTTGCGTGGACAATATTCCTGTACATCGTTATGTCGGCGGTGAGCCGTTCAAAATGAACCGTGTCGCGGTTCGGATGTTTAATCAGAACACACATTACATAGCAAAATGTCTATACTGACAATACTTTTTTTAATATTACTCTTCATAATACTGAAACCCCTTTTCAAAGGTTTTCTACTCTTCCGCCGCTATAAAAAAGCGGTGAATGATGCCTATGGGCAGGCACGTGCGCAGCAGAAGCAGCAGCGCCAGAAGCCCGAGGAACCTGTGCATAAGAAAGTGTTCACCAAGGATATGGGTGAATATGTGGCGTATGAGGAGATAAATATTGATTCCACCACAGAACTCCACACGAACGAAGGTGACGTAAAAATCACTACCGAAGAGCAGATTGTGGACGTGGAATGGGAGGAAATCTAAGCCTCTGACGCGCTATTGCAATATTGTTTCGAGGTAGCCCGTTTATTATTTTTGAGAGGTGTTGTCTCTACTATAACTCATCCTTGAGTACGCGGAGGGTTTCCATGCACATCCGTCCGTTGTGATAGGGGCATTTCCAGAAACCGGCTTTGTCCTCGCGTGTATTTATGCTTCCGTCAGGCATCCGGCTCCAGTACCATTCACCGTTCTCGCTGTCAACGAGGTTCTCACGGATATAGCTCCATGTGCGCCATGCGCCCTCAAAACCGCTCTCGATTCCGTGGAAACGGCTTAGGTACGCCTGGCCTATTACAGCTTCAGCCTGTACCCACCAATGCTTTTCATTGTCGTAGCTTCCGTTGCGGTGACGCTCGTACACCATTGAACCGTCACAACAAAGCCCTTCAAGTGCAGCATCGGCAATCCTTCGTGTCGCGGCGAGGGTCCGGGTGTAAAGGTCACCGTCGCCTATAACCTCCGCCGCTTCAAGCATCAGCCATGATGCCTCGATATCATGTCCGTATGATTTCTCTCCGTCCATCCGGTTCCAGTCATCGTCAAAGAATAGCCCGAGGTGTCCGTTGGTCTTGTCCACAATCCTGTCAAGTATTATTTCGAGGGCATAGCGGGTCGCCTCGATGCTCTCCTCCGTGCGCCATACCCGCAGCAGTGCAGTGTATGCTTCGAGGATATGCAGATGAGTGTTCATGGTCTTGCTGAAATTCTCATCCTTTTCGCTCAGGCGCATATCGGCAATCGGTTCCCAGTTTCTTGTGGCGGCTTCGCGATAGCCCCCTTTGATACGGTCACGGCTGTGCTTCTCTATGCTTCGGAAAAGAGCGATTGCGAAGTCAAGTGCGCTTTCATCGCCGCACGCGCGGTAATATTCGGCAAGCCCGTATATTGTGAAAGCTATAGCGTAGAATTGCTTTTTGTCATCCGCAACAGTACCGTCGGCATTCAGTGCCCAGAACACACCGCCGTTCTCCTTGTCGATAAAGTGCTCGACAATGTAATCCTTCGCCCTTTTCGCCGCTTCGAGGCAGTCGGCGCGTCCGGTGGCGATATATGCGGCGGAAAATGTCCATAAGATGCGCGCGTTCATTATTGCACCCTTATCGGCACCTTCAATCATGGTGTCGTTGCCGTCACGTCTCCCATAGAATCCTCCGTTGATGTCGTCCGGCATTTTTTCAAGCCAGTAGGGGAGGATATTGTTGTTGAGGTTCTCCTCAAGCTGCTGCGCGAAAATCTGTTTGGTGTGGAAATCCATCAGCTGTTTGTATTAGCAAAATCGGTCATTTCATCTTCCGCCGGAATGTTTTTTGCCGTGCCGAGACGCTGCTGTTTCAGTTCGGCTACGATGCTTTCCACTCTGGAGGTTGTCAGCGGGTAGAAAGACACCACGATTATGGCAAGCAGGCTCACCCCAGCCGGGATGAATGTCATAAGCCTCCACAGGCAGGTCAGCGCGCCCGAAGTCTGGGTTATCGCTCCATCGGTCTCCGATGAGCCGGCGATGTAGCCGCATGCATCAAGCAGCCAGAGCACTGCCGCGCCGCCGATAGCGCCGCCGAATTTCTGCGCCATGGAGGATGAAGAGAAGATAAGCCCTGTAGACGCGGTGTGGTTCTTGAGTTCGGAATAGTCGCTTACGTCGGCATACATTGACCAAACGAGCGGGCTCATTATGCCGGTGAGCACTGAGATGAGGATCTGGAGGAGAAGCATCCACCAATAGCCGGAAGGAGTTACCGGGACAAAGAAGAACGCCACGCTCAGCGCAATCCGCGCGGCATTGACAAGTATGAATGTAGTTTTCTTGCCGAGGTCTCCGGCTACCGGCACAGTCATTGCC
>CAMWQE010000048.1 GCA_947176335.1 uncultured Porphyromonadaceae bacterium | reverse complement strand
GCAAAAGTCATGGATGCGGCTAAAGTCTCTATAGCTCAGGAAAGAAAAGAGGCATAGAAGCAGGTCCGTAACGAAGTCAGCGCTTTCGCACTTGATATCGCTGCAAAAGTGGTAAAGGGAGAAATGGCAGACAAGGCACAGCAGAAAAAACTTGTTGATTCACTCCTTGATGACATGGAGAAACAAAACTGATTGACCGGAAATGAACGAAGGACTCATTCCTAAAAGATACGCAAAGGCTATTTATGAGGTCGCATCCGCTGCGGGTACACCACGGAGGATGTATGACCTTATGAATGCGCTTGCAAATGCCTTTGTTATTGAACCGGAAATTCAGAAAGCTCTTGCAAATCCCTTTGTTCCGGCTGCCGACAAGAAGAAACTGCTTGAAACTGCTGCCGGGGCAACTGCCGATGATACCGAGTTCACGAATTTTATCACACTTCTGCAACGAAACAAGCGATTCTCTTCGGCAAGGGCTATCGCGCTCGCATTCCTTGACGTGTACAGGAATGCTAACAATATAAAAGTTGTGAAAGTGTGTACCGCAGCTCCTCTTGACCCGCAGGCGGAGCAAAGACTCAAAAATATTATAGCCGCACATCTTGGGAATGCTACCATGGAGTACTCTTCGGCGGTTAATCCCGAGTTGATTGGTGGATTCACCGTGCAGACAGGCAATGAACGCCTTGATGCATCGGTTGCCAACGAATTAAAGCAATTGCGTTTGAACCTTATAAGCAAATAACGATGATAAATCCCAGCGAGATTTCAGAAGTATTGAAGCAGCAGCTCGCCGACATCAATTCAAAAGTCTCCTTCGAGGAAACCGGCACTGTCCTTGAAGTAGGTGACGGAGTGGCACACGTTTACGGACTCGACAATGTGTGCGCTAACGAACTCGTTGAGTTTGAAAACGGTGTTACCGGAGTGGCGCTCAACCTTGAAGAAAGCAATGTCGGAGTGATTCTCCTTGACAATGTCGATAAAGTAACAGAAGGCATGAGCGTGAAGCGCACCGGAGAAATCGCTTCAATCCCCGTGGGAGAAGGGCTTCTTGGACGTGTTATCAACGTTCTCGGTGAGCCGGTGGATGGTAAGGGACCGATTGAAGGCGACCTTATCCGACTCCCCCTCGAAAGAAAAGCTCCCGGAGTTATCTTCCGCCAGCCTGTGAAGCAGCCGCTCCAGACAGGTATCAAGGCTGTGGACTCAATGGTGCCCATAGGCAGGGGACAGCGTGAGCTTATCATCGGTGACCGCCAGATTGGTAAAACCGCTATTGCTATTGACACTATTATCAATCAGCGTGGAAATTACGAGGCCGGCAAGCCTGTGTATTGCATATATGTGGCTATCGGTCAGAAAGCATCTTCTGTTGCCGCTACCGTAGAAACTCTCAGGCAGCATGGCGCGCTTGACTATACCGTTGTTGTCGCAGCAACTGCCGCTGACTCGGCTTCCATGCGCTATTACTCACCTTTCGCAGGGGTTGCTATCGGTGAATACTTCCGCGATACCGGTAGGGATGCACTTATCGTTTATGACGACCTCTCGAAGCAGGCTGTAGCATACCGTGAGATTTCGCTTATCCTCAAGCGTCCTTCCGGACGTGAGGCATATCCCGGTGATATTTTCTACCTCCACTCACGCCTTTTGGAGCGTGCCGCTAAAATCATTGACAATCAGGAGGTGGCAGCGAATATGAATGACCTTCCTGCGCCTCTCAAGCCCCTTGTTAAAGGCGGAGGTTCACTCACAGCGCTTCCTATCATCGAAACTCAGGCAGGTGACGTCAGCGCATACATCCCCACAAACGTTATCTCCATCACCGACGGTCAGATATTCCTTGAAACCGCGCTTTTCAACAGAGGTATCCGACCCGCTATCAACGTAGGTATTTCCGTATCCCGTGTGGGTGGTAACGCACAGATTAAATCAATGAAAAAAGTCGCCGGTACGCTTAAGATTGACCAGGCGCAGTTCCGTGAGCTTGAATCGTTCACCAAGTTCGGCGGCGATATTGACCCCGTTACTGCAAGAGTTATCGACAAGGGTCGCAAGAACGAGCGTCTACTCATCCAGCCGCAGTACAAACCGCTTGCGGTTGAGGAAGAGGTCGCAGTAATCTTCTGCGGTACCAAGGGGCTCCTTGAAAATGTGCCGGTAGACAAAGTCGCTGAGTTTGAAAAGCTCTTCCTGCAGCTCCTTCACGCGCGTCATCAGGCTGATGTGCTCGATCTTATCAAGCAGGGACAGCTTACCGACGATATCACATCCAAACTTACTGCTGCTGCACAGGAAATTGCTGCAAGATATAACTGAATGCTAATAAGAAAACCAGTCACTGATTAAGCATGGCAACACTTCGTGAGCTTAAAGCACGCATCGGTTCGGTAGCCTCTTCACAGAAGATTACCGGAGCTATGAAGATGATTTCTTCTGCGAAGATGCACAAAGCCGAGCAAAGCCTCAAAAGGCTTCAGCCGTACCGCAGCCGCATTGAGGAGGTGATTGGCAATCTTCTCGGAGCTGACACCGATTTCTCTTCACCGCTCATGCAGGAGAGGGCAGTGGGGCATATTACCATTGTGGTGTTTGGTTCGGATGACGGTTTGTGCGGAGCATATAATGTCAACATCTTCAAAATCCTGTTGTCCAAGTTGGCTGATTTGAGAAGCCGCTATGGCGAGGATGTGCCTGTCACTATTTATCCGATAGGCAAGAAGATGCTTAAGGCAGTTTCAAAGCTTGCTTCTGCAACTGTCTCCATCGCAACTGAGGAGGGAGTGGATTCAAAGACCACCGGAGCCGGCGTGAAGGTATTTGTCGACAGCCTGCGCAGCAAGTTTGAAGCTGGCGAAACAGACAAGGTCGACTACCTTTATATGAATTTCCAGAGCGTAAGCCGCCAGAGGCCTCATTTCGGGCAACTGCTCCCGGTTACTCAGGATGCATTTGCCGCAGATGGAGTGAAGTCCAACTGCAAGCCTTACATATTCGAGCCGGATGCCTCCGCGATCTTCAACACCGCGCTTCCCATGCTCTTGCTTGCCGTGATGCAGGATATTTTCACTGAAAACAGGGCATCTGAGCAGGCGGCGAGAGTAATGGCTATGCAGAGCGCTAACGACAATGCGACCAAGCTTCTCGAACAGTTACAGCTCGAATACAATAAACTACGACAGCAAAGCATCACCACCGAATTGCTTGACATTCTCGGTGGACAGATTAAATAACATAAACGAAAAAGTAATTACAAATAATAAACCATGGGTAGTGTAAAAGACTATTTTTCATCCTTGGGAGCCGGCATAGCAAGCCTTCTCAAAGGCATGCAGGTTACCGGTAAGGAATTTATCACCCCTAAAATTACTGAGCAGTATCCCGAAAACAGGGAGACTGTGAAGGTGCCTGAACGGTTCAGGGCTATACTCGAACTCAAATACGACAGCGAGGGGCGCCATAAATGTATCGCCTGCGGAATCTGTGAAAGAAACTGTCCTAACGGCACCATTCAGCTTACCACTAAAATGGTGGATACTCCCGACGGAAAAAAGAAACGCAAGCTAGACAAGTACCAGTATGACCTC
This sequence comes from uncultured Porphyromonadaceae bacterium, assembly GCA_947176335.1. Lineage (GTDB taxonomy): Bacteria > Bacteroidota > Bacteroidia > Bacteroidales > Muribaculaceae > Paramuribaculum. The sequence goes on along the minus strand of CAMWQE010000048.1, from coordinate 8,053 downwards.
GGCAGCTGCACTTTCTGCCAGCTTTGCGTAACATCTTGTCCGCAGGATGCGCTCCAGTTCTCAAACGACTTCGAGCAGGCTGTTTTCACAAGGGACAAACTCGTCAAGAAGCTCAATTATCTCCCCGAAAAAGAGGAGCCCGCTCCTTCACCCGAAGAGCTTGCGCGAATACAGGCTGAGAGAGAGGCGAAGATAGCGGCGGCTAAGGCTGCTGCTGCAGCGAAGAAAGCTGAGGCTGAAGCTGCAAAGGCTATTGAAGTTAAGGAAGAAAAGACAGAAACACCCGAAACTTCTCCCAACAAATAATCACCGGTAATAATAACTAATCATTAGATATGGAATCAGTAGGAAGTATCATCATGTATGTGATAATCGCCCTGTCGATTATCGTTTTCTCGGTACTCACTGTGACCACTCGCAAAATCCTGCGTAGCGCAACATATCTCCTGTTTACGCTCTTTGCAACTGCCGCACTCTACTTCAAGCTCGACTACGAGTTTCTCGGTGCTGTTCAGATTGCGGTGTATGCCGGTGGTATAGTGGTGCTTTTCGTTTTCTCGATTTTGCTGACGTCACACCCGGGACACAGCAGTGAAAAACTCGTATCCCGCAAACGAGTGCTTGGATTGTCTCTTGCAGTTGCAACCCTTGTAATCGCCGGCTACGCGCTCATCAGCCGTTGTTCGGTCATGTTTGCAAGCCTCCCAGCTATGGATAATCCCGACATGAAGACTATCGGCGAAACTCTGATGGGTACAGGACACGGGCAGTATCTTCTCCCCTTTGAAGCCATCAGTGTTCTCCTTCTCGCTTGTATAATCGGTGGCGTTGTTGTCGCCCGCAAAAGATAATGCACTATGGATATTACAGTAATTTATTATTTGGTGCCATCGCTGATTATGTTCTGCTGCGGGGTCTACGGATTCGTTACACGCAAGAATATGATTGCTATGCTCATATCACTTGAGCTCATGCTCAACAGCGTGGACATCAACTTCGTCGTTTTCAACCGCTACCTCTTCCCGGGGCAGCTCGAAGGCATGTTCTTCACCCTTTTCGCCATTGCAATCGCTGCAGCTGAAACCGCGCTTGCAATCGCTATTATCATCAATATTTTCAGGGCTTCCAAGAATATTGATGTGACTGATGTAACTAAAATGAAATTTTAAAGCGCCATGGACATCACATTACCTCTTTTGATACTGGTCATTCCGCTTTTCATGTTCCTCTTGCTGGGACTTTGCGGAATGAAGATGAGCCACAGACTCGCCGGTACTCTCGGCACCCTCGGAATGGGTACAGTGCTCGTGCTGTCTTATATCACTGCATTGACCTATTTCTATAGCGGAGCTCCCGAGTTCATCACTCAGGCTGGAGAAAGACTCCAGTACACCGTGTTCAATGTCACATGGCTTCAGTTTACAGATTCGCTTGTAATCAGGCTTGGATTCCTCCTCGATCCTATCTCCGCCATGATGCTTATTGTGATTCCCACAATCTCATTCATGGTGCACCTCTACAGTCTCGGCTATATGCGCGACCACCACGGAGTGTATGAGCACGGATTCCAGAGATTCTACGCTTTCCTCTCGCTCTTCAGCTTCTCGATGCTCGGTCTCGTTGTCGCTACAAACATTTTCCAGATGTACATCTTCTGGGAGCTTGTGGGTGCGTCATCCTACCTCCTCATCGGATTCTATTACAAGAAACCCTCTGCGGTCTCGGCATCCAAGAAAGCGTTTATCGTTACCCGATTCGCCGACCTCGGATTCCTCATCGGTATCCTTATCCTGTCTTTCTATACCGGCACATTCAATTTCGCGGACCTCACATCTGCCCCCGTTGATGGTATTGCCAACGTAAGCCAGGTAAGCCTCACCACTGCGGAAGGAATCAAGGCGATGTTCACCAACAGCCCCGCTCCGATGTTCATGGGAGCATCTGTAATGACTTGGGCGCTCGTCCTCATCTTCATGGGCGGCATGGGTAAATCGGCTATGATGCCTCTCCACATCTGGCTCCCCGATGCTATGGAAGGTCCTACACCTGTCAGCGCGCTCATCCACGCTGCTACCATGGTTGTAGCCGGTGTTTACCTCGTGGCACGACTCTTCCCGCTCTACCTTATGGAAACAGCCGCGCTCGACATAATAGTTGTTGTTGGCGCCCTCACCGCGTTCTATGCCGCTATGGTGGCGTGCACGCAGATTGACATTAAGCGCGTCCTCGCTTTCTCCACAATCTCGCAGATTGCGTTCATGATGGTTTCTCTCGGCGTAGCTCGCCCTGAGTTCCACCACGGGCTCGGTTACATGGCTGGTATGTTCCACCTGTTCACCCACGCAATGTTCAAGGCGCTCCTCTTCCTCTGCGCAGGTGCCCTCATCCATGCTATCGGTTCAAACGACTACACGGCGATGCACGGTCTCCGCAAGTACATGCCCATAACCCATATCACATTCCTTATTGGCTGCCTTGCAATCGCAGGTATCATTCCTTTCGCAGGATTCTTCTCCAAGGATGAGATTCTCACCGCTTGCTTTGGCCACTCAATTGTGTGGTACATCTGGATGTCACTCGTGGCAGGACTCACAGCATTCTACATGTTCCGTCTCTACTACCTCATCTTCTGGTGGAAAGAGCATAAAGTGCATGACCCTCACCACGCTCCCCACGATCAGCCCTGGACAATGACACTCCCCCTTGTCATCCTTGCTGCTATCTCTTGCGTTGCAGGCTTCGTTCCCTTCGGATTCCTCGTTACTTGGAACGGCAAGCCGATGTTTGAAGGACATGCTTCATTCTTCACCAATCTTGAGCACCTCGACTGGAGCGTTGCAGGTATCTCACTCGCAGTGGCAATCATCGCGATCCTTATCGCTACAGCGATGTACAAGAAAGAGAACCCGCTCCCCGAAAAGATGCGCAATGCACTCCCGAGGCTCTGGGACTGGTGCTACCACCGCTTCTACTGGGACGAACTCTACCAGTTCATCACCCACAAGATTATCTTCGGATGCATCTGTAAGCCTATTGCATGGTTTGACCGCCACATCATCGACGGAGCTATGGACGGACTCGCTTATGTCACCAACAAAGCTTCAGTGGCTATCAAGGGATTCCAGAGCGGCAAGATTCAGATGTATGTATGGTTCTATCTCGCAGGAGCTCTGTTGCTCGGTGCAATTACGGTTATCTGTCTGATATGATAGGCTAAACACTTTGGTGCAATAAGAAAAAGTATAGTAATTATGTTTTCAAATATTCTGATTTATTTCGTGGTGATTCCCCTGCTCATGCTTGCAGGACTCGCCATCTGCAGAAATATACGGCAGATACGCGCCGTGGCTGTAACAGGCTCACTCGCGCTCACTGCACTGTCTGTGTGGTTGCTCCTTGACTATCTCGCACTGAGAGCCGCTGGAGAAACCGCCCCCATGCTCTACACCGGCACATGGACTTGGTTTGCACCGCTCCACATCAACCTCGCTGTGGGTGTGGACGGCATCTCAATCGCAATGCTCATCCTCTCCTCCATTATCCTCCTCACCGGCAGCTTCGCCTCATGGAAGATTGAGCCGCACACCAAGGACTTTTTCCTTTGGCTGATTCTGCTCTCTACTGGAGTGTTCGGTTTCTTCATCTCGATTGACCTCTTCACGATGTTCATGTTCTATGAGGTCGCTCTTATCCCGATGTACCTGCTTATCGGTGTATGGGGCAGCGGCAACAAGAACTACTCAGCGATGAAGCTCACCCTCATGCTCATGGGCGGCTCGGCATTCCTCATGCTCGGTCTCATCGGCATCTACTACCACTCGGCTCCCGCAGGACAGCCCCTCACATGGAACCTCCTCCAGATTGCGCAGAACGCATCTATCAGCGAAGGCTGGCAGTACTTCCTCTTCCCGATGACATTTGTCGGGTTCGGAGTGCTTGGAGCTATGTTCCCCTTCCACACATGGAGCCCTGACGGTCATGCATCAGCGCCCACTGCGGTGTCTATGCTCCACGCCGGCGTGCTCATGAAGCTCGGAGGCTACGGATGCTTCCGTGTGGCAATCTACCTCATGCCTCAGGCAGCTGAGGAACTCGCTTGGATTTTCCTTATCCTCACCGGCATCTCGGTTGTTTACGGTGCATTCAGCGCTTGCGTGCAGACCGACCTCAAGTACATCAACGCTTACTCTTCGGTTAGCCACTGCGGACTCGTGCTTTTCGCAATCCTCATGCTCAACACCACAGCGATGACCGGTGCTATCATGCAGATGCTTTCACACGGTCTCATGACAGCGCTCTTCTTCGCGCTCATCGGTATGATTTACGGTCGCACCCACACCCGCGACATCCGCCTCATGGGAGGTCTTATGAAGATTATGCCCTTCCTCGCCGTTTGCTACGTCATCGCAGGTATGGCATCCCTCGGTCTTCCCGGCCTCAGCGGATTCGTTGCCGAAATGACCATCTTCGTAGGCTCCTTCAAGGCTGGTATGGCTGACTATCTCGCAGGAGAAGGTTCGCTTAGGCTCGTCTTCACAATCATTGCCTGCTGCTCGATTGTCATCACCGCGGTTTACATCCTCCGCGTTGTCGGCAAGCTCCTCCTCGGTCCGGTTTACGATGAGCACCACCTCACTCTCACCGACGCTACATGGTGGGAACGCACCTCTACCGTCGTCCTCATTATCTGCGTTGCGGCTATCGGTTGCTTCCCTAACTTCTTTGAGAGCCTCATCAAGTTCACTTTCAGCCCGTCCATCTTCGCCGTTATCGGCATGAACTAAATAATCGAAACGAAATATGGATTATTCTCAGTTTTTAGTAATGAAGCAGGAGATTGCGCTGCTTGTTGTATTTCTCCTTGTTTTCCTTTGTGATACGTTCATGCCCAAACGCTCCCAGGGAGCTATCGGCTGGATTAGCATCATAGCGTTTGCAGTTGCTACCGTTTTCGGGTTCTGTCCCGACCTCATTTATGCCACCGGCAACGCCTTCAGCGGAATGTACAGCTCCGGCACTGCCGAAATCGCTATCAAGAACGTGCTCAATATCGGTGCCCTCATTGTAATGATTCAGGCGCTCCGCTGGGCGCAGCAGGACATGGTTAAGGTGCGCCGCGGCGAGTTCTACGAGCTGCTCCTCGTAACACTCTTCGGCATGTACCTCATGATATCCTCACGACACTTCCTCCTTTTCGTAATCGGTCTCGAAACCGCATCACTGCCCCTTGCTGCAATGGTTGCCTTCGACAAGCACCGCTACGAAAGCCACGAAGCTGCTGTGAAATACGTGCTCACCGCTGTGTTCTCGTCAGCTATATTCCTTCTTGGTCTGTCGTTCGTGTACGGTCTCACCGGCACCCTTTATTTTGATGGAATCGCTGTTGCTACAATGGCATCAGGCATAAGCACCCTCCTCGTTATCTCCCTCGCCTTTGTAATCGCCGGCATCGGCTTCAAGCTCTCGCTTGTTCCATTCCACCTTTGGACCGCTGACGTTTACCAGGGAGCACCCACACCTGTCACCTCCTACCTCTCGGTGATTTCTAAGGGCGCTGCCGCATTCGCTTTCCTCATCGTTCTTTGGAAAGCATTCGGCACCGTTTACTCACAGGCTTGGGAATGGATGCTCTACGCGCTCATTATCCTCACAATCACAATCGGCAACCTGTTTGCGATGCGCCAGCGCAACATGAAGCGCTTCCTCGCGTTCTCATCAATCTCACAGGCAGGCTACATCATGCTCGGTGTGATTGCCTTCAATTCGCTTGGACTCACAGCGCTCATGTACTATGTGCTGGTTTACATCTTCTCAAACCTCGCTGCATTCGGAGTCATAGGAGCTATTGAAAACGCCACCGGCAAGGTGCACATGGATGACTACAAAGGACTCTACAAGACAAACCCCCGTCTTGCGTTCACAATGATGCTTGCAATGTTCTCGCTCGCCGGCATCCCGCCCTTTGCAGGATTCTTCAGCAAATTCTTCATCTTCACCGGTGCTATCAACCAGGGAAGCGTTGCAATATACGTTCTTGTCCTCATCGCCCTTATCAACACCATCATCTCCCTCTACTACTACCTCCTTGTTGTCAAGGCGATGTTCATCAGTCAGGACGACTGCACTATCGCAAACTTCCGTAGCGCATGTTCAGAGCGCTTCGCCCTTTGGGTATGTGTTGCAGGCATCATCGGTGTAGGCATCGTAAGTTGCGTTTACAACTACCTCTATCAGATGGCATAATACATTTAGGACAAAGACCTAATTATTTTTCAGTATGTAAAAAAATCCGCCGGGCATCCCCCGCGCGGATTTTTTTGTAATATAGCATAATAGTTCGCCCCTTACAGGGACGAGATATTGTTTGCTGTCATTCTCCCCGGGTAGCGGTCACCCTTTCAGGGTTTCCTCACCCGGGGCTAATTGTGGATATGCCGCGCCGCGGCATTTTTCCCATGAATTGCCCTTGCTGCGTAGCAGCGCATCTGTAAGCTCCGGTAGGAGCGTCGCTATGCGAAACCTCTGGCAAGCGAAGCGCAGCCTGAGGATATGGCACCCTCCAATAAAGGAGCTTCGTAGATGCGACGCTGTGTAATATCTTTAACTCCTCCCCCTGGACCTGCCGCTCTGCGGCATCCTCCCCATTTTCATCGCTATACGCCCGCCATCATTTGTTGCTGCGTAGCAGCTTATCTGTAGATAGCCCCGGGTGAGGGGATTCCCGCGGATAAAGGTGTTTGCCAAAGCTGTGTTGCTGCGTAGCAGCACATCTATAGATAGCCCCGGGTGAGGGAGACCCGTAGGGTCGACCGTAACCCGGGGTAAGGGAATAGCCCTCCGAAATCGTCCCCGTAGGGGGCGTTCTCCATCCTATCTATACTTCCTCAAAAAGGTATTTCTCGTCGAATTCTATCCCGCATCGGTCAAGATACGATTTGATTTCATCGCGCAATGACCGTCCCCGGTGATGCATAGCCTGATTGTTGATATAATTCTTTACATCTTCTACTTGTGATGCACCGTATGAAAAACATCCATACCCGGTTTGCCAACTGAATCTGCCCAGCGAAACTTTGTTTTCTGAGATAAACTTAGCGGTACCTGTTTTTATATCCCTGACGAGATCCGGTATGAGCTCTGTTATTTTGTACTTCATGAGAATGTGGATATGGTCATGGGTGCCACCAACGGCTATGGGGGTATGTCCGTGCGCTTCAATAGAGCGGGCAATATATGCCCATATCCGTGTTTGCCAAGGCGGAGGGATTATTGCCGTGCGATTTTTGACCGCGAATACCAGATGTATATAAACGGATGTAAATGTATTAGCCATGTTGCAAATATATACATAATTATTTTAGTTCGCCCCTTACAGGGACGATATATTGATTGCCGTCATTCTCCCCGGGTAGCGGTCACCCTTTCAGGGTTCCCTCACCCGGGGCTAATTGTGGATATACCGCTCCGCGGCATTTTTCCCATTTTCATCGCTATGCGCTCGCCATCATTTGTTGCTGCGTAGCAGCGCATATGTAAGCTCCGTTAGGAGCGTTGCTGTGCGAAACCTCTGGCAAGCGAAGCGCAGCCTGAGGATACGTCATGCTCCACTAAAGGAGCTTCGTAGATGCGACGCTGTGTAACTTCCCGGATTCCACGCGCTGCGGCATCCTCTCTCATTTTCATCGCTATGCGCCCGCCATTATTTGTTGCTGCGTAGCAGCTTATCTGTAGATAACCCCGGGTGAGGGGATCTCCGCGGATGAAGATGTTTGCCAAAGCTGTGTTGCTGCGTAGCAGCTTATCTGTAAGCTCCGGTAGGAGCGTTGCTATGCGAAACCTCTGGCAAGCGAAGCGCAGCCTGAGGCTACGTCATGCCCCACTAAAGGAGCTTCGTAGATGCGACGCTGTGTAACCCTCCCGGATTCCCTGCTCTGCGGCATCCCCTCGGATTCCCCCACTCCGCGGCATTTTTCACCCTCAATTCGCCCCCTCTGGCCGCCCCGGAATTAACCCCAATTTTATGTTTAAAAACATATTTAACACTGATTAACTA
>CAMWQE010000047.1 GCA_947176335.1 uncultured Porphyromonadaceae bacterium | reverse complement strand
TACTGGATTTTTTGTGTGCGTTGTGTGGGGTGATGCGGAGATTTTCCTATATCTCGGAGCTAAGGCGGAGTGTGATAATAATGCGGAACTGATTCACATGAAGGAGCTGCTCCCCCTCACAGGCTATATCCGTGGCGGCTGTTCCCCTATAGGCATGAAAAAGCCGTTCCCGACATTTTTCCACTCCACGGCAACTGATTTTGATACTATTTATGTGAGCGCCGGTGTGAGGGGAATGCAGATAGCGATTAATCCTGAAAGTCTTATTAATTTTGTGGGCGGCACTGTTGCCGACCTTGTAAGCATATGAACAGTTTTGGAGAAATATATCGCCTGACAACATTCGGCGAAAGCCACGGACCGGCTATCGGAGGCGTGGTTGACGGTATGCCCGCGGGACTTGCGGTTGATTTGGATGCTGTGCAGAAGGAACTTGATCGCCGCCGCCCGGGGCAGAGCGACATTGTCACAGCTCGAAAGGAGAGTGACACAGTAAAAATTCTCAGCGGTATTTTCGAGGGAGTTACAACAGGTACTCCTATAGGTTTTGTGATTGAAAACAGCGACCAGCACAGCAATGACTATGAAAATATCCGCAATGTGTTCCGTCCGTCCCATGCTGATTTCACCTATACGGAAAAGTACGGTCTCCGTGACCATCGTGGCGGCGGTCGTTCATCCGCACGCGAAACAGCATCGCGCATTGTTGGAGGCGCGCTTGCAAAGCAGGCGCTTGCAAAGAGTGGAATTGAGATTTTTGCTTATACCTCCCAAGTCGGTGATATTTGCGTGAAAGCGCCTTACACGGAATTTTCCGCTGCGGATGTCGATAGCAATTCCGTGCGTTGTCCCGAAGTAGCGACCGCGCAGCAGATGATAGAGCTTATTAAAACGGTAAAGTCAGAAGGTGATACAATCGGCGGCACTGTAACCGGAGTGGTACGCGGTTGCCCGGCGGGACTCGGTGAACCGGTGTTTGACAAGCTCCATGCACGCCTTGCCTACGCTATGATGAGCATTAATGCCGCTAAAGGATTTGACTACGGGATGGGTTTTGACGGAACTTCTCATAGAGGCAGTGAAGTAGCTGACCTTTTTTCAACCGGAGAGGACGGTAGAATAACAACGCTGACGAACAACAGCGGAGGAATACAGGGAGGAATTTCCAACGGTACGGACATATATTTCCGTGTAGCGTTCAAACCTGTGGCAACATTGCTGCGCGATATTGACACGGTTGACCGCAACGGTTCTCCGGCTGTGCTTCATGCAAAGGGTCGCCATGACCCTTGTGTGCTTCCGCGTGCCGTGCCTATCGTGGAGGCAATGGCTGCGATGGTGGTTTTTGATGCGTTGCTTCTCAACCGTGCAAGCCGGCTTTAAGAAAATAGGGGACATCACGGCTCCGTACCGCACCTTCAGCGATTTTCTCGCAGAGCGTTTCGACTGCAAGATGCAGAAACTTACCATAGACGGAGGTTTCACCTGCCCGAACCGTGACGGGACAGTCGGACGGGGAGGATGCATATATTGTAACAATAGTTCTTTCAGCCCTGACAAAGGCGGTGGAAGCACAATTGCCGCCCAGATAGCTCACGGCAAGAATTTTTTTGCGCGCAAATATCCGGATATGCGTTACCTCGCATATTTCCAGTCGTATACAGGTACCCATGCCCCTGTAAGCAAGCTTATGCCACTTTATATGGAGGCTTTGGAGCAACCGCAGGTCGACGGCATTATAATCGGCACACGTCCCGACTGTATGCCGGATGAGCTCTTGCGTGAACTTGGCGAATTGCGCAGGGATTATTTCGTACTTATAGAATATGGTGCGGAAAGTTCCCATAACTCTACGCTTGCCCGGATAAACCGGTGCCATACCGCGGAGCAGACGGCGGAAGCGGTTGAGCGTACTGCTGCTGCGGGAATAGAAACCGGGTTACACCTGATTAACGGATTGCCCGGGGAGGATAAGGATATGATGCTGTCAACCGTTGAATGGATAAACACTCTGCCGGTGGATGTAGTGAAATTTCATCAGATGCAGGTTGTTCGCGGCACGGAACTGGCACGTCGTTGGGAACGCAATGAAGCGGATATCATAGACTTTTCAGTGGATGATTACATAAATCTTTGCGTGGAGATAGTGAAAAGGCTACGCAAGGATATAGCAATAGAAAGGTTCGTGTCGCAAAGTCCAGCCGATATGCTTATCCACCCGAAGTGGGGGCTTAAGAATTACGAATTTACCAACCGTTTGCTGAAAAAACTTACCGCTTCTTGCGGTTGCGCACAGAGCGGGTCGCTGAGCGGGAAGATGTAGATTGCTTGACCTGCTTGGAGGGGCGGCGTGAAGAAACTCTTCCTGCTGAAACCTTGCGGCGCTTCGGCTCCGGAGTGATGGAATCGTTTGCGGCGGAGGCAACGGTCTTTTTCTTTTCCAAATCTTCAAGCGAGGGAACCCAAATATCGTTTTCAAATGAGTTTAAACGCTTTTCAATGCTGTCCTGCGCGTGCTTCCTGTCCTCCGGGTCAGGATATAGCTGCGCCATTGACTTGTTGCGCAGGTTTCGCGTCTTGTAAATTTCCCCGTTGTACAGATTCAGGTTGAAATAATCATCGTAAGTGCTCTGCGGCAGGTTGTTGTCATCGTCAGTGAAGATTAACTGAGATGTTAGGTGAGGGCGCAAGTCGTTATACCGGACCCAGAACATAGGATATTTCACAGCTTCGTGCCCGAACTCCTCGGTGCGGTGCAGCACCGGGCAGAGCGCTTCAACTTTTGTGCGCATGCGTCCTTCGGTGCGGTCAAACTCCCAGCGCTCTATAATGTAATAGCCGAGCACTTCGGTTGAAGGCACATCGCTTTCATCAATATTGAAAACCGGATGTTTTTCCGAGAATCCTTTACTCTGGGTATAATAGATATGGAAACGGTCAAGCATATCCTTTACTTTCAACCTGTATTCATCGGTGAACACCTCACGCCCGTCAAGATACTCGTATGCCGGCAGTTCATCGGCGGCAAGCAGCCGCATCATTATCCTGAACAGGTTTTCCTGACCTTCGACGCTCTGCTCCGGAAAATACAGCGCGGCGTTTTCAGGCTCGTTCAGGTCGAGAGAGCGGTAAATGACTTTCATCCATGCAAGGTCGGCATCCGAAGTTTCAGTAGCCATTCTCTGCCTTGCGCGGTCGCTCACCGCAGTCTTTTTGTTTGCCGTAACGGATGAGCGGCGTGTCACAGCGCTGCTGGTGCTCTGCTGCGCGAACATTGTAGCGGAAACCAGTGCGAGAACTCCGGCAAGTGCTAAACGGTATATCTTTATTTTCATCGGTCGGGAATTTTATCAATTAACAGTTACCTCAAGGGGGCTCAGGGTACGCTCTATGCCGTCAGGGCCAATCGCCTTTATACGGGAGATGTAGAAGCGTTTGCCTCGTGGCATACGGCGGAAGGAATCTTTCTGGCGTTGCGAGAATGAAGCCCCGTTGCTCACCTCCGGAATAGCGTTACCCATAGAATCGAAGAAAACGGTTTCAAATCCGGTTATCCGGAATTCAATGTCAAGCACTCCGTCATCAATAGCGGCACCGAGTCCCGTGGCATTCATGAGCGCCGCTTTGGATATCGGTCTTTCTCCCCGGAAACGTCCTGAGCCATTGTCGGAAACAGGAATGTAGGCAGTCGGATCCGGCAGACGTCGCACCTTGAAATCAATAGATGCGACTTGCGATGTATGCCCGTCCGGAGTCTTTGCGCTTACGCTCACAGTGGCAGTCTGCCCGGGAGCTGCCGGGCGTGCAATCCATCTGTCGCCGTTGCGTGTGAGAGTGCCGTTTGTCATTGTGGCGTTAACCGCGCTTACAGGTAGCCCCGGCACGGAAATCTCTATCGGGTTGTCGATTCCGGCATAAAGCACATTCATCATGGTTGCGGAAACTGTTGCAACCGGCTCCATCACCACATAGTCTCCGGTAAAATTATGTTTGCTCGTCGTACCGTCGGGATGCGGCATTTCAAGATAGCCTGAGTATGTGTACGCTCCGCTTTTTCCGGGAATCATGCTATAGGTGGAGGAGGCGTCAAGCTTTCTGCCGTCAATGAAGAGCGACGGACGCGCAGTGGTGTCTACGGCGGCGAGTACGATTTCAGCTTTGTAAGGACTGCCGCGCATCACATACTTTGACTCCGGAATTACAAAAGCGTTCATTTCGTTTACTCGCACATCACCCGCGTCGACAGAGGAAGCGAGTGCCGTGAGCGCCTCTCCTTCGGCATAAAGCACATCATTCTGTAGCTTTGAAAGCAGGGCTATGGCTGCGACAACCGGCTGGTTCTCGAATTTCACGGACTCCCAGGAGCGTATTGCATCGGATGAGCCGGAGCGTCTGGGCTCGGTTGAAAGCATTGATTCAACTCCTGCCCTTGTAACGGAGTCTGCTATCATGGGCGCAATGAAACTGCGGAACCTGTCAACTTGAAGGCGGAGGCGCTCACCGTTGCCGCTGACAGGGCTGAGCATCACAATCGACGATGCATCGAGGTTTTCCCGGTTCTCAATTTTGTCCGGATTGCCGTTTTTGCCATCCGCTGTCCTGACAATGGCGAGTTTGAGCGAATCAATGATATTGCACAGAGCATCTGACTCGTTGCGCACCTCAACGGCGAGCCCGTGCCATTTGCCCGCTTTGTCCGGATTATTTCGTGCCGCCGCTTCCAGTGAAGCGAGCAAGGCGTCATTTCGTTGGCTGAAATTATGGTTGGTGTGGGTCAGACCGTCCTGCACCTGTGTAAATCCGTCAAGCACATCGCTGGACACATTGAGAGCAAGCATAGCGGTGAGGACGATATACATAAGGTTTATCATCTTCTGCCTCGGCGAAAGTCTCATGTGTGATTTACTCATCTGCGGCGTGTTTTATCCGTTATCAGCTATTACTTCCGGCTTGCGCGGGAGCAGCATACATATTTACAGTCATAGCGTGGAGCATCTGCTCATACACCTTGTTGAGCTGCTGCATATTCCGGGTGAGTTTCTGCGCTTCCTCGCGGTATGCCTGCGAGCATTCGGCAGTCTGCTCATACATCTGCTTCATCTGGCTCATGCCCGAATTGACACTCTGGATTGCATCAAGCTGTGATGAAACGCTCCGCAGCTGTATCTCATAGATGGTGTTTAATCCTGCTATGTTGCGGTTCAGAGCCTGCATCTGCTCCACATATCCTGCCGCACCCTCTGCCGCGGCAGCCGGGTCGGTTGAAATTGAAGCATAGCTTTTCAGCAGAGCCTCACCTGCCGCATTTAGCTGTGACGCGGTCTCTCCAAGCCGCTCTATCTCCTTGGCTACTTCAGGTGAAATGGCATTACCGGTTCCGGTTGCGGCTATCACTGTTGTGCCGGCGGGTGCATTGATGGCTTTATATCCAGTCGTATCAGCAGTTTGGGGAAGCTGCCCATTTCCGGCATTGGACCCATTGCTTCCGTTTGCAAGCAATGGAAGGATTTCATCAAGGCTTGTTTCGCGTGGCGGACGGTCAAAGGCAGTGAGGATGAACATCAGCACTTCTGTGCCCATTCCCACAGACAAAAGCAGGTCACCGCCTCTGAGGTGAAGAATCTTGAACAGCGCGCCGAGAATCACAATAGCCGCGCCGATGCTATAGGCGACGTTAAAGAAAATCTGTCCGCTCTCTCCGGAAAGAAAACGCTCGACAGCATTTTTGTACCGCTTGATTTTTCCCATGACTTATTTCTTTTTCTTCTGACCTTTTGCAAAACCTATATTTGTGCGCACGCAGCGGAACCCGATAAACGAGCGCTGCTCATTCTGGTATTCCCACATCCTTATATCGGAGCGGATATTGTGAGCCACATCTTTCCATGAACCGCCTCGCACAATCTTGCGCTTCATGCGGTAGGGATCTTCCTGCGCCGCGTCGTAGCGATACTCAGGGTTGAGGTCGCTTGTCAGCTTGCTTACACTTTCAGTGTAGGCGGTGCTTGTCCATTCGCTCACATTGCCCGCCATGTCGTAAAGACCGAAATCATTCGGAGCGTAAGTGCCTACCCGCGAGGTAATCACATGACCGTCCTGTACATAGTTGCCCTCCTGGGGCTTGAAGTTGGCATAGAAGCACCCTTTGTCATCTGTCAACGGCAAATCCCCTTCCCACGGATATTTGTTATCGCTTACTCCGGCGCGTGCTGCATATTCCCATTCAGCCTCGGTTGGCAGACGGTACGGCTCGATATAAATGCCTTCACGACCAAGTGAGCGGCGCAGGAAAGAGGTGCGCCACGCGGCAAATGCATTAGCCTGCTCCCAGCTTACCCCTACAACAGGATAGTCGCTATAGCCGCCGTGGGAGAAATACATCCTCACATAAGGTTCATTGTAAGCATTGTCAAAATCATTTATCCATGCGGTGGTGTCCGGGTACACATTCACTATATATGTGTTCACAAAATCGAAGTCTCCGGTAAGCGCACGTGAGATTGTCTTGCGCACAATCTCCCCGTCATCGTCAACCCAAGCGGTATCCTTTGTGATTACCGGCAGTTCCGTGGGTACGGGCAAGTCGGTGTTGTACTGGCGGCGCTTCGGATCCATGCGGTTTTTGCGCTTTGCCGCTTCGGTGTGGTTATAAATCTCGTAACGATAATTGAGCTGCGAGGGGTCAAGCTCGAGAGTGCCGGTGATAGGATTTGTGCGGTAAAGGCTCATGATAGCACGCTGCTCATCCTCGTCAGCATTTTTCCAGGGGATAGGTTTCTTCCAATTTAGGTGTGGAGTCACCGGGTTGCCGTCCCTGTCCTCTTCAATCTTGTACTCGTCGTTGCCTCCGTATGCCGGGTCTGCGAGCCGCTCACGGATGATAGAGTCGCGTACCCAGTAAACAAACTGCTTGTACTCGGCATTGGTCACCTCTGTTTCGTCCATCCAGAATGCATCCACGCTTATTCCGCGCGCATCCGCCCTTGTGCCCCACACTGAATCCGCCTCTTGCGGTCCTGCTTTTATAGATCCGCGGTCAATGAGCACCATGCCGTAAGGCGCGGGTTCTGTCCATGACGGTGCGCCCCCGCCGGTGAGTTCTCCCCCTGAGGAGCTGTGGCTTCCAGCCGCACATCCGGTAAACGCGATTGCCACGGCAGCAGAAATTATATGTAGAATTATCTTATTCATCAGTATTACATTATGCGTATGCTTTTTTGTTTATGTCTGTTTTTCGCCGACAAATCCAGCTTTACGCCGTAGCCGGCAAATATCTCATGACTTCCGTTGCTTGCTGAGGCGAGCGGTCCGGTGGGATAGTCATAGCTGTATCCGAGATAAAATCCCTTGAATTCAACCGACAGTATTGCGCTGACCGCATCGTCATGGCGATATCCGATGCCCGCACTTATGAATTTCCTGTATCTGAGCCTTGCGGTGGCGATTGCGCGGGTAAAGGTGAAATCACTCATTACAAGCATGGACGGAATCACTTCAAATAACGTGTTTTTTATTCCGATATTGCCTCCCGCGATAAAATAAAGTGACCGTGACGGTCCGAACTCAAACAATTGCGTGGAATTTTCCGATGCGGCACCGCCGCTCTCAGTTGTAAGTGACACTTTAGGAGAATTAAGGTGAGTCACCGAAAGTCCTGTCCAGAATGACCGTCGCGTGTACCATATTCCCGCTCCAAGGTCAAATGCCGTACCGCTCACGTCGGTGCGCGGTATCGCAGGGTCAGTTTCCTCATGATAGTCATCATCATCCGGAATAAAGACTTCGGAGCCTTTGAAGGTGTCGCTGATTATTCCCGGCTGGATGCCGATGGACAGCGTGCCGCCAAAAAGTTTCATCTTATAGCTTAGCTGTAGCGCGGCGGAGAGGTTTCTGTAAAGCCCGACGCTCTCCTGATTGACGGCTATGCCTGCCCCAAACCTGCGGTTACCAATCTTGAAAGGGGAGTCGGCAAGCGCGAGAAAGGTTTTGGGTGCATTTTCAATACCTACCCATTGCAGGCGTGACCCGCCATGCACTTTCACAAGGTCAGCAAGTCCGGTTGCCGCCGGATTATAGTAAGCGGGCACTTCAAAGTAGTGGGTGAGCAACGCGTCATTTTGCGCCACACCTATATTATATATAAGCGATATGAGGGCAGCAGCTATGATAAGTGTGCGTCTTACCATTGTCATTCAAAATAAAAGCTCAGCACTATCATTTTTGTGGTAGCGCGTTTTAGTGATTGGGTGATTTTAAGCCGGTCCGGTTCTTCGGCAAGGTCATCGCGCCTGTGCACAAGCATATCTGTGAGACCGAAGCAGAATTTAATTTCCGGATTCAGCTTGAAAAACGGGAGATAGAAGTCGCAGCCGAATCCTGCTGTGAGGTAGAAATCAAAAGATTTCAGCTTTATGTAGTCCGTGCGCTTCTTCGCCACATCCACTGCCGGCATCATTCCCGCTGTGAGGTATGGGCGTGAGTTGCGGTAACGCACCGAGGAGTATTTCAAATCCACAGGCACCACCACAAGAGCGCTTTTTATATTCTGACTGTACATTTCGCCGGATTCAGCCTCCCGCATTTTTATATCCCGGCTGCCGAAAAACAATCCCGGTGAAAAGCGTACGTTGAAGTAATCGTTCAGCCGGAAATCCACAAGTCCGCCGACATTGAATCCCGGAGCATAGCCCGGTTGGTCGGCAAACCAGCTTTCTCCGTTCTCAGTGATGTATCCGTTGTGGCGGAAACGAATATCCTGCGCGTTGATGCCTACATAGAATCCGGCGTGCCACGCCCTGCCGTCGCTATAGGGTCGGTTAAGTGGGCCGGTAGACAGGTCTACAGCTCCTGCCGCCGCAGAAATGCAGAGGAGCAGGAAGGATACTATTGCTGATTGTACGCTCATCACAACTTAAAAACGGCATATCTCCGTTTTTATTGCGCAAGGCTCCCAAAGAACGCATGAAAGATGTAACGAATGTTAATAACTGAGGTTTTAAAGTGAATGAATATTAACGGAGAACCCATTGGTTAAGGGGATGTGTTAGAATATAAATAGAATAGCCCTAACTTTGCGCCCGTAAAGCTAAGGCGTTTACTAACCAAAATGCAATTATATGCCTAACATACTCACCAGCTTAGTAGAGCGGCAGACAATAAAGTACGGCGACCGTACAGCATTGTCTTATCCTAAGGACGGTCAATGGCTCCCGGTGTCATGGCGGGATTTCAATGACAGGGTAAATACCGCAGCAAAATCACTCGCGGCTCTCGGCATCAAAGAGCAGGACAATATAGCAACCTTTTCCGGCAACCGCCCGCAGATGCTTGTGGTTGATTTCGCGGCATTCAGCAACCGTGCTGTTCCAATCAGCATATATTCTACAAGCAGTGCCGAGCAGGTAAAATACATTGTTGAGGATGCGTCCATAAGCATGATATTCGTCGGTGATGCCAAGCAATACGCAATTGCCCGTAAAGTGCAGGCAACTACCCCGGTGCTAAAAAGAATAGTAACTTTTGAGAAAGTCACCGTTGAAGAGGGGGATACTACCACAATAAGCTACGAAGAGTTTCTGGGAAAAGGGGAGAAGGCATCTCCGGAATTAGCCCACGAGATAGAGGAACGCCGAAGCCGTGCACTGGAAACCGACATTGCCGCTATTATCTATACCTCCGGCACAACCGGTGAGCCTAAAGGTGCGGTGCTTCCTCATTCCTGCTTCAATGCCGCGTTGAGAATCCACAAAGAACGTCTTAATACGGTGAGCGACAGCGATTCCTCAATGAGTTTCCTGCCGTTGAGCCATATATTTGAGCGTGCATGGACATATTTCTGCCTTTATATCGGCATAAAGGTGTTCGTGAATTACGATCCGCATGACATCCAGGCATCCGTGCGCCAGACCAAACCTACCTGCATGTGCTCTGTGCCGAGGTTTTGGGAGAAAGTCTATGCGGTAGTGGAGGATAAGATAAGTAAAATGAACCCGGTGCGCAAATGGGTGGTAACGACAGCAATAAAAGTGGGTAAGAAGCGCAACATCCATTATAAGCGGCTCGGCAAAAAAGTTCCTTTCTTCCTTGAACTCGCATATAAACTCTTTGACCGTATCGCCTATACCCCGATGAAGAGGGTTATCGGCATAGAGAGGGGCAGGTTTTTCCCCACGGCAGGAGCACCGCTCTCGCCTAAAATCGTCGAGTTCCTGCATAGCTGCGGCATAAACATAATTATCGGTTACGGACTGTCCGAAACAACAGCGACTGTCACCTGTTACCCGAATATTGGTTGGGAGTTAGGTACGGTAGGTACAGTGCTTCCCCGCATTCAGGTGAAGATTGGGGAAGACAATGAGATACTTGTGAAAGGTCCGTCGGTAATGAGAGGTTATTACAACAAGCCGGAGGCAACCGCGGAGGCATTTACCGCAGATGGTTGGTTCCGCACCGGCGATGCCGGCTATATCAATAAGTCCGGCGCTCTTGTCCTCACTGAGCGCATAAAAGACCTCTTCAAGACGAGCAACGGCAAATATATCGCCCCACAGGCACTTGAGAGCCGTCTTGGCGAAGACCTGTTTATTGAACAAGTGGCGCTGATTGGTGACGGGCGTAAATTTGTGAGCGCACTTATCGTGCCCTCATTCGCTGCATTGAAAGAGTATGCGTCAGAGCATGGCATTGCGTATAACTCCATTGAGCAGCTTGTTTCAAATCCGGAAATCAATGCCATGATGATGGAGCGCATTGAAAAGCTGCAACAGGACCTTGCAGGTTTTGAACGAATCAAAAAGATAACCATTCTGCCGAAACCGTTCACAATGGAGAGCGGCGAACTCACCAACACATTGAAGGTCAAGCGTCCGGTTGTAGCATCCCATTATGCTGATGCAATTGACCGTATGTACAGTTGATACAAATGATTCGGAATGAAGTGACCACAAAAAGTTACTTGTCTGACTTTTTGTGGTCACTTCATAGCTTTTCCTAGGCAAATCAATCTTTCTCTACCGGTTTACCACGTGTGGGAGCAATGCAAGGTGGAGGTAAGATGATTTTTTTGTAACTTTGGCAGCGGTATGAAGAGACTGCTTACAGCGATTTGCCTGTTTTCGGTTATGCCGTTGCTATCGGCAATGGAACCGACTGATACTCTTGCCTCTTGGCAGGCGGAGGGTATTGCCACGCTGTCAAGCGGTTCATTCGCCCCACACTACCTTGCCGCAAACCGGTTCGGACTCCTCAGCAGCGGTGACAATATGCTTTTTTCAGCGAAAACGGTGCGAGAGCTTGAGGTTGACCGTCGATTCAGCTACGCTTTCGGTGCTCAGGTGGTAGGGGGATATACTTCTACTGTAAATTATACCCGTTTTGATAATACCACAGGCAATTTTGTCAATAATCCGATTCATCCCTCCCGTGCAGCAATCCAGCAGCTGTATGCCACGGTGA
Source organism: uncultured Porphyromonadaceae bacterium (assembly GCA_947176335.1). GTDB lineage: Bacteria > Bacteroidota > Bacteroidia > Bacteroidales > Muribaculaceae > Paramuribaculum. The sequence goes on along the minus strand of CAMWQE010000047.1, from coordinate 378 downwards.
AGTGGCGCAGCCTTTTCCTGAGCGCCGGGATGAAAGAGGAGGAACCGGCTCTGGTAGATCGGGCGCTTAGTTCCGGTGACCTTGTGCATAGTGGCAATGCGCGGCCTGTTCCTCAGGCTCGTGTGGGATTTGTAGGTTTCCAGCCTGTGCCATTTACACGCGGTGTGCTCAAAGTGCAGGGGGAGTTCGCTTACGGCAAGTACACTGACGCAAAATGGTGGGAGCGCCATAGCGACAGGTATAATTCGTTTACAACAAGCGGTATATGGTATGTTTACCGCAGGCTTTACTTCCGGATTGAAGGCTCACGGCTTTTTTCGCTCACTTTTGGCGTGCAGGCTTCGGGGCAGTTCGGTGGCGAATCGGTCTATATGAGGC
>CAMWQE010000046.1 GCA_947176335.1 uncultured Porphyromonadaceae bacterium | reverse complement strand
GTAGGTGACAAAACCGTAATTTTCCGCCTCATTGACGACCAGATGTACTGGCACATGATGAAGGATGATGACAATATGACCGTTGCACGCGGCATCGCGCTCCACAAAATGATTCGCCTTGTCACAGCATCCACAATCAACGGCGGCTACCTCAACTTCATGGGCAACGAGTTCGGGCATCCTGAATGGATTGACTTCCCGCGCGAAGGCAATGGCTGGTCATATAAATATGCCCGCCGTCAGTGGGACCTTGTAGACAGGAAGGAGCTAAAATACGTCTATCTCAACGACTTTGACAACGCCATGATTCACCTCATAAGCGGAGTCTACAACTTCCAGGCGCTTCCGGTGGAGAAACTTTGGGAGAAAGATGACGACCAGGTGCTTGCCTACAAGCGCGGCGACCTTGTCTTTGTGTTCAACTTCAATCCCTTCAAGTCATTCGACGGCTACGGAATCCTTACACCTCCCGGGCAGTATGACGTGGTGCTGTCAACCGACAATCCCGTTTTCGGAGGCTACGGCAATATTGACGAGACCGTTACACACTTCACCAAACCGGATAAACTGTACTCACCCCACGGGGTTGAATGGCTGAAACTGTATCTCCCCGCACGCTCGGCGCAAGTTCTCCGCCGCCGTCCCGATATGCCCGGCAGACCTGCGGCAAAGAAAGCGCCGGCAAAAGCCACGGCGCCAAAGACAACATCAACCACTAAAAAATCCGCTGCAACTCCTAAAAAAGAAGCTGCGCCTAAGAAAACCACGGCTGCAAAAAAGACTGCGGAAAAGAAATCGGCGGCACCAAAGAAAGCAACTAAGAAATAACCCCACAGTAATAATCGCAAAAGCTCCGGAGCACCATCGCCCCGGAGCTCTTCCGTTTGGCACATCTATCAGAAAATCTCGGATATGGCCTCCATAAACTTAAACGCTGGCAAGAAGTGACAGGATGCCGAATGGATATTGCAATAGGCATTGATTCTGTAAAAGTGACTTTTGAGCTCCAAAGGCGTGAGGCCGCGAAAAGGAATGTCGCTAAAAATGTCGCTAAAAATCTGACAGAGCGGCAGCAGCTTATTATAGGGATTATTAGTGAGAATCCGCATTCTACCAGAGCGGAGATAGCCTCATCCATAGGGGTTTCACCTAAAACAATAGAACGAGACCTTGCTGCGCTCTCCGATATTGTACATTATGTCGGTTCTAAAAAAGGTGGTCACTGGGAAATCGTTTATGAGAAGTAGATGCTAAGGCATTTAATATTTAACCTAAATACAACTTGATTACTAACTTACTGTCATGAGGAAGCGGAAGCTGTTTTGTGAGCTGTCTCCGTGGGCATATAGGATTTCCCGGAAGAAATGTATCGCGGCAAGGAAGATTAAAGACTTTCTCAGCAGCGCAAAGTTTCCGCACGCTAAATCCACATCGCCGCTCCCTGTGCTTATTTATAGCCATAATTCTCTCATACGTCGCAAATTAGGTAACGTTGACATGGATTTGCAGGAGAATAAGGCTGTAAATCTTTCTATTGCAGCTCCTAAGGTAAATGGAATCTTGATTCGTCCCGGCGAGACTTTCTCTTTCTGGAAGCTGGTAGGGACCGATTCTTTGAAAAAGGGTTATAAAGAAGGACTTACCATATCCAACGGCGCCCCGTCACGGGGCATCGGTGGAGGTCTTTGCCAGTTCACGAACCTTATCCACTGGATGGTCCTTCACTCCGGGCTGGATATCATTGAGCACCATCATCACGACGGATTTGACCTATTCCCCGACTTCAACAGGCAAATTCCTTTCGGCACCGGCACAAGCATCGTCTATAATTACCTTGATTACCGTTTTCTGAATGATACCGGCAGGACATACCAGATTGTAGTCTGGTCAGACGGTGAATACCTCAGAGGTGAGATTAGGGCGGATAAACCTCAGGACAAGTCTTACCACATCCATGCCGAAAACGAGTTTTTCTCGGAAGAAAATGGGATAGTGTACCGCAATGGCATTGTGTACAGGGATACTATTGACAAACGAACAGGGGAACGCATTGCAAGCGAGATAATCAGGAGAAACCATGCAAGAGTGATGTATGATACCTCGCACCTTGAAATAAAAAGATATTGAAAAGCCCCGGAGCAAGTCGCTCCGGAGCTTATAGCAATGATGCTCACAGGTGTTATTCCAGTTCGCGGGGGATTGCTACGATTTTGAGGTTCACGCCGCGGATGAAATCTGTAATGTTGTCACGCACTTCTCCTTCGGTCACGTCTGCCTCTATGCGGCGGAGCGCATTGAAAACCGATGTGCCTGTCTGGTAGATGTGGCGGTAAGCTTTGGCGATGTCGTCAATCTGCTCTTCGGTGTAGCCGCCTTTGCGGAGAATCACTGCGTTTACTCCGAAGTATGAAGCGGGATTGTGCGCCATGATGATGAACGGGGGAACGTTGCCGGTGATACGGCAGCCGCCTTTTATAAGCACCCATTCACCTACCTTGCTGTTTTCATGGAGCATCACTCCGCTGGACAGAATGGTGCAGCGACCGACTTCGGTGTCGCCCGCAATGAGGACTCCGTTGCCGAGCACGCACTTGTCGCCGATGTGTGAGTCGTGCCCGATATGGGTCTCAGCCATGATGAAAGAGTCGCTTCCGATGCGTGTGCCACCCTCGGAGGTGATGCCTCGGTTGATGATTACATGCTCGCGGATGACATTGTTGTCACCCACATAGCAGTATGTCTGCTCTCCTTTCCAGCGGAAATCCTGCGGGTCGGCTCCTATAATCGAGCCCTGGTAGATTTTGTTGTTCTTGCCGATGCGTGTGCCGTTAATCACACTGGTGTATGACATAACTTCGCATCCGTCACCGATTTCCACATTCGCGTCAATGAAAGCGAAAGGATGGATGGTGACATTGTCGCCAATCTTTGCCGAAGGGTCGACGTGTGCCAGTTTGCTGATGTTGTTAGCCATGGGATAGTATCATTAGTATTTAAGGTGCTGTGTTATCTTCCTCCGCCGAGGCTCTGGTAGAGATTGATTACCGCTGCGGCTCTTGCGCGGTCACACGCAATCACTGCAAGCTGGCTCTGGAGCAGGCTCTGCTGCGCGGTGAGCACTTCGAGGTAGGTTGTACCGGAGGTGCCGAGGCGCAGGAGCTCTTCGGTGATTTCTACCGATTTCTTGAGCTTGTCCACCTGCTGGGCGAGGTAACCGCTCTTCTCATGGTTCTTCTCGTATGCCGTCATAGCGTCGCTCACTTCCGCGCTTGCGCTCATGATAGTGTACTCGAAGTTGTTGAGAGCCTGCTGCTGCTGTGCCTTAGCCGCTTTGAGGCGGGCGATGTTCGCGCCACGGCTGAAAAGCGGTGCGGTGAGCGAGCCGGCGAGCTGCAGGAACCAGTCGCCGGGATTCTGGATGAATCCGCCGAGCAGGTTGGTGAATCCGCCGTTTGCGGTGATATTGAGTCCGGGATAGAAAGCTGCGCGTGCGCCGGCGGTGGTGTAGTATGCCGCTGCAAGGCTCTGCTCAGCCGCGCGCACGTCGGGACGTGCGGCGAGTTCTTTCATCGGGATAGCGTCGCGGAGAATTTCCGGGGCTGTAAGTGCCGCGTTATCCGACACCATCCATTTCTGGGGCATCACGTTCATGAGAAGCGACATGGTGTTGTTTGCCGCATCAAGCTGGGTCTCAAGGTCGGTGATTGAGGCGAGGATGCTGTAGTACTGAGCCTGGCTCTGAACCACGGCAGCTTCGTTTACTCGTCCGGCTTCCTTGAAATCCTTCATTGTCTGCACGTTTTGCTTCCACAGTTCAGCGGTGTTTCTACTCAGTGCAAGCTGGTTTTCAAGCGCGGCAAGAGTGTAGTAAGTGTTTGCAACGGCACCGATAATCTGTGAGCGCACAGCCTGGTGGTAATCCTGGCTCATGTGATAGTTTGCCGCCGCTCCGCGCTTGGTGTTGAGGATTTTGCCGAAAATGTCAATCTCCCAGCTTGCGGCAAGGGGCACCTGGTATGTCCAGGAGAACGGGTTTGACGCATATTTTGCTCCGGCTCCGTTGGGAGTGAGTGCAAGCGACGGAAGGTATGACAGCTTCGCGCCGAGTAGCTGCGCATGCGCGATGTCAACGTTCAGCTTGGCATTCTTGAGGTCCTTGTTGTTGTCAAGTGCCTGGTAGATGAGGTCTACAAGGGTCGGGTCGGTGAACACCTGCTGCCATTTGAGGTTGCCGAATGCGGTTGAGTCAACCTCTTCTTTCGCCACTTTGGCATATTCCTGACCGAGTGCCGAATCTTCCGGCATTTTGAATTTGCCGTACATGTTGCAGCCTGTAAACGCCACCGAGGCGCTTACAAATGCTGCTGCAACTGCTATTTTATTTAGTTTCATGTTTTGAAATCGTGTTATGGTCAACTGTGGATTAACGGGAATACTGCTCGATTTCGTTCTCGATGCCTTCATTGTCTGTATCCTCCCATTTGAGCGGAGTGATTTTCTCCTGAATCTTCTGGAAGAGTACAAACAGGGCGGGCACGATGAGCACCTGGAGAATCATGCCGATAAGCATGCCGCCGATAGAACCTGTGCCGAGAGCGCGGTTACCGTTCGCTCCTGCACCTGATGCGAACATAAGGGGCAGAAGACCGATAATCATGGCGAGAGAGGTCATGAGAATCGGGCGGAGGCGGGCGGTTGCACCCTGGATTGCCGCATTGACGATAGACATGCCGGTGCGGCGGCGCTCAACCGCGAACTCAACGATAAGGATGGCGTTCTTGGCGAGAAGACCGATAAGCATGATAAGCGCAATCTGGAGGTAGATGTTATTGGTGATTCCGAAAATCTGCGCGAACACGAATGTGCCCATAAGACCGAAGGGAATCGAAAGGATAACCGCCCACGGCAGGATATAGCTCTCGTACTGCGCTGACAGAAGGAGGTAAACGAAGAGAAGGCAGAGACCGAAGATAATCGCGGTTGTGGAACCTGCGCCTGATGAAGCCTCCTCACGAGTCATGCCTGAGTATTCGTAGCCGTAGCCGGGAGGAAGTGTTTCCTTTGCAACTCGCTCGATTGCGGCAAGGCAGTCGCCGGACGAGAATCCCGGAGCGGGCTGACCGGTAACGGAGATTGACTGGAACATATTGAATCGGTTCAGCAAGTCAGGACCATACACTTTGGTCAGGGTAACGAAATTGCTCAGCGAAGCCATTTCGCTGCCGTTCCTGATCTTGATTGCCGAAAGGGTTTCGGGATTTACTCGTGATTCAGGGTTAGCCTGCATCATCACGCGGTAAATCTTACCGAAACGGTTGAAGTTGGACACATACATACCGCCGTAATAACCCTGCAGGGTGGTGAGGATATCCCTTGGGGAGATTCCTGCCTGTTTAGCTTTCGCAGCGTCGATGTCAATCATGTACTGCGGGAAGGTAGGGTTGAAGGTTGTCATTGCAACCTGTACTTCCGGCTGCTCGTTGAGCTTGGCGAGGAAGCCCTGCACAATTGCGAAGAAGTCGTTGATATCGCTGCCGGTGCGGTCCTGCATCTTGATTTCAAAACCGTTGGTGAGCGAATAACCTGTAATCATAGGGGGTGCGAAGAGCACAACGCGGCCGTCCTTGATTAATGCTCCGGTCATGCCGTACAGCTTGCCGAGAATAGCATCGGATGTCTGGCTTGCCTGTTTTCGGTCCTCCCAGTTCTTGAGCTTGATAATGAAGGTACCGTATGTAGCGCCCTGACCTGCCATGAAGCTATAGCCGGCAATCTCAAGTCTGTATTCGATTTCAGGCACGGTGGCAAGCACGTTGTCCACCTGGTTGAGCACCTCCATAGTGCGCTCCTGCGATGTGCCCGGGGGCATATCGACCATGCAGAACAGCACACCGGTATCCTCGTTGGGCACGAGGGTGGATGTGGTGATGCTCATGAGCCATACAAGGATTGCCACAGCACCTGCAACGATGCCGAGCGAAAGGACTTTGTGGCCGATGAAGAATGCGGTAAACTTGTTGTATGCCTTAAGGATACGTCCGAATCCTTTTTCAAATCCCTTGTGGAAGCGCTTGTTGAAAATGCCGAGAATGGTGATGATTGCAACGACAGATGCGATGACAAGCTTGACAGGATGATCGATGTTATACCATCCGAGCACCATGAAAGTGATTGTAGCGGCGAGGAAGGCAAAGGTTACCAGCGGCGGCATATTGAGGGTGAAGCGGCGCTTTGTGTTGCCGACAACGGCTTCAGCGGCAGCTCCGTATGCCTTGCCCATGCGCTCCTTGAGCGAGGAGTCATCACCGTGTGCCTTGAGGAACACCGCGCAAAGGGCGGGTGAAAGGGTGAGCGCGTTCAGCGCTGACAGACCGATTGCTATCGCCATTGTAAGACCGAACTGGCGGTAGAACACACCGGTGGTGCCTGACATGAATGATACCGGGATGAACACGAGCATCATTACAAGGGTAATGGAGATGATAGCACCGCCGATTTCGCCCATCGCGTCGATTGACGCACGGCGCGCGCTCTTGTAACCGACATCCAGTTTAGCGTGCACAGCCTCCACGACCACAATCGCGTCGTCGACCACAATCGCAATCGCAAGCACGAGAGCCGAGAGGGTGATGAGGTTGATTGAGAATCCGATGAGGTTCATGAAGAAGAATGTACCGATAAGTGCAACCGGAATCGCAATAGCGGGAATAATTGTGGAGCGGAAGTCCTGGAGGAACACATATGTGACGAAGAACACAAGGATGAACGCCTCGATGAGTGTCTTGATAACCTCATGTATAGAAGCGTCAAGGAAGTCATTGTTGTTCATCGGCACCGCGATTTCCAAACCTGCGGGAAGGTCCTTCTTCATGTTGTCAACCACCTTCAAGCAGTCATTGATAATCTGGGTAGCGTTGGAGCCCGCGGTTTGGAAGACCATGCAGCTTGTTGCAGGATATCCGTTGAGCAAGTTGGAGAAACCGTATGTCACGCGTCCGAGCTCGATGTCGGCGACATCAGCGAGGCGGAGGATTTCGCCGGTCGGTTTCGCTGAGATGACAATGTCTCCGAACTCCTCCGGAGTAGAGAGACGCCCCTTATATTTCATGGTGTATTGGAAGCTCTGGTCGCCCTGCTCGCCGAATGCACCGGGAGCCGCCTCGATGTTCTGCTCAGCGAGAGCGTACGAAATGTCGGTAGGCATGAGGTTGTACTGTGCCATCACTTCCGGCTTGAGCCATATACGCATGGAGTAGTCAGCACCGAATGCCATGACGTCACCTACGCCTGACACACGCTGCAACTGCGGAATCATGTTGATTTTCGCGTAGTTGTCAAGGAATTCCTTTGTGTAGTTGCCGCTCTTATCGTACAACGAGACGTTGAGAAGCATTGAGGTCTGGCGTTTCTGCGTGAGGACGCCTACCTGGGTTACCTCAGACGGGAGAAGGTTCTGAGCTTTCGCCACACGGTTCTGCACGTCCACCGCAGCCATGTCGGGGTCAAATCCCTGCTCGAAGTAAACGTTGATGGTAGCAGAGCCGGTGTTTGTTGCGGTAGACTCCATATAGGTCATGCCTTCCGCACCGTTTATGGACTCTTCAAGAGGCGCGATTACCGAGTTCATAACCGCCTGGGCGTTAGCGCCGGTGTAGCTGGTGGTCACCGAGATTGTAGGCGGCGCAATGTCAGGGAACTGGGTGATTGGCAGTGAAAAAAGCCCGATAAGACCCAGAAGCACGATGAAAATGGAAATCACCGTTGACAGCACAGGTCTATTGATAAATGTATCTAATTTCATGAATGTGAATTTGTGAAATTACACGTTGACTGGTTTATGTTTAGTGAGCGGCGGGTGCCTGCTGCTGTGCTGCTGCCGCAGCTGCTGCCTGGGGGTCAACCGGAGTGATGGGCATGCCGTCTTTCAGGCGGGTGCCTACACCTTCGATTGCAATGCGCTGACCGGGCTGGAGACCCGATTTAACCACAAAGTTCTTGCCGTCGTTGTTGGGCTCGATGACGATAGGTGTGGAAACAATCACGTTTGAGTCATTGACAACATATACGAAGCGGCGGTCCTGAAGTTCGAAAGTTGCTTTCTGCGGTATGATGATGACATCTGACTGAGCGTCGGGGATAATAATCTGACCTGTGCTACCGCTGCGGAGAAGTCCGGAGGGGTTGTTGAAGAGCGCACGCACGCTTGCTGCACCGGTGTTATTGTCAATCACCCCGGAAACGGTTGCAACCTTACCTTCGATAGGATAGATGGAGCCGTCGGCGAGTCGGAGCTGCACCGAGGGCATTGAATCGATTGCATTGTTGAGCGAACCCTTGCCGCTGAGACCGAGGATGTCCTTTTCGGTCAGCGAGAAGTAGGCATACACCTCGGAGTTGTCGCTCACAGTGGTAAGGGGCTGTGCTGAAGAGGGTGATGCAAGTGAGCCTTCGCGGTTGGGAATTTTGCCGACAACACCATCCGAAGGAGCGGTAACTACTGTGTAAGCAAGGTTCTTGCGCGCGGTTGTGAGGGCTGCCTGGGCCTGTACCTGCTGCGCTTTGGCTGTCTGGAGTTGGTTGTCAGCGAGCTGGAACTCGTAGTTGCTTATGATGTTCTTGTCAAGAAGCTGACGCTTGTTGTCAACAGTGAGCTGTGCTGTTGCCACAGCTGTGTTTGCGGCGTTGAGTGCAGCCTGTGCCTGATCTACAGCTGCGTTGAACTGCACCTGGTCGAGGGTAAAGAGGACCTGGCCTTTGCGCACATGCTGACCTTCGTCTACATGAACCTTGGTGATGAATCCTGTAACCTGCGGGCGGATGTCAATGTCGGTTTTTCCCTTGATTGTTGCGGGATAAGTGTTTTCAAGAACAGAATTGCTTGTTTCAAGAGTCATAGTGGCGATAGCGGGCGCCTGACCCTGTGGCATCTGCTGCTTTCCTCCGCAGCCTGTGAGAATTGCGAGGGCTGCTCCGGCGATGAGTATGCCGGTGGTTTTCAGTGAACTTGCATTCATACTTTTTTCCTTAAATGTATACTTTATTTCCAATTTGATTTTCGTTGAAATGAGCTTAAAAACATCCCTGAGTTAAGCGGACACTCTAAATCGGGTGCAAAGATACTCAATAGATTGCGAAGTTAGAATCCTGCATTATCCAAAACAGCCACAGTATTAAACATCCTTAACACCATTTACCCTTTTAGGCTAACAGTATGGAAATATATTCCAATAAAAAGTGGAGCAGGCTACGGAGTTGGAAAATAGTTATTAGATTTGCGGTATGAAACAGGGGCGAAGGATATTTTTTCGCGGAGTGGTGCAGGGCGTGGGATTCCGACCTGCCGTTTACCGTGTCGCTTCCGCGATGAACCTTGACGGGACTGTTGCAAACACTCCCGCCGGGGTGAGCGTGTTGCTTCACGGTGATGATGCCGCTGCCGAGGAACTTGTGTCGCGGCTGCGGAGCGAGTTGCCGGATATCGCGCGGATAGATGAGGTTTCCGTAAGCAGAACCGAGATAGCGCCGGAGCTGACAGGGTTTCATATTCTTGAGAGCGAACATGGTGCTGAAGAGCTGCCGACAAGGATAAGCCCTGATGTCGCCATCTGTCCCGAATGCCTGAAAGATATGCATTCGCAGCCGGGAAGAACCGGTTATTTCCTAACCAACTGCACCAATTGCGGCCCTCGTTTTTCGATAGTCACTGCAATACCTTACGACCGAAGCGCCACTACTATGGCAGGCTTCGAGATGTGTGGAAGGTGCCGACACGAATATGAGGATTGCGCCGACCGGCGTTTCCATGCGCAGCCTGTTGCCTGCCATGATTGCGGCCCTCATTACCGCATGGATTTGCCTGACGGGGTAACCATAGCTGAGCCACAGATGATTGTGAGCGAAACGGCACGCCGCCTGCGCTCCGCCGAGATTGTTATGGTAAAGGGCATCGGAGGGTATAATCTTATAGCAGACGCGCGGCGGGATGATGCTGTGAAGCGGCTGAGAGATATTAAAAAACGTCCGCGCAAACCGTTTGCGGTTATGGCGGGGTCGGTTGAGGAGGCAAGAAAGATAGTAAACGTCACTGAAAAGGAGAAGGAAGCGTTGCAAAGCTGGCGCGCTCCTATTGTTGTATGCCAGGCGGTTGATAACCGACTATCCTCTTTTGTAGCTCCCGGATGCCGGACAATCGGTGTGATGCTTCCTTATATGGGCTTTCACCATGCCTTGTTTGAGGAGATTGATTTTCCAGTTGTATTTACGAGCGCGAACCTGCCGGGGCGTCCCATAATGACTGATGACGGCGAGGCGGAGAGTTTTGCCGGTCGCTATGGTATCGCACGTGTGAGCCATGAGCGCCCGGTTGCCAACCGATGCGATGATTCGGTTGTGAGGATTATTGACGGAATGCCTGCTATGTTGAGGCGTTCACGCGGCTACGTTCCTGAGCCTTTGCGGAATACGGAGGAAGTGAGCCGTATTGCCGGAATGGGTGCCGATATTACCTCGGCATGGGCTTTCGGCGCCGGAAAAGATATAATTTTGAGCCCTTACATCGGTTCACTTACAAACGAGGATGCTATGGATGCCTTACGGGATTCAATCAATGGACTCGGTGGCATTTTCAGCTTCAGTCCGGAGGTCGTTGTGACCGACGCACATCCGGCATACCTGTCCTCGGAGTGCGGAAGGGAATATGCCTCGCACAGCGGTGCGCGCATTATAAATATGTGGCACCACCACGCGCATGCGGTAAGCGTCATTGCCGAATACGGCATAACGGAAAAGGTGCTTGCGGTTGTGCTTGACGGCACCGGAGCGGGACCTGACGGCACTGTGTGGGGGTCGGAGTTGCTGCTGTGTGACCGCGCAGGCTTCGAGCGGATTGCACACGGGCAATATTTCCCTCTCCCCGGTGGTGATGTCGCTTCACTTGAGCCGTGGCGCAGCGCTGTGGCGGTACTCGTCACCTTATTAGGCTCTTCGGAGCGGTTGCCGGCAGGACTCCGGGCGACAGTAGGCGAAGACTCGATAAAAGTGGTCGAGCAAATGATTGCCAAGAAGTTGCGATGCCCCCAAGGTTGTGGCGCAGGGCGAGTATGGGATGCTGTCGCTGCACTTCTTGGAATATCATATGTCAACGGCTATGAAGCGGAGGCGCCTGTACTGCTTGAGAATCTTGCCGCGGGATGCGTAGATACGGTAACCTACTGTTTGAATACGGAGGACCCGTTGGACATCACTCCTATTATAAAAGGGATACTGGATGATATGGAAGCCGGAGTAAGCAGGGAAACTGTCGCGGCAAGATTTCATAGGTCCTATGCACATGCATGGGCGTCCATTGCGCTTGAGGAGTCGCGCAAGAGAGGAATCACTACTGTTGTGCTTGGCGGAGGAGTGATGCAAAACGCCTTATTGGTCAAATATATTTCAGAACCGCTACGCGATGCCGGATTGACGGTACTTGCCCCTCTGAAAATCCCGGCAGGGGATGGCGGCATAGCCGTAGGGCAAGTGGCGCATGGTGGGGAAATACTTAAAAGAGAACGAAATGCATGAACTGTCACTTGCTCAAAGCGTACTGGAGATAGTGGACAAGGAGATGACGCGCCATAACGGCAAGGAGCTGAAAGCCGTTACACTCACCGTAGGGGAACGTGCCGGTGTGGAGCTGAACACCTTCCGCACAGCAATAGATGCGGTGCTGCGCAGCAGTCGCTGGCATGACGCTGTGGCGAAGATAGATATTGTGCCGTCGCGCGCGCAGTGCATAGCCTGCGGAGTGGAGTTTCACCCTTGTGGAGCAGTGATAGAATGCCCCGAATGTGGCAGTGGTGCCTGCGGGATTATTGCCGGCATGGAGTTTAGAGTCAGCTCCCTGACAATAGAGTGATTGCCTTACGCGGTGCGGGCGAGCAATTCTCTCCATTCAGCCTCGGCGATGTCGTGCTTCGGCGGC
>CAMWQE010000045.1 GCA_947176335.1 uncultured Porphyromonadaceae bacterium | reverse complement strand
GCCTGTCATGTACTGGTCGTCAAGGAAAGGGGTGACACCGGTATATTTACCATTGACTGCAGCGGGCACAGTTAGTGATGCCTCATTTGCAATGAGGTAAACTATCTTGTTGCCAGCCGACACTTTAAATTCAAGATTGTCATCAATGGGTTGTCCTGATGGGGTTGTGCGGACAAGCTTATTCGCCTCAATCTCGTATTTGTCGTTGCCTACGGATTTTGCAAGGATTACTCTGAGGGTATAGATATTTTCAAATTCACCGTCCGGTTTCTCAAAATAGTCCGGAGCGTCAGCACGGGATGATTTCGCGCCGGTGTCAATGACAAGGCGCAGAGTCACACCGTTTTCTTTTTGCTGTGGCTGCGGTGTCTCTTCCTGGGAGCATCCTGCGAGGGATGCCACCAGAAGAGCGATAAGTGGTATAAGGGTGAATCTGCGGTTAAGAATCATAATTCAGCGTTGTTAATTCTGACAGTCCAGTCGTTAATGACGATGTGAGTGTCAAGCCATTTGCCTTCCTGAAGGAAAAGAATAATATCCCAGTGGTTCTCGCGGTCGAGGTATTCCTGCGCGGGCATATTTTTGTATCTTTCGCTCTTAAGGAGGAGCAGATAGTTGACAAGGGGTATGCTGAGTACTTTCAAGCCGGTATTCGCATTAGTAATGTTGAGGCGCACGGGCGCTTCATCAATAAGGCGAGCGACAGAAAATTCAGCGTAGGCGAGCGTTACGAGGTCACCTTTATCGGTAGAGCCGACAGAGTTCTGCCCTGTAACCCAGGGTGAGTATGTGATACCTTCGGGTGTGGGGACAACATCGTTGTTGTACGCCATTAGGGTATTGTCTGCGGTAATCGCAAAGTTGAAGTCGGCGGGGTTAACGGGTGTGCCGTCCACATTCTCGAGCAGGATACGGATAGAGTTGGTGTCCCTGAGCATGTAGACAGTAGCCTCCACATAGTCCAGCGCATTTGCGGGTATAGCGAGGTCGAGGTCACCGAAGAAGAGGGGGTGCAGGTCAACTCCGGGGTCAGCACCGATGCAGTTGGCATCCATAGCCACCTGCAGTGAGGTTAGGCTTGAGCCGGCGGCGGGTGTGTTGACGAAGTGGAACGATGATTTGCTGCATTCGAGCCCTCCGTAAGCAACAAAGTGGTACTTCTGCCCTGCGGGGAGGTCGATTGTCATGCGCCAGTTTTCATCAGCGAGGACAGATGATGTCTCGGTGACGGTCTTGACGTAGTTTCCCGCCTGGTCATAGACAAGGAGGGTGAGGCAGTCGACCTGCGGGGGAAATGCGTTTGCAAACTCCATGTTGTAGTCGTAAACGAAGCGGAGGACGACTCCCTGGGGACAGGGGTCGAGATCATCATTAACGAGTGAGCAGGAGTAAAGCCCCATTGCAGCTGCCACAATGGTTGCGGCAGCTACAATCGAGCGGGTTATTTTATGAAAGAATCTTGTCATTATAGGTTAACTTATAATGGTTTGAAGAGGAGGGAGGGTTGGAATCAGAATACGATTGAGTTGAGACGCACAGCCCAGTCAGCGATTTCAACAATAACATCGATATAGATGTCAGCTGATTCGTCCGGAGTGTTGGTTGTGGGTTTGTCAGGATCGTTTTCGGGGATACGGGGGTGACCGAGGCGGTTGACTTTGTCAACAGAAAGCTTGTAAACGTTGTTGCGGACAACATCAAATTCCATCGGGCCCATAACTCCTGCAAGACCGTTATCGTTGTGACGGTTCCAGTAATAGTAGTAGCAGTAGTAACCGGGATTTGTCTGGTTCGGGTCAAGCGAGCTCTGGTAGATATAGATATTCTGAGCTGTCATTGCCTTACGCATAGCTGTGATGGGTTTCATCTTCTCAGGGTCTCCACCAGTGAGTGTGCCGACATATTCTCCTGCCGCAACCCATTGAGCCCAAGCGTAGTCACAGCTCTTTTCATAAAGTTTGTATTCAGCAGAATTAACGTCTGCATCCCAACGGTCATCGGTGAAGTTGAAAGCATTAATCTGACCTTTTTTGCCGTCCTTGATATATTTCTGACCTGCGGGGATAGGACCGTCACCGAACACGGCACGGTAGATACCGTTAGAGCGGTTGATTTCCACGCTTAAGATTGCAGTACTGTCAGCATTCCAAGTGGGGGTCACGGATGCCTGGATAGCAGCCTGACGCATGTGCTCCCAAGTGAAGTAGAGCTTGCCGTCAAGGTAGTAAAGGATGGGGTCATGGCTAACACCATTGTTATCAACACCAGTAATAGCAGCATGGTCTATGCGGCGAATCTGGAAAGGCTTACCGTCAAGGCAGAGAGCGAGGTTTTTATAAACATCCTCTTCCCATGATTCTTCATTAACCTCACCGTTAAGAGCTGCTTGTGTACCCTGAAGGCGTGCACGGAACACGATACCGGTAGTGATAGGATTAATCTGGTTGGTTTCAGGAGCAGGGATTATATTTTCAGTAACATAGCGCCAAACGTGATACTGATTTTTATTTCCTTTTTTGTCTGTATAGTCATCATTAGCTCCTTTCAAAACAGTAGCGATATCATAAGTATCCCACTGGTTTTTAGCCTCGGTACCATTATTGAATGTTCCGTTTTCGTCAAAGAAGGGGAAGTTGAAGTATGTATAGGGATTGTTACTATATTCGCTTCCGGTCCAGTTTGTAGCGAGTGCACTGAATTGTGTCGCATAAGGACCGACAACATAGTTACCGTCCAAATAAGTACCCTCTGCGTTTCTACCCCAAGGTTTCTCTACACCGCAAAGTTCCCAGCCTGTAGGACGCGCGCCTTGATTTCCGTTGCGACCACTATTGCTGACGCGGGGGAGGAAGTAGAATTTGTTACACATATTAACAAGGCACATTTTCTGGAGCTTGACAGCAACGATAGGAATTTTCTTATCCTCATTTTCAGGATCAGTAGGATCTGCCTGGAAGAGTACATTGTAAACCTGGTCGCCATTAGCAGAACCATCCTTGAAGTCGAAGCGTGCCACAGAACGCTCTACCTTGACAGCACCACGTCCGGCAACACCGTTATTGGGAAGACCTTCCTTAACTGTGTTATTCTCAGAAAGGTGGAAGGGATTCTCAGCTTTGTCGAAAAGTTCCCAGTCAAGGATATTCTTAGGAAGCGCACGGGTGGTAATCTCCACATTGTTCATGAGGAATGAGTTGGGGCTCCAGATACCGACGTTGTAATCGGGCTGACCATTGGCTCCCTGACCCTGATATACCAAAGCTTCCCAATCTATCCATTCTGTTTTCTCAGAATCTTCCGGCTTCCAATTAACAGCCTTGTCAACAAGCCATTTGGTGGGATTACAGAACACAAATACTTCAACAATAGGCTCAGCGTCGCCGGTGAGTTCATTATAATAGTCGTTGAGTGCTGTAGCGCTGATTTTAGCGACAGCCTTGTAGGATGCTTTAGTAGCTGTTGTTATAGAAGTGAGACGGCTTGAAGTGACTTCACCTGCAGCGATAAATGCATGGGTCCTTGGTTCAGCAAGGATAATGAGTGCATTTGTAACGGTATTTTCAGCGTCTGAACCTACTTCTGTACCGTCAGAGGAGCCACCGCCCTCAACTGTTGTACTACGGGAGAGGTTTCCGGTAGGCATCTGGATGTCAAGACCCATATAATAGCCTTCACCGTCTCCTTCCTTGAGCTTGTTTTCATTCTGTGAATTCGGGTCGATGTCGTCAGTACAGCCGACCATCAATGCGGCTGCGAGGAGCGAGCCGAAGATTGCTTTAAGTTTTTTCATTGCACTATGTTTTTTGATTTATTTGTCTAAAGGTATATGGTTCAGTTCTGGATTTCGTCGAGCTGCTGGAGCGCGGCGGGCGCGTCGGCAACCTTGAGGCGTGCCGCCTGCTGGAAGAAGGTGCGCGCAGCGTCGTATTTGCCGAGGAGGGCGTTTACAACTCCTTTGGCATATATTGCTTCGGGGGTGTCGCCGGCTTTTTCGAGGTATTTTTCAGCGGAAACGTAGTCTTTGCGCACCATAGCTGCGTTTGCGGCGTTGAGGTTAGCGACTTCGCTTTCGGGGTACATGCGTACTGCCGTCTCGAAGAGGGTGTTATAGTCGTCTGTGCCGGGTTCGAGGCTGTTTGCGGCGAAGAAGAATTCCTGCAGGGAGAGGTTCTGGGGGCGTGTCTTAGCCACGGCGATAATCTCGTTTACGTCGTTGTAGCTCTTGATGGTGTACTCAATCTTGTAGTCTGAGTGACGGAGAGCGGGGTAAACGTTGGCAAGGAGGAACTTGTACTGCTCGGGGTATGTTTTTTCGAGCTTGGTGTTCTTGGGGTCGGGCTGGAGGGATGAGTCGATGATTTCGAGGATTCCCTCGCGGTTGGTGATGTTGCTGCCCTGCACGTATGCCTTGAGTCCTTCCCAGTCCTCGGGCTCAAATGAGGTTTTGATGAATCCGGGCGCGAAGTGGTAGAGGTTTTCCACATAGTCCTTTAGGGCGGCGGTACGTCCTTTAGCAAGGCGGACGTTGTTGTTCCACGGTCCTTCGGGTGAAGCGAAGCCTTTGATTGAAAGGGTGTTTATAGTAACGTCCTTGTCGTTGTGCACGGAGTCGATAGTAGCCTGAATCTTAGCGAGCTCGACAGTGTTGCGGCGGTAGTCGGGATAGATGACTGTCTGGTTTACAGGGAAATCGATGTATGCCTGGCCTTTGAGCTCGCGGTGCTTGACTGCTTCTGCCTGAGGAGCGATCCAGTTGAACACGGGCTGGAATTTCTTGGGCTCGAATTTGAGCGGGGTGATGGGGAAGATGTCTGAGGGAAGGAGCTCGTCGTTGCAGCATCCTTTGTAGTCAACATGGAGTACGAGTTCCGAGCCGTTCATCCAAGCTTCGTAGGGCACGTCAGCTTTGTAATCCACAGCGGTGAGCTTGTCGGAGCGGCGGTAGAGCTCCAAGCCTTTTTTTGCGGGCATGTCATGGCGGAGCGCCTGATAGTACCTGTTCCTGCCGGCAACCACGATTGTGGGGAGCGCCACGGAGTCGTTTCCGTTTCGGATAACGGGGGTAATCCACGCTTCGCGGTTTGAGCCTTTCCTCACCTGAGAGAGGTCAATCTGCGATGTGACGTAGAGTGTGGTGTTTGTTTTCTCGATAGTGAAGCCTTTCTGCTGTATGGTTACAGGGGCGGCTATAGCGGCGGGGGCAATGAGTATTGCAGCGGCGCTTATTATATTAAGGAGTGTCTTGTTCATTTTTGTGCTTTCTTGTGGTTGAGTGTTAGAAGACGTAGACAAGGTTCAGCGCGGCTTTTGTGGGTCCATAGTAGTTATGGGCTTTGTCTTTGGCGATTTTGGTGCCGCATTTCGCGCAGGGGTAGATGTCGTAGCGGGTGTAGATCCAACCTACTCCGATTTCAGCTTCAAAGTTCCAGTGCTTTCCGAGAATCCATGTGTAGCCGTAAGCCACTCCGAGTCCGGCATACCAGCCCTGGTAGCGGTGGTCCTTGAGGTTGCGGAAGTCGGTACCGAGCGCCTTGAAGTTGAGGTCGATGTTTCCGACGTTGTACTGTCCTCCGAGGGCGTGGAATCCGAGGAAGTGCCCCTGGATAGCTTCGCAGAACCAGTAGCGAGCCTCAGGCTGAAGCATCCAGTGCTTCCATTTGTGTGAGTTTACTGTCCAGGCATTGAGGTTTCCGGAGAGGTCGAATGACCATCTTGGAGCGAGTCGGAATTCTGCTCCGAGGTTAGCCGTCAATGCTGCATCATAGAGCAGGTTTGTCTTGATAGCGACATCCTGCGCGGTAGCCGGTGCTGCTGCGCAGAGCGCCAGAACCAACGCAATAATGCTGTTTTTCAAAATGTTACGCATATAATTAAGTAAAAATTGTTTTACATAGTAATCAGGCTCACTAACCGGTCAGATAAGGGCATCAGGCGTTGTGCGCTCTTCTTTATGGTGTCATTTGCCGTTACATAGTATCCCTTTTGTGTGCGGGTGCGCAAAGTTAAGAAAAGTATAATTAACCAAGCACATTTTCAGTAGTTAAAATAGCTTAATTTCACATTTTTGTGGATGAATCGGGGGTATTTGCGGTTTGAAGGGTTATTTTTTGAAGGTTGCGGGCGCGAGGGCGGGTAAGTGACAAATATTTACTATATTTGTAGCATGAAACATCACGAGACTCTTCAGCGGCTTCGTCCGTGGGTGCTTCCGGGGGCGATGCTCGCGGGAATTCTGCTGCACAATTACATGGGGCTACTTGAACCGACGGCTCCATATCTGATTTTCGTGATGCTGTTCATCACTTTCTGCAAGGTCAAGCCGTCGGAGCTGCGGTTCAGCGGCATGACGTGGATGCTGCTCGGAGTCCAGATGATTGGCGCGGCGGTTGCATATTTCGCTTTTCTGCCTTTTGGCGAGGAGGTTGCGCAGGGCGCGATGATATGTATTTTCTGCCCGACGGCAACAGCGGCGCCTGTGATTACCGGGATGCTTGGAGGGAGCGTACCGCGGCTTGTGACATATTCCATCGCGAGCAATCTGACAGTCGCTGTCGCCGCTCCACTGGTTTTCAGTGCGGTAAGTGGCGGCGGGGTGGATTTCATAGGGTCGATGCAGGGTATCGCGCTGAAAGTTTTCCCGCTTATTGTGCTTCCGCTCGTTTGCGCCCTCCTTCTGCTTAAGGTGAGCCCCAAGGCTCATGCGGCGATTGCGGGGCGGCAGACCTGGAGCTTCTATATCTGGGCGGTTTCGCTTTTCATAGTCGTTGGCAGGGCTGTAAGCTTTGTGATGAGCGAGCCTCCGGGCAAGATTCCGGCAATGATAGGCATCGCGCTGGTTGCAGGCGCGATGTGCGGCATCCAGTTTGCCGTAGGGCGCCGAATAGGCGCGAAATTCGGCGACAAGATTGCGGGCGCGCAGGGTCTGGGGCAGAAGAACACCGTGCTGGCGATATGGATGGCGCTGACTTACCTGAACCCGGTGAGTTCTGTAGGTCCGGCAGCATATATTGCCTGGCAAAACACTGTTAATTCACTTCAATTATATTATAAAGGCAAGCATGAACGCTCAAACATAAATTAGGGCAGTTTTGTTGTAACAACCAAAGTATCAAGCATTATGGACAGCATGTATGAGATTCTTCTCGAACTACCGCTCTTTCAGGGGGCAAGCATTTCCCGCATTTCGGAGATTGTGGGTAAAGCGAAATTTCATTTCCTGAAGTATCTGCCACACGAAAAAATCATTGACGCGAGGGAGGAATGCACTCACATGAAGTTCATTATCAGCGGTAGCGTGAGGGTCACCGCCGCAAATGCCGACGGACGCTTCAAGGTGTCGCAGACTCTCACCGCCCCGGATGTGATTTGCCCTGATTTCCTTTTCGGGCGCGAGACCCGCTATCCTGTGGATGTTGTGGCAAACGACACTGTCGCTATCGTGCAGCTTACCAAGCAGGATTTTCTTGACATACTCAACTCTGACCGTATTTTCCTGTTCAACTACCTGAATATCATTTCGGTAAATGCGCAGAAGGCTGTGGGAGGAGTTCTCGCCGTCGCAGCCGGAGCGCTGGAGGAGCGTATTGCGTTCTGGATTATCGCCCTGACGCAGCCGGGCGGCACAGACATCAAGCTTTCCTGCAGGCAGCGTGACCTGTACAGCCTGTTCGGAGTGCAGCGCAGTTCATTCCTTAGCACCCTGGAGAGGATGAAGGCTATGGGGATGATAGACTATGACTCTACTGAAATACGCATTGTTTCACGCCGGGCGCTCCTCGACCTTATAATCCATTCGCCGGAATAATTCCGTTTTTTTGCGGGTTGACAAAAAAGTAAGCCGCGCCTCACGGTGCGGCTTAAATTGTAGTCTGCCTGAAGCAGACTGCCAAACCTAACATAAAACACATTACTATTATGCACTTCTTACTTTCAAAATATATCACCTATTTGCTAATTTCCGAGGAGTTATACAGCTAAATCCAATGATTTATATTGCAAAGTTAGCCTGAATGCGAAATTTTGTCAAGATTATATAGGAAATATAAATTCGTTGTTTAGCCTATTTTTACATAATTCACTATTCCACAGTAAACTGCACTTGCCTTCATCAAACTGTTTTTTAGGACGAATATAAATAATTCCGGAGGGAATATAAACACAAAATCAAGGCTTTTTGTTGCCGATTTGGGGACAATACCGCATTTTTCCTCACCAAAATTGCTGTTATCTCATGGAATATATTACTTTTGTAATCGAATACCTACCAAGCCGACAAAAAGCATATTTCCTTGCCTTTCGCCTGACTTAAAACCGCCACATTACTAATGCCGAAACTAATTACAACTATCACAGCTATTTTTCTGCTCTGCAGCATCGCGCCGCCGGGGCTCAAAGCAGACCCACAGCTTGGAAACGCGCTTAGCTCGATGAACAAAGTGCTTGCCAACCGCCAGCAGTACCTTGACCAAAGGAAGCAAGTGGATGAT
The DNA here is from genome assembly GCA_947176335.1 of uncultured Porphyromonadaceae bacterium. Taxonomy (GTDB): domain Bacteria; phylum Bacteroidota; class Bacteroidia; order Bacteroidales; family Muribaculaceae; genus Paramuribaculum. The sequence goes on along the minus strand of CAMWQE010000045.1, from coordinate 3,711 downwards.
TCCCTCCGGATGAGCATCGACTCCATTGACAACAAGACAGAAAAATTTTTAGCGGCGGAAAACCTTGCGTTCCGCTACACGGCAATAAATGTTGATTCCGCCCTCCATTATTATAATATGGCGGCAACAATTGCCGAGGAGCAGAATGATGAGTCGCTACGCCGCCGGTGTGAGGCAAACAAAGTGTCGATGCTCACATTCATGGGCGAACTGCCCAGGGCAAGCCAGCTGTTCGACGCTATCGACACTAAAAACATGAATAAATCCGACCTTAGGGAACTGTATGCGGCAGGAAGTCGCCTGCATCTTGCTTATGCGTCCTATGCCCCCGAGGAAAAAGCTGCTCAATACCTCCGGAAAGGACATGAATATGCTACCAGGTATCTTGAGCTGAGCCCGCAGGATACCCCGGAGTACAATTACGTATCGGCGGTAATAGCCGTGATGGACGGTCGCCATGCACTCGCGTTGGCTCTTGCAAGTGACGCGTTGGAAAACACTCCGCCTGAAAGCATTTATTACTCGTGGTGCGAAGAACTGCTCGGAAGCATTTACATGAAAGAGGGCAAGACAAGCGAAGCAATTATTCATCTTGCGAATGCTGTTAAAAACGACACCCGCCAGGGATTTCAGATTGGAAACGCCGCGCGTATGCTTTCAGACATACTGATGCAGGAAGGCAACTTCCAGCTTGCCGACAAGCTGCTGCAACTTGCACTTGACAATGCCATGGAGGCAGGCGACCGTATGAGGTTTGCAGAGGCAGCGATACAGTCCCCGGATATTGTCCATAAATACAGGGGCACAAGCAACCGCTCAAGAATCATCATTGGAGTCCTTACCGCTCTCCTTATCCTATGCCTCGGAGCTTTAGGATGGCTGCTCCGCCTGCTTTACAAAGAAAAAGAGCGGAGTAAAGCTATCAGGCACCAACTCACAGAAGCAGGAATAGAAAGGGCCACATATATTAAGGAGTTCCTTAACATGTGTGCTATATATATAGAGCGGATGGACGAGTACAAGACTACTGTACAGAAAAAAATAAAGGCGGGACGCATGGAAGATGTCATTTCCATGCTTAAATCCGGGGAACTTTTCAACTCACAGTCCGAAACATTCTATTTTATATTCGACCGTGCATTCATCCAGGCATACCCCGATTTTCTGAAACAGGTAAATAAACTCCTGCAACCGGACAAACAATTGGAACAGCCCGAACCTGAAATACTCACCACCGATTTGCGCCTGCTTGCATTCATGCGTCTCGGATTTGACGACAGCACACAGATTTCCCGCTTTATGGGGCTGTCCCTCAACACTATCTACACCTACCGAAACCGTTTGCGTTCACGGGCAATCAACCGTGACACATTTGAAAAGGATGTGACTAAGATTGGAGTATGATAACCCTCTCCCCTGCCCCGCAATTGCAAATTTTCCTACCGGAGCCGGAAGCGGCAACAGGCAAAGCGGTGGTTATTCTTCCCGGAGGAGGATATCATAAACTTTCAATGGACCATGAAGGTACCGCTTGGGCTGAATGGTTCACCCAAATGGGTATAGCGGTTGCAGTTGTCGCTTATAGTCTCCCGGGCGGCAATAGGTCACTCCCGCTTTCAGATACATTTGAAGCGATGAGATATATGCGCGTCAATGCCAAAACGCTCAATATAAATCCGGACGAAATAGGCATTATGGGATTTTCGGCTGGAGGTCATCTTGCATCGGTAGTCGCAACGCAAGCACCTGAAGATATCCGTCCGAATTTTCAGATTCTGTTTTATCCTGTCATAAGCATGATACCGATGCTCACCCATAAGGCATCACACGATAATTTCTTAGGTGTGAATCCATCCCCGGCACTTGAACGTCATTTTTCGTCTGAATCACAAGTGGACTCACTTACTCCACCTGCAATTATCCTTTTGAGTGGAGACGATTATAATGTCAAACCTGAAAATTCACTCGTTTATTTTGCTGCACTGCGCGCCAAGGGAATTTCTGCATCGCTCCATATATATCCTTCCGGAGGACATGGATGGGGCTTCAACTCCTCATTCCCTTGGAAAAAAGAAATGCTCACTGAGCTTGCCGCATGGCTTGCCCGATGAGCATCATATGGCTATTCTGCATCTTAGGGTACAAAAAAAGTTAGCCGCAGCTACCGTATAGGTCACTGCGGCTAAATAAAACAAATTCCTATTTTATGCTTTGCCGTTGCTGCCGAGAACGTTTACAATCTTGTGCTTGTAAAGTTTCTCCATTTCGTCACGAGCCGGACCGAGATATTTGCGCGGGTCAAATTCGCCGGGTTTGGTAGCGAATACTTCACGCACGGCAGCTGTCATAGCGAGACGGCTGTCTGAGTCGATATTGATTTTGCAAACTGCACTCTTGGCTGCCTTGCGGAGTTCCTCTTCGGGGATACCGATAGCGTCGGGAAGTTTGCCGCCGTATTTGTTGATAGTGTCAACATATTCCTGGGGAACTGAAGAAGAACCGTGGAGCACGATGGGGAATCCGGGAAGTTTCTCCATAACTGCGTCGAGTACTTCAAATGCCAAGGGGGGCGGAACGAGACGACCCTCTGCGTTGCGTGTGCACTGCTCGGGTGTGAATTTGTATGCGCCGTGTGATGTGCCGATTGAAATTGCGAGGCTGTCGCAGCCTGTACGGGTAGCGAAGTCAATAACCTCTTCGGGGTTGGTGTAGGTGTGGTGGTCAGAAGAAACTTCATCCTCAACACCGGCGAGAACACCGAGTTCACCCTCTACAGTCACGTCATACTGATGAGCGTAGTCAACAACTTTCTTTGTGAGTGCTACATTTTCCTCATAGGGAAGATGTGAACCGTCAATCATCACAGAAGAGAAACCGTTGTCGATGCAGCTCTTGCAGAGTTCGAAGCTGTCACCATGGTCGAGGTGAAGCACAATCTGGGGATTTTCCCAGCCGAGTTCCTTTGCGTATGCAACAGCACCCTGCGCCATGTAGCGGAGAAGAGTTGCGTTTGCGTAGTTACGCGCACCCTTTGACACCTGGAGGATTACGGGAGATTTCTCTTCAGCGGCAGCCTTGATGATAGCCTGGAGCTGCTCCATGTTGTTGAAGTTGAAAGCGGGGATAGCGTAGCCACCCTTGATAGCCTTTGCAAACATCTCACGGGTGTTCACAAGACCAAGTTCTTTGTAACTTACCATTTTGGTTCTATTTTTGGTGAAAAAATTATTTGTTACGGTTATGTAGCGCAAAAATACAAAAAATGCCGATTAAAATAACTGCACGGATAATTAAATTGTCCTAATTTATTTTTCAGCCGATTTTTTGCGCAAATGCAGCATTGCATGGACGCATCCGACAAAGAGCGCCCCCCCGGCGATATTGCCTATCGTCGCCGGAACCAGATTGTCCCACACAAAAGACCACACGCTCACCTCAGCACCCTCAAGCATGCCGAGAGGAATGAAAAACATATTTGCGATGCAGTGTTCGTAACCGAGTGCAACAAAAGCCATTACCGGCAGCCAGCATGCCGCCATTTTTTCTATCAGCGAATGTCCCGCAAGGGCAAGCCACACGGCAAGGCACACGCACCAGTTGGCTCCGATACCCTTCACGAAAACAGTCATCCACGGCATTGAAACCTTTGCTTCCGCAACCCTTATTATCGCGCTGTGCCATGGTTCCGGCGCTGTGAGCCCCGCATAGTAC
>CAMWQE010000044.1 GCA_947176335.1 uncultured Porphyromonadaceae bacterium | reverse complement strand
CCTCATGACCGTCCACGCGGCAAAGGGTCTCGAATTCAACAATGTTTTCATTGTCGGGGTTGAAGAGGACCTTTTCCCATCAGCGATGTCAAACGGCTCACTTGCCGAAATCGAAGAGGAGCGGCGGTTGCTGTATGTGGCGATAACCAGGGCAAAAAATTTCTGCATGATAAGCTACGCGTCATCGCGCTATCGCAACGGGCAGACTGTCATGTGCTCTCCCTCGCGCTTCCTGCGCGACATAAACCCGCAGTATCTTGACCTTGTCAGCGGGGCGAGCCTGAACGCTCCACGCCCCAGTTTCGAGAGCTACCGCTCATCCTACCACTCCGCCGCGCCAAGAAGCGCGGCACCGGCACGCCAGGCACCGGCAAGGAGCACCGCCGCGGCATCGCAATTCTCCACAGCATCGGCATCTGCGGACGATAAGCACAATGTCAGTGAACTTGCGGAAGGTATGAGAATAGAACATTCGCGCTTCGGCAACGGCACTATCATGTCGGTTGACACATCACAGGCGGAAGCACGAATCACAGTTGAGTTTGACAACACAGGCAGCAAACTCCTGCTGCTGAAATTCGCACGCTTTAAAATACTGAAATGAGCGCAAATCTTACACCGGAAAACATCCCTACCCCTTGCTATTTGGTTTATGAGGACCGCCTGCGCAAGAATTTGCAACTGATAAGCGATGTAAGCAAAAAATCAGGAGCAAAAATCATCATGGCGTTCAAGGCAAACGCCTTGTGGAAAACCTTTGACATAATCGGCGAGTACAACAAGGATTTCACAGCATCCTCGCTCAACGAGCTTGAACTCGGCAACACGACTCTCGGTGGCGACGCGTATTCTTACTGCCCGGCGTATACTGAAGAGACAATCGGAAAATACATAGCCGGCTCAACCCACATCACCTTCAATTCGCTTGAACAGGCTAAACGTTTCGGCAGGCAGGCACTGGATGCAGGAGTGTCGACCGGACTAAGGGTAAACCCGCAATGCTCCGTCATAGAAACCGACATATACAATCCTGCCCTCCCCGGCTCGCGCTTCGGAGTCACCGCAGACATTATCGGGGACAAACTGCCGGATTATATCGAAGGACTGCATTTCCATGCGCTATGCGAATCAACATCCCATGACCTTGAAAAGGTGCTGAAAGCATTTGAAGCGCAATTCGGGCACCTTCTTCCGCAAGTCAAATGGGTGAATATGGGGGGAGGACATCTGATGACGCGTGAAGGATATGACACAGAGCATCTTGTAAAAATACTTAGTGATTTCCGCAGCCGCTATCCATGGATTCAGGTAATCCTTGAGCCGGGGAGCGCATTCACTTGGCGTACAGGCGACCTGATTGCATCGGTTGTTGACGTTGTTGAGAACCAAGGTATTAAGACGGCAATTATTGATGCATCGTTTGCATGCCACATGCCTGACTGCCTTGAAATGCCATATAAACCTGCAATTACCGAAAGTGTGGAACCCGCGCAAGGGAAACCTGCTTACCGAATCGGCGGAAATTCATGCCTGAGCGGGGATTTCATGGGTGACTGGAGCTTTGACAAACCGCTTGAACAGGGAGACAGGCTCACATTCGAGGACATGAACCACTACACCACAGTGAAAACGAATATGTTCAACGGCATATCACACCCGTCTATCGCGCTTGTGCGCTCAAACGGGGATGTGGAGTACCTGCGTAAATATGATTTCGAGGATTATAAATCAAGAATGTGCTGATGAATAACATAGAGACCACTCCCAGATTCTCGGTGATAGTCCCGGTGTACAACCGCAACGATGAAGTCGCTGACCTGCTCGCAAGCCTCAACAAGCAGACCGAAGGCAACTTCGAGGTAATTCTTGTTGAAGACGGTTCTACCCTACCCTGCACCGATGCCGTGGAGCGCTTCGGCGGCAATCTTGACCTCCATTACTACCATAAGAGCAACGAAGGCCGCTCAATCGCGCGCAATTACGGAATTGAACGCAGCCGTGGGGAATGGCTGATATTTTTTGACAGCGACTGTGTGATTCCGCCGGATTATTTTGAAAAACTCTCCGCCGCGCTTGATACAACCGACATTGACTGCTTCGGCGGACCGGATGCGGCACACTCATCTTTCAGTGATGTGCAGAAGGCAATAAATTTCGCCATGACATCCTTCCTCACTACCGGCGGTATCCGTGGCGGAAAAGTCAGCCTTGAAAAATTCACGCCTCGCTCTTTCAACATGGGTTACACACGCAAGGTCTATGAAACCGTGGGAGGTTTCCGCGAAATGTTTTCAGAAGACATAGACATGAGCATGCGTATCCGCAACGCAGGTTTCAACATCGGACTTATCCGGGATGCGGAGGTCTACCACAAGCGAAGGGTCGATTTCAAGAAATTCCTGCGCCAGGTCTATGTGTTCGGAATGTCCCGCATCACTCTCAAACTTCTCTATCCCGGTTCACTTAAATTAGTCCATGCGCTCCCGGCTGTCGCCGTTGTCGCCGGAATTGCCTGCATACTCCTTGCCATCTTTGTCTCGCCCTGGTGGTTGCTGCCAATCGGTTTGTACCTTCTTGCAATATTCATCTCTGCATTGGCAAGCACCAAATCCCTCAAAATTGCGGCGCTTGCCGTTCCGGCGAGCCTGATTCAGATTTGTGGCTACGGTTGCGGTTTCCTGAAGGCATGGTTTATCAAGATAATCCTCGGTCGTGGAAGAAACGAAGCTGAGGAGATAGAGATTCGCCGGGGAAAATAAAACAGTTGCGATGGAAGACAGAACTGTAGAATTTACCGGGCGCATAGCGGACCTGAGCGAGGATGACCGTCCACGCGAAAAAGCAATACGTAACGACATCCGTGCTCTTAGCAATGCCGAACTCCTCGCAATTATCCTCGGAGGAGGCATGAGAGGGAAATCGGTGATGGACCTCAGCCGCGAGATGCTTGCCAAGGCAGACAACAGCCTTGATATACTATCACGGATGAGAGTCAATGAAATGTGCCGCACATTCAAGGGTGTCGGTCCGGCAAAGGCTGTATCGCTTGCCGCCGCTTTTGAACTCGGGATTCGCTGCCGGGATGAAAAGGCAAAGACAGCGTGCCAGGTAACAAGCTCCAAGGATGCCTACAATTATATCCGTGGACATCTGGAGCGCCTTGACCGCGAGGAATTCTGGATTTTAACCCTCAACCGGGCAAACCGTATTACTGCGGCGGAATGTGTGAGCCGCGGTGGAACCACGGCAACTCTCGTGGATGTGAAACTGCTGATTAAAATGGCTGTAGACCGACTCGCTTCCGGAATCATAGCCGTGCACAACCATCCGAGCGGCAACTTGCATCCGAGCATTGATGATGACAAGTTGACAAAACGCATTAAAGATGCCGCTAAATTGCTTGATATGCGTCTGCTTGACCATCTCATTATAGGAGCGGACGACTATTTCTCTTATAACGACAAAGGTCTCCTGTAGATTTCAGAACCTCACTCCCGCAACCAAAGAGAGCGAGGGGATAGAATTAAAAAAAGTGTAGCCTTTGCCGAAGTAAAAATGTCCCTCGAAATTTCCTAACGCAGACATAAAAAGACTCCGGTAGTTATATACAACCGAGAAAGAGGCGCGCAAATTTGCGGAAAACATATCTTTTTTGTCATCGGTCGCGCTCTCGTAAGAATGCTTATAGCCTACAGAGGGAAGGGCTGTGGCGTTGATGAGCCATTTACGCGGCTTAAGCACCCAGTTGTAGCCGTAACCGCCAAGAATATCATAATCCGCATAATGGAAACTGTAATATCTTTTCAGTGACGGCAAATGTTCAAGCATCTCCTCCGGGAGGCTTGAAAAATCCATCATTATGCGCTGGTGCGAAAGGCTGATGCCGCTCAGCCAGCTTCCGGCACTCTTAAGCTGGTAGCGCGAATAGGTGTACGCGGCACCCTGCGAGTATTTTTTATGGTTGAAGAAATAGTACAGTGTTCCCGACAACGACTCCTGTGAAATATCATTGAACTTGTATCGTAGCTTTCTTCCCTGTGCATAGTCTCCGAAATGGGTAATCTTTGTACCACCGCTCGCTTTGGAGTAATTAATACCGGCAGAAAAAAGCCCGCAAACAAAATTGAAGTTGAAGCTGCGGCGCAACGATGACTCCCCGCCAAAAACCGCATTGGCATTCCAGGTATATCCGATGCTCACAGCCATGAAGCTGAGGTGAAGACCTATATCGCTGTAAGGATTTGAACGAATGCGCAGGTAACTCTTGGTAGAGAAAAACATTTCATTGCCTGTGCTCCAGTTATAATTGCGCAGCATTGCCTTCCAGTTTTTCCCGGTGCCTACAACATACGCCGTGTCGTAGGAATTGAAGGTCCTGTCACCCCAATTGTAGACCTTTACACAGAACCTTGCGAATTTAGGATAATTTATTCCCGGATGATTCACATTAAATCTGCTTGCTATGAGTTGTTTTACCCACGGCATACGGCTGAATTCTGTGGAATCAACAGGTTCGGCAGCGCAAAGTGTTTGCGCTGCCGATACTAATGCTATTAAAATTATTATGGCGGAATGCCTGAGTTTCATTTATCCAATCAATACATCGGTGTGAAAGGTGCGGTGGGCACGAGGAGGGAGTTGGCACAACCTACAGCGTCAGCTGCATTTGCCACAGTGAGTTTCATAACTGGAGCACCTTTGCGCAGGTTGCACTTGCTGAGGTCAACGTAAATCACGCCGAGGTGTGTCACAGGTTCGAAGTAATAATATTTGTCGCGGAGATTTGCAAATGAACGCCACTGAGTTGAAGAAACGTTAGGTTCACCGTCAACAGTATAAAGGTAAGGAACCGAAACGTTCATTATTATGCTCCTTGTGATTGCTACTCCAAGAGAAGCGTCAGCGGTCTTCGCTACATTCTGCTCGAAGAATGATGCCCTTACAAAGCGGTCGGGACTCTTCACTGTGCCGGGAAGCATGTGAACTCCACCGATGCCTTTCCAGTAATTGTTGATGGCAAGCATCTGTGGGAAAGGAGGGTCATTTGTGAGGACACGCACTGAATCGTTGTCGTACACCTTGATATTTCCGTGGTCGAACTCAAACACAGCGCAGTGACCTTGCGCGTCATTTATAGCCCAGTGCAGGGCGGACACCGTTCCACCATCGAATGTTGCGCCTGATATGGTAAATTCCTGCTTCTTTATTTCATCTACAGCCTCCTGTGTCGTAGCAAAATTGTCAAGAATCCATGCAACGAATACTGCAAGCGACATCGGGTGACGTCCCTCTGTCTCAGGATTGACATACACAGTACCTTTACAGAAAAGACCGTTTACGGCAAGACCTTTCTCATTCATTCCTTCGGTCACACCACCGTCATAGCTTACCGCATACACGGCTCCGTACTTGGAGGTCCATTTCACAGCATCAGGAGTCACGTTGCCAACCTTTTTCATTCCTTTGGGATATACATACAGGTTGGTCGGAATCGGGGTCTTCCAGTCAAGGGAGCGTCCCACAATTACAAGAGAGCTGTCTCCCTGATAAGAAACAAGCGAGCAAGCCGATGAATCAACGGCTGCAATAGAAGCGAGCCCGAAAGCTGCTGCGGCAAATAGTTTTCTAAGTTTCATAAAGCAAAGTTACAATAGATTTTTAACAATTGAACGCTTGTAGGTGATAGAAGGTTCTGTTATTTTTGTAATAAAGATGATGAGAAAGATTATTCATGTGGATATGGATGCCTTTTACGCATCGGTGGAGCAACGCGACAATCCCGAGCTGCGGGGCAAACCGATTGCCGTCGGGCATGAAAGCGGACGCGGAGTTGTTGCCGCGGCAAGCTATGAGGCGCGCCGCTACGGTGTCCATTCTGCAATGCCCTCTGTCTGCGCGCGCCGCCAGTGCCCTTCTCTGATTTTTGTCGAGGGACGTATGGACGTGTATAAATCGGTATCATCACAAATCCACGGCATATTCCACCGGTACACCGACCTGATAGAGCCAATAAGCCTCGACGAGGCATTCCTTGATGTCACTGAAAACAAACAGGGCATAGAATTAGGAGTGGAAATCGCGCGTAAAATCAAAGCGGAAATAAGGGAGGAAACAGGATTGGTAGCTTCCGCTGGAGTGAGCTACAACAAGTTCCTTGCAAAAATAGCATCCGACTACCGTAAGCCTGACGGTATATGTACAATCCACCCGAGCCGCGCAGTTGATTTCATCAGCTCCCTGCCAATAGAAAGTTTCTGGGGCGTAGGTCCTGTAACAGCAAAAAAAATGCATACCCTCGGTATCCATAACGGCAGTGACCTTGCAAAATGGTCGCTCGACCTGCTCACGCGCACATTCGGCAAAGCCGGACAGATTTATTATGACTTCGCAAGAGGAATCGACAACCGACCGGTTGAACCTACCCGCGAGAGGAAGTCACTGAGCTGCGAGCATACCCTTGAAAACGATGTGCTCGACACCACCCTGCTTTCGGAGCATCTGCGTGACGCAGCGGAGGAACTATCCCATAGAATCGAGCGCAAGAATTTCAGCGGGTGTACCCTCACCCTTAAGCTGAAATTTTATGATTTCACCAATATATCGCGCTGCGTGACAATCGACAAGGAATTTCGCACGGCTGAAACCATTCACCGCCATGCCTGCAACCTTCTTGCCGGCATTGACCTTGCCCTGCGTCCGGTGAGGCTGATAGGGCTGGGAGTGAGCCACCCGATGCAGAGCAAAGAGAGCGAAGAGGAGGTATGGCGGCAGCTTACTTTTGATTTTTACGGCAACGATGATATGGAATTATAACTAAAGTTTCTACATTTGCGTTATCAAAAGAAAATTTTACAAATCATGAAATATATAGGTGCGCATGTGAGCGCAAGCGACGGAGTGAGCCAGGCTCCAATTAACGCGGCAAATATCGGTGCAAAAGCATTTGCCCTTTTCACCCGCAACCCATCGCGCTGGAAGTCTCCGGTAATAAAGCCTAAGGAGGCTGAGGCATTCAAGGAAAACTGCAAAAAATTCGGATTCACCCCTGCCCAGATTCTTCCGCACGACAGCTACCTCATCAACCTCGGTGCGCCTGAGGCTGAGAAACTGGAGAAAAGCCGTGAAGCATTTTTAGACGAGATGCGCCGCTGCGAACAGCTTGGGCTCACAATGCTCAATTTCCACCCGGGCAGCCACCTGAAACTGATGGAGACAGATGCTTGCCTCGACCTGATCGCAGAATCAATCAACCTTGCACTCGCAGAAACAAAAGGGGTGAAAGCGGTAATTGAGAACACCGCCGGACAAGGGACAAACTTAGGCTTCTCTTTCGCCCAAATCGCGCATATAATTGACAAAGTGGATGACAAGGAGAGGGTGGGAGTGTGCATCGACACATGCCATACCTTTGCCGCAGGATATAACCTCGCCACACCGGAAGGATATGACGCCACATGGAACGAGTTTGACCGTGAAATCGGCTTCAAATATCTCAGCGCAATGCACATCAATGACTCAAAGAAAGGGGTCGGAAGCAAAGTCGACCGCCATGAATCGTTAGGACTCGGTGCAATCGGCAAGGAATTTTTTGAAATGCTGATGCGTGACCCGCGTATGGACAATATTCCGCTGATACTGGAAACTCCTAATGAGGAGATATGGGCGCAGGAGATTGAATGGCTTTACTCCCTCGTGCCTTCAGAAAGCAAATAAGCTGTAGGTAACGCCGACGCCCACATAAGGTTGCACCCCTTTAGGAGTCGCGGCAACCCCTGCGCCTATACCGAAATGCCACCTCGTTTTTTTCGGTACGGCAATTGTGCGCGTGATTACCGATGACGGCGCATGGATTTTTATGGAATCGAGGCTCGGGTACACACCGCTTATATATGCGTCGTAAAGTTCTCCCGAATAATGAAGCGACACAGCCGGAAGCGTTACTGCTGATGAATCTACTGCAGGAATGCTTACGACAGAGTCCTTATGCACTGTAGCTATGCGTGCGGGCAACTTTCGTGATTCCACCGCTACAGGTGCATGGATTGTGACAGTGTCACGAATTACCAGAGTGTCGGTCAGGAAACAGGTGCCGATTTGTGAATTGGATTGATTGAGAAGCCATCCGGCTGAAAAGCAGGCAAGAGCGCCGGCAGCATAAAGTATCTTTTTCATAGTTTGCGTGTGTTTAATAGTTATTGCACCACAAAGTTAGTCACAGTATTGCAATTATACAAATGAAATGGTGTTTTATACAATAAAAAATGCACAACCCATTATAGCCTGAAATTTGTCGGATATATAAATTATATCTACTTTTGCATTAACAAATTTGTTAGTCAAAATTGATAAACAGTTGTGTTATGCAAACCGAAGAAACCATTCCGGTAGTACATGATACCGAGAAAGCTATACTCGCTGCCGCGGAGAAAGAATTCCTGACGAAAGGATTTGCGGGAGCAAGGACTACTTCCATAGCGGAAGCCGCGGGAGTGACCCACGCCATGTTCCATTACTATTTCCGCACCAAAGCCAACCTCTTCGAGCGTATAGTCAATGAAAAAGTAGCTTTGCTCAAAGAGGCACTTTTCACCCCAATCGAAAACAAGACCTCTTCACTTGAGGAAGCAATAAAAACAATAATAGGACGGCATCTTGATTTCATCGCTGCCAATCCCGACTTACCAAGGTTCTTAATAGGAGAGGTGTATAGTGATTCGGAGAGGGCGAAAGTGTTTTTAGAGCAAATACGCGGTACCGCACCGATATTGCTTGCTGCATTGCAAAGGAAAATTGATGACGGAGCTGAGTCGGGACATTGCCGTAAGGTTGATGCTGGAATGCTAATGCTCGACATCGCGTCACTTAACATATTTTCTTTCGTAGGCGCTCCTATAGTATCTTCCGCCCTCGGATACCTGACCGAGGATATGGATACATTTGTGGCGAAGCGAAAAGAGGAGAATTTCGATACTATCATGCGCAAATTAAAACCGTAATGTCCTGTAAGCCATGAAAGCACTAATTACCGGCATACTGATTTCATTAATTCCGTTCACCTCCTATTCTCAACTTACCATAGAGGAGTGCGTCAGGAAAGCGGAAGCAAATTACCCCATCATAAAGAAATATGAGCTGCTCGACGCTTCCCTTGATATAGATTTGTCTGAAATAAACAAAGCCTGGCTACCAAAATTGGGAGTCTACGGACAAGCTACGTCACAGAACATCGTACCTTCTTTTCCCAAAACACTCACCGGTGTGCTTAACCAGATGGGGCAAGAGGTGAAAGGGTTAAGCAAAATCCAATACAAGACGGGAGCCGATTTGACCCAGCCGATATGGGACGGAGGCGCATCACGAGCACGACGTGAAATGGCACGAGCCAATGATGCTGTCCGGAAGTCATCGATTGAAGTGGAGCTATACGCTGTGCGCCAGCGGGTGGAGTCAGTATATTTCGCCATTCTGCTTACCGAAGAACAAATCGCACAAAACGAGGTAACCCATAATCTTCTCATCCAGAACCTTGAAAAAATCAGGGTAATGCAAAAAAACGGAGTTGCCATGCAGAGTGACGCCGACATGATTGAAGCCCAGGCACTGACAGTGAGCCAAAGCATCATTCATGCGAAAAGTGCCGCCGATAGTTACCGAAAGATGCTTGAGATATTCATTGGGGAGAACACCGGCGGCAAGTATATGGCAAAACCTACAGGAGCCTTAAATTACCATTATAATAAGGAGTGTAACCGTCCGGAGATGAGATTATTTACAAACCGCCTTGCGGTGAACCAAGCCGCCAACCGCCTGTCCAACGTATCCTATATGCCTGTTGTGGGATTATTCGCGCAGGCATATTACGGCTATCCGGGGTTCGATTATTTCAAGAGCATGATGTCGCGTGAACTTTCATTCAATTTTTTAGCCGGAGTAAAGATTTCATGGAACATAGATTCTTTTTATTCCCGGAAAAACAATTCCATCCGTGCGTCAGTCAATGCCGGAGACATTGAGGCGGACAAAGAGATGTTTCTTTTCAATACCGCGCTGCAGAGCGCATCGCAGACCGAAACCATTGCCGGGCTGCGGGAGGTGATGAAAGAGGATGAGAAAATCATTGCGCTGCGCAAGAGGGTAAGACGTGCGGCAGAAGCTCAACTTGAAAACGGCATAATAGACGCAACCGCACTTCTGACAAAAATATCGGATGAAAGCATTGCGCAACTTAATGCCAAACTCCACGAAATACAACTCCTTAAAGAAATATACAACCTGAAATCTATCCTGAACCAATGAAAAAGATACTTGGAACGGCTGCAATGGCTATGATTGTTGCCGCATGCAGCAATACTCCTGACTATGATGCCACCGGAATCTTTGAAGCGACCACCGTCACTGTGTCCGCAGAAACCTCCGGTAAGATAATTTCATTGCCAGTAAAGGAGGGTGACAGTGTATGCCTTGGTGAAAGAATCGCGGTTATCGACACCACCATGCTTGTCCTACAGCAGAAACAGCTTGAAAGCCAAAGGCAAGCAGCCGAAAACAGCTCACCGGACATTGCCGCACAAGCGGCAGCACTACGCAGCCAGATATCGCACCAGCAGCATGAATGCGAGCGTTACAGCCGCTTGCTTGCCGCCGGAGCAACAACGCAGAAGCAATACGATGACGCAAAGGCACACCTGACAATGCTGCGCGGACAGCTGACTGCACTCCTGTCCACACTTGCCAAAAACCGCAACTCCATTTCTGACAATGCGGTTGCAATCCAGTACCAAACAGAACAAATTGAGGAACAGATTGCCAAAAGCAAAATTGACTCTCCCCTTAACGGCACTATCCTGATAAAGTACGCCGAGCCGGGAGAATTTGCTATACCGGGACGGGCTTTGTGCAAAATCGCAGACCTTGACAATATGTATTTACGCGCTTATTTCACATCTTCACAACTCGCGGGAATCAAAATCGGTCAGGAGGTGACTGTAATAGCTGACTTCGGCGGCGATGAACAGTATAACTATCCCGGGACAATAACATGGATCGCGCAGGAAAGCCAATTTACCCCGAAATCCATACAGACCCGTGACAGCCGGGCAAATTTAGTGTACGCCGTGAAAATCGCAGTAAAAAATGACGGACGGCTGAAGTTAGGACAATACGGTGAGGTAAAGTTATGAGCCCAGCCATTGAAATCAACGGCATTACGAAACGCTACGGCAATATCACGGCACTCGATAATGTGAGTTTCACAGTGCAAAAAGGAGAGCTATTCGGCCTCATAGGTCCGGACGGTTCTGGAAAAAGCTCCCTTTACAGGCTTCTCGCAACACTTGCCGTACCGGACAGCGGAACAGCGACAATCTGCGGGCTCGACATAGTGAACGACTACAGAAAACTCCGTACCCTGATAGGTTATATGCCGGAAAAGTTTTCGCTATACCAGGATTTGAGCGTGAAGGAAAACATGGAATTTTTCGCATCACTGTTCGGGGTATCAGTCAAGGAGAATTATGATATCATCGCTCCTGTATTCAGCCAGCTTGAACGGTTTCCAAACCGCAAGGCAGGCGCACTGTCCGGAGGCATGAAGCAGAAACTCGCTTTGAGCTGCGCTCTTATCCACAGACCGGAAATACTGCTTCTTGACGAACCTACCACAGGAGTGGACGCTGTGTCACGCAGCGAATTTTGGGAAATGCTGGCAACATTACGCGAAAAAGGGATAACCATACTTGTGTCTACCTCATATATGGACGAGGCTACCAACTGCGAAAGAATCGCTATGATAAGCAGAGGAAAGATTCTGGAAATGAATACGCCGGAAGAGCTTGTGAGAGGACTTGACGAAAGACTGTTCAATGCATCCGCCGCCAATATGTTTGAATTGCTCACGCAACTGCGCATGATGCCGGAAATCAGCGACTGCTACACATTTGGGGCAACGCTCCACATTGTTGCAAAACCGGAATTCCAACCGGAAGCAGCGATAAAAAGACTTATCGCGGCAGGAATCAAAGATGTGAAAATATATCCTGCGAAAGGTGACATCGAGGACCTCTTCATCAAACTTACACGCAATGAAAACGGAAACTGACAGAGCGATATCGGTGAGAGACCTTACAAAACGCTTCGGCTCTTTCACTGCGGTGGACCATATTTCGTTTGACGTGCGCAAAGGGGAGATATTTGGTTTCTTAGGAGCTAACGGTGCGGGAAAAACCACTGCGATGAGAATGCTGTGCGGACTCAGCCGGCCGACTGCGGGAAACGGCACTGTTGCCGGATGCGATATCCTGACACAAGCGGAGGAAATCAAACACCGAATCGGATATATGAGCCAGAAGTTCTCACTGTACGGTGA